>DEBL01000358.1 GCA_002348535.1 Deltaproteobacteria bacterium UBA2957 | reverse complement strand
CGTTGTCCGTTGATGTACACCTCCGCCCATCCCCCGCGCAGGGTGACATTTAGGGTGCCAGTCTTTGTGCTCGCACTCACTGAAGAACCGGGCTGCATTCCGCCTGTTGGTCCCGGGTTGATGGGTGGGTCTGTCGCGGTTGCCGGCGGAGCGCTCTCAGCCGCGGTTGCCGGCGGAGCGCTCTCAGCCGTGGTTTGGGCGCGCGCGGGCTGGACGGGCAGTGAAACGGTACGGGTCAAGGTGATTGGCAGATGCAGCGTGGCATTTGGACGTGATCTGTAGGTGCGCTGGAATGCGTCGTAGCCAGGAGCGGTGATCTCAAGGACAAAATCGGTATCGGGCGGTATGTCGGACTGAATCAAATCAGTTCCGCTACCGATCACCGCTCCATTGACTTTGACAACGGTGTTTGCACTCGGACTCACCTCGACTTGAAGGGTTGACGAGGCTGGAGGTGGCGTTTGCGCCACCGGTATGGGCGCTGGAGGCGTTTGGGTTCCCACCCACAGCAATGCAGCGCACAACGCGACAATCGCCAGCAGGGCGCCAAAAAGCGGAGCCCGCGACGGCCGGACGTTGAGGGTTTGACCGGATCCCGGTGACTCCTCCCATTCCAGATCAAGGTCAATCTCTGGCGCGTGATCGTGCATTGTGGCGGCGGCTTTGGTTCCTTCTTCCAATCGAATTCGTTCGTCGCGAATTTCCGCGCTGAACAACTCAGTCAGGAAGTGGCCAAGGTTCTCGCGCGTCAGGTCAGGCGTCGCAGGGTACATGAATTCGAGCAACGCGGTTTGCAGCTCGCGGGCGTCTTGGAACCGGTGGTATCGGTCCTGGCTGAGCGCTTTCATGACGATGTCATCGAGTCGCTGAGGAATTCCGGGATTGAGTGTACTGGGCGGTTTCACATCGACGATTTTGATGCGCTCAAGCGTTTTGATGTCTGAATCGGTTTTGAATAACCGCCGTCCAGTGAGCATTTCATGAAGGATAATCCCGGTGGCGAACACATCGGACAGGTGATTGAGGTGTTCCCCGCTGGCTTGCTCGGGACTCATGTACTCGAACTTGCCTTTCAATACCCCGCCTCGGGTGTTGTAGGCGCTGATTTCGGCTTTTGCGATCCCAAAATCAGCCACTTTGACCTCGCCCGAATACGACACCAAAATGTTTGAAGGCGAGACATCGCGGTGGATAATCCCCAAGGGATTGCCTTGCATGTCCGTCCGTTTGTGGGCGTAATCGAGACCCTTGCACATCTCATGAGCAATGTAGACGGCGTACTCCAGAGGAAGGAGTTTTCGCCGCTCGGCGAGCTTCCTCAAGATGCCCTTGACGTCCTTCCCTTCAACGCATTCCATCGCGATAAAGTAGTTCTCAGCGATGCGTCCAAAGTCGTAGATCTGAACGATGTTCGGGTGCTGAAGCTCGACGGAAATCTTGGCTTCATCGACAAACATCTCCACGAACTCGTCATTGGCGGACAAATGTTGGAGGATTCGCTTGATGACCAGCAGTTTCTCGAATCCGCCGTGGGAGAAGGACTTGGCCTTGAACACCTCGGCCATACCACCCACGGCGATCTTGTCGATCAGGAAGTATCGTCCAAAGCTGAGAGGCTCGAAGGCTGGCATAAGTTCCGTCGCAGAATGTCGAGTTGCCCGTAGGATAATCTCGAGCGAGGTGCGCGGTCAACGGGGGCGACGAGGAAGGGCCCTCCGACTACTCGAAGTAGACGTCGATGTTGTCGCAGGTCCACTCTTCGTCAATGCGGTCCTTATATTCCGCGCAATCCGCCAGTTGCGCCTCCGAGACTTCGTCGTTGGCATAGGCGGTGTAGCATGCATTCACTTGATCGTCGGAGAACTCTTTGTCGCACTCCGATGAAGCCCAGTCAGCCATTTCATTGCATACTTGTTGGCAGTCGTTGGCGCATCCGGTGAGCAAGGAAAAGGCTGCGATGAGGGGAATGAACATGGTGATCTCCAAACATGGGGTGCGCGTTGGGCACTGTATCGCGATACAATACGCATTGCATGCAGCCTAAACACGATGGGGTTCTCCAGATCGAGCCCACCGACCAATGCAATCTGCGCTGCAAGATGTGTGCACCGCACCACGAAGGATGGGCGCAGGTGCACTCCGTGCCGAAGGGCATCATGGACATGAGTCTGTATCGACGAATCATTTCCGGTTTGGTGGCGGACGATTGTCGATTTGACCACATCATTTTCCAGTGGTTGGGGGATCCGTCTCTGCACCCAGAACTGCCGACGATGCTATCGCTGGCTGCGGAGTCGCTCGCCGGTCGTGTCGGCTACCTGCGTGTTGATACCAATGCCATTCGGTTGCCACCCTCGCGAATGGATGCCCTTCTCGCTGCCGTTCGCCCGGGTGTACCCCTTTTGCTTGTGTTCACCCTCGATGCCCACACCCAGAAGACGTACGAGGCCGTCAAGGGTGTCGACGCGTTGGCGAAAGCGCGGCGCAACATTCGGCACCTTATTCGAATGCGAAAGCGGACTGGGGCTGCGGTAAACATCCAACTGCAGTTTGTTGTTCAGTCAGGCAACGAACACGAGGTCGGGGATTTTCTAGACTACTGGTCTGACCTTCTTGGCTGTCAAGGAGGTGACCAATGGCACGATGAACTGATGTTCAAGCGGCTCAGCGTGGGCGGTGGGTCCGATGGGCAGGCAGAGGCCGATGACCTCTATGAGCGCACCATGAGGCGGTTCGGCATCCGAGCCGGAAAGGTGGGCGGGGTGCATGTGCACGTCTGGTCCAAGCGGCCGTGGGTCGAGGACGACGGCCACACGGGTGACCGAGGCGCGTGCCCAGGCTTGTGGCTCACACCGGTCATTCGACACGACGGTGGCCTGATGATGTGCTGCGCCGACCTCCGGGGCGAACTCAGCCTCGGAAACTTGGCGAATCACGGATTTCGAGAGCTGTGGCAGGGTCCGATCGCCACGCGAATGCGGATGGAGCACCTTGCGGGTCAGTTCGAGGGTGTGTGTGCCGGTTGCGGCGGCATCAACTGGTACGCAACGACGGAGTCTATGGAGGACGAAGCGCGAGCCCGGGCGGTGGAACTGGGTGTTTAGTCTAAGATCCTGGCCAGTCTGAATCCGGTGTGAATGTCTCGCGCGTAGTCCCACACGAGGTTCCGGCGATTCCATCGAATTTCAGGGCGTCTGCAGGCATAGGAGCCACCGCGTTCCGAGAAGACTTCCGTCGGCGCATCGAGATCGGGCATGGCAACCGGATCGATCAGGTCTTGTCCCGAGTAGGGCTCGTAGGCGTCATAGACCCGTTCACGAATGTTCCCACCCATGTCATACAGGCCAAACCCATTCGGAGCGAGGCTGCCGACGGGGTACGATTTGTCGCCGGAGTTCTCCTCCCAATATGCGATGGCGTCGATGTCATCCGAACCGGGGTAGGTGAACGATTCGTCGCCGCGTGCTGCGTACTCCCACTCAGCCTCAGTGGGCAGACGGAATCCTTCACACTCGTAAGGCTCGACAATCGGCGTACACCGAATGTCCGGACCGTTCCCATCGCATTCGAAACACGGTTCGAGTCCGCTGGCCACCGAAACGGCATTTCCGAACGCCTGAGCTTCGTGCCATGAAACGCTGTGGACCGGACAGTCTAGGCAGTTGTCGTCTGCCATGATGGTGTCGGTTGCACCTCGGACGCTGTAGCCCATGTACGCTTCCCACTGCGCGTGGGTCACTTCCGTCTCGCCAATGGACCATGCGTGCGTCAACTCCACCGTGTGAGGCAGGTGAAAGTTGTCATAGTCTTGATCAGCGGGGTCGAGGCCCATTTCGAGGGCATCGGGAAGCAAGACGACTTCGAGCATTCCGGCTTGAAGCGGTGTTGCGAGAGCTGTGGAGGGCTTTGATTCACCGGTCGTTGCTGCACCGTTTTCGGCCTGGTAAGCGTCGTTTTCGGGTGTCTGGTCGACGGTGGCGTATTCGGCGGGTACGGCACAGCCAATCAGGAGCAAAGGTAGAATCTCAAATGAACGCATGGCAACCTCTCACGATGGATGTCGGCAGTATACAACGAAATCAAGGCGAGAGATCGTTCAAGGCAGTGCCCCCGGTTGTATGTCACTGAGAAGGGCCTCGACCCCCAGCAATGCACATCCGATGTGTTGGACACCGTCCATCTGAACATCCAGTTTGTAGGGCGTGTCCCGGAAGCCACCCAGCAGAGCGGACGGTCGAGGAAGCAAGGCCGCATCAGACGCGTTGTAGGCGCTATGAAGGAACCATTGACCGAACGCGAGCGCGTCGTCGCGGTGTTCATCGTTTAAATAGGCCGCCGCCACCACAGCCTCGGCCAACCCGCCTGCGGCGGCTGAAAAAGGCCGGATGGTGCTCGACTCGGACGGAGTCTTCGAGCGCTCTTTGTGCAGATACGCGTAGCAGATGTCTTCGCCAGCGGTACGACCCAAGGCGTCGCGCACAACCAGAGATGCGATGCATGTCCAGTGTTCATCCAGAACCACCAGACGACCGACGCCTCCGGGGGCATACCCGGCGTCCATGAAGGCTGCCAAACGCTCCAATACAGGGCGAAATTCCTCGTGCCCCGCGCGGACAAGCGCGGCGATGGCGAGTGTGGTTTGCCCTTGGCCGTAGGGGTTTTTCTTGTCCGATAGAAATGCGCCAGTCGCTCTGTCCATCTCTCCGCGGACCATGCCATCCTCGTTTACGGTGCTGGCAATGAACCGTCCCCACGGAAGGGCCAGCGGATGGTCCGCAGCGATGGCTGCAAGAACGGCCAGTGAGGTGGTGCCGACCCAGGCTTTCCCGTCGCTTCGGCGCGGGTCGCCGAGGTAGGCACGGCCATCACCCATGTCGTTGGTGTTGGCCTCCATGAATGCCATTCCGCGAGCCGTGGCATCGATGATTTCCGGGTCTTGAGTTCGCTCGGCTAAGCGAGCGAGAAACCAAGTTGTCCCAGCGTGCCTCGGGAAATTGTACCCGCGTTTGTCGATGCGCCCGGAGGGACCTTTGACGCGGTACGCGTAGCGACCGTCTTCGTACTGGTGGTGCGCCAGCATGCGGCCGCCATCGAGGGCCGCCTGCAGTGCGGAGGCTGCAGTCAAGTCGGGCCCTACAGTCCACCCGCCTTGCATGGAATACGTTCCTGTTTCGGTCGCCAAGACAGAATCAAAGCGAGTGGGATTGGCCCGATTCAGCTTGGGTCGAGGGAGAATCCACTTGGGAGCAACCCGAATGGATCCCATCTTGCCGGGACGCCATGCGGCGACGGGGGAGACGCCGCCACGGCGGTGCAGGCCGCCCCCAAATCCGAGGGGCACCGCCCGCGGTTGGTTGTATTCGGCTCGGGCGATGTCGAGGACGAGGGCCGATCGTGAACTGGTGGGTGGGCTCAGTTTTTCAAGTGCGACTGTGACGGCCTCGCGGAGCGTGAGTCCATCGCCGCGGACGCTCGTTTGAGGCTTCCCATCGAGCACAGGGGTCAGCAAGACCACGGCCGGACCATCGCCTTCAGGAATAACCGTCTCCGCTCCCCCCCAAACAGAAAAGGCGGCTGCTGCCACCTCCACCGCCTGCGGTTGTTCCGGCCATTCATTCAATGGGTCGCCGACGGACAGAGGCCACAACAACGGAATGGTGAGGGCGATGGCGGGAGCGATCAACGCTTTCACACCGCCGTGCAACGCCTGCCACGAGGGGAAGAAAAAGGCCCAAGGAAGGCCCAGCCAGAGGGTGTCGAGACTGCGTTCGCCGATCTTTTTCGCTTCGGAACCGTAGGCCTCCGTAATGTGAACGGCTGCGCTCCAATACATGCCGACGACTACCGCCATGGCGACCAAGCAGAGCAGCGATGCCCAACGGGTCCACCGTGGCTTGCGCATTAGCAGCGCAGCGGCGCCTATGATTTGCAGAATGCAGCACGCAAGAACAATGTTGGCGGGCACGGCCCACCGCTCTTTGAGCCAATACCACCCCGCGGCATAAATGGCCGCCTGTGCAAGGTTTGCGACGCTAACGGAGGGGTGCATGGGATTCAGAACTTAACCACGGCTCCGGCGCTCAGTTGGCCGCTGAAGCCTGTGTTGAGCAGGTTCTGAATCAAGTACCACTCCGAACCGGCCCAAAAGCCTGCCGAAGCTGATGCAGTCAAGGACATGGTGTCGGAGAGGGCATAGTCCGCGCCGCCAATGGCGCGGAGTCCGAATGCGAGCGAACTGGAGTCCTTAACGTAGCCCGGAATCAGCTGAGCTCCTGCGCCAACGAAGGGTCGCAGGGCTGCGTCGCTGGGACGGTATACGCCGGCGACATGGAACGGTATCAGGGTGTTCCACTGCACCGCTGGCATGCCTTCAGGTACGAGTTCCGGGGGTATGGCGCGGCGAGTGGAGTACGCCTCGAGACCGGCGATTACGGCGATGGTGGGCGTCACTTGAAGGTCGGCGTCTACGCCGTAGGTCAAGAAGTTCAGGAACTGAAACTTCGCAAAACCAATGCGCCCACGTACGTCAACAGAGGAGGTGCCAGTGCTGCGCTGCGGACCCCGAGCCCGAGGCGTCCGATTGCGCGGAGTCCGGGGGGTCTTGGCTTGGCGTTTGGCGCGTTGTCTCGGGGTGCGAACTTGGACGGGTCCGGCTTCGGCCTCGTCGGTGTACCGATCCCGGTCATCAGCGGAGTCGTCTTCTTCCTCAACTTCAATGATGGCGCTCGCCGATCC
>DEBL01000149.1 GCA_002348535.1 Deltaproteobacteria bacterium UBA2957 | reverse complement strand
ACATCGTAGGTGGGGGCCATGAGCCCCGTCATTGCCCACTCCTCGCTGGGCGACACCAGCCCGAGGTCCACCGGAGCGTTCATGGGGTCTTCGTCCCACAACGCGTCTTCGTCGGTCTCTCCATCGCAGTCGTTGTCGCGCCCGTCGCAGCCGTCGACTTGACCCGGATGAATTGTCGGATCGGCATCGTTGCAGTCATCGATGGTGTAGCCATCGCCGTCTTGATCGACGACGGAGTCGCCGTCTGGTTCGTCAGCAGTCGAACCAATGCCTGCATCCGAGCCGTTTGGAGGCACAAACCTCGCTTCTGATTCCCCCGAGTCACCGCCCACTGAAAACGGCGACAATCCAATGCCACACCCCACTAATGCCCAGATCATGACCACCTCCGGGCGACCGTGTAACCAATAATATACTAATGAGTAGTTTTTTGGGAGTTTTTAGTCCCCCGATTCCCCGATTCAATGGCGAACAGTTGCGAATTTGATCTGTACAAAAAGAACCGGCGTCCCGATTCACACCGGGTAAAATCCATTTAACTTTGGCCGGCCAACATGCGGCACTTGGTACGGGACCCACGCGGTATGGAGTTGGTGGGCTGCAAAGACACGGCGGAACGACGCGCATATTCTACGGTGCTGACTTGCTGAAAGGAGGGGTGCACGACACCGTGAGTCCCGACGCCGAATGGACGGTCCCCGAACATGATTGGTACTGCGAAGGCGGGCCGTCTGCTCGACCGGCGAACTGGCTCCTCGTTGGGCCCATGCCGTTTGCAAAAGCAGTCCCCGTCGCTACAAATCTTCTCGGTGCCGTTCGAAGCTACGGGTCGACGGCTCACCCGTGGTCCCGTGTGGTCGCCACCCCCTCACCGGGAGTGGCGACCTCGGGAGCGGACGGTTTACTGACCCACGGACCAGTTGATTCCACCGCTGATCGCGATGGGATCGGTCACCAAGATCTCGACCGTATCTTCAAGGATGGGCTCGTGAATCACGCCGCCGACACCGGCGTACACACCGACACCACCGAAGAGTCGGTAGTGAATCTCCAAACCGGCTTCATAGCCGGTGCTCGACACGTCGCGGCTGTAAACCGTGTCCGTGCTCGCCCGTTCCGGAGCGATCGAGTAGGTGCGACTGTTGACCAAACCGCGGGCTTCGATCCCGAGGGAGTCGGTCAATCCCAAGTGGTAGACCAAGCCGGCGCCAATCGATGTTTGGTTCAAGGTGTTGACCCCTCCGATAACAACGTCGCTCGCCAATCCTTGCCCGTAAGACAGCATTGGCCGGATGGCCCCTCCCCCTCTCGGAGTCAGCACGTACCGAGCATTCAACATGGGCATCCATACCTTCTGCCCCGGTGAAGCGGTCGCCCACGCCATGGTCGGACCGTCGGTGAGCGCGACCTGACCGGCGAGCACGCCAAAGTCAACCCGGTGACCGAACGGAGCCTTGGGTAGCTTGGGGGCGGGTTTGGGTTTGGGTTTCTGGACACGACCACAATCGGGATCTTCGCCGTCCGGCAGTCCGTCGAGGTCGTTGTCCCACTCATCTTCACAGTTTCCATAGGCTTCCGACTCAATCGGATTCCAGCCCAGCGGCATCGTGAAGTAGTTGCGATAGCGATACGCGACCGCAGGGTCACGACCAGTGTCGATTGCTTCAGGCTCATCGCTAGTCTCTTCCTCATCGCAGTCGGACTCTACCCCGCAAGTTCCCAAGTCTTGTCCTTCATCAACACAGGTCTTGCAATCACTCAGACTGAGTCCATACGCTGTGCATGCATCGCACTGGTCTGGACTGATTCCGGCCACTAAACAGGCGTACTTACGGGCGATCTCATCGGAGTCCACCACCAACTCATAGCCGGGCTCCACCGCATCCACGGCTCCGGGAATGGTGGTCCCCGCAGGCTTGGCGATGATGTCAACATTGCCTTTAAGGAGCGCCATCAGCGGCCCAATCGCCACCGGGGCTTCGGGGTTGCAGACCGGATCAGCCATGCAATCGCTATCCTCACAGTCGTGATTCCCATCGCCGTCATCATCGAGGTAGTTATCGCACACCTCATCGGGCACCTCTTCGACAATCTCCGTGGGCGGATCGGGCGTCTCGTAGAGCACCTCTGTATCGGCCGCAAACCACGCACGAGCATCATCCAAGTTGCCCCAGCGATCATCATCGGCCCGCGATTGCAGAGTCCGGTCAAAGTCCGACCGTTTCACAGTGGAAATATCGAGGTCGTCCCCAGCAAGGAACCGTCCGCCTGAGTCATCGATCATCGGCTCAGAGGGCATGGCTTGTTCCTTGATGATTGAACCGACATCTTCGTGCACACCCCAACCCGTCCGTGCCGACATCAGTCCGGCTTCCGGCGCCTCGAAGGCATGCGTCAACTCGAAGACGCGAGCCGACGCCACAGCGGGCATCGAACGACCGTCCGACACGCCGGGGACATCCGTGTCCACCAAGAAGTCCGTGGCGCGGCCCATGGTGCGATTGCGGACGCTCATCTTTGCCGAGACCACAATCGGTACGGTCGGCGCTCGATGCGTGTCCTTGATCCGAAGCTGCAATGGCACCACGGCTCCATCCGCGCAGGTCTTGGACAAATACACCCATGCATCGATCGCTTGGACGGGTGGCTCCTGCTTCTTGAGCGTCAGCTTTTTACCCTTTCCTTCAGCCGCAGCATCCGCCTTAGGGGTGGCGGGCAACTCCGACATCTCAATCTCAAGGGCGGGAGGAACCCAAGCGCAATCAGCCGATGTCTCAACCCACGCTGAACTCGAAAAGAAACCGCGCTCGTCGTCGTTGTAGACCTTCAGTCCCAAGTTTACCCACTCTCCCGCATCGATCACCGCATTGCCTTCACCGGCCCCACCGATTTCGCCGCCAAGGTTGACTTGGTCCTCAACAATCTTGAGCCGCGGGTCGCTGGATACGGCTTCGACCTGCTCAGTCACGCGAGGCGGATCGCCTCGCTTGACCTTGCTGAGGTACGCCCCGGGCGGCTTGAATTCGAGCCATGAAGCCAACAAACGATGTCCCGCGCTTTCCGTCGAATTCGATCGCAGAATCTCGTACCATTTCTCTTTCCGAAGTTGATCTTCCTCAATGTCGGCAACTTTCGCGACCTGCGACTTCAGCTGTCGCTTTGCGTACGCCGTGAACGACGGGGATCGAACCTCAACAAGCTTTCCAATCCCTTGTGCCTCCGCAATCCATGCGGCTTGAATCACAACTAAGCGGGTGTACTCATCGATGAGGGCCCGCTCTGCATCGTCTCCGGTCAGGTGAGCATTGGACTCGATTGCCTTGGATACCCGATCAATCGCGGCCACGTCGGCTGGCATTGCTTCGGCACGACTACTCCCTACAGTGATAGCGCCGAGCGCGATCGCCGAAAACCATGAGTGTCTCATTGTCTACCTCCATCTTCGTAGCTTTTGAAACTGCCCGAATCCTACTTAAGGGAACAAATTGGTTGAACTACGCTTTTCGAAAACCGATGCCCATTGGCGCATTTGTTTGAACGCCGGCTCGAAATCCACGGACAAAAAAAAGGCGCAAGTAGTATTTGGCGCATCGTTATGACCGCCTTTTTTCACACTCGAACCGCTTCCAGTTCGACTCGTAGAGCAAACATTCCGCCATGACACCTAAGCGTCACCGTACCGTCGCGAAGTGTTTCAATTCCGACACAATGGCGTGACTACACTGTCGGTCGAACCAAACACCCATCGAGGATTTTCGTCATGTTCGCCACTCTCGCCCTCCTGACCACACTCGGAACTGCTTCCGCATCGAACGCTGACACCCGGGCCTTTGACCTGACGACTGAAGTAGAAGCTTGGCCCACCACCGAAGTCGATAGCGGGTGGTGGCCCGAGAGCGGCCCTGTTCGAATTCGCACCGTGCTCTTTGCCGAGGGCTTCGCCGGAATTGAAATGCCCGGACAATCCATTGTTGAGCAAGGGGCCAACGGAATCGTGCATCGCGTTGTTCCTGCTGACGCGGACAGCGAAGCAAGTGTCGAGGTGAACATCGCCGCGGAACTGTATTTAAGCCTCAACGTGGCTGGGTATTCATGGGAAGACATCTTGCACGAACAAACCATCGACTTCGATGTGAGCCAAGCCTTCTCGGACTTTGCGTTCGCAGACGAGGGGGGAACCGAGTTGAACCTCCCGATGGAATCCATCGAAGTCTTCGAGATTGACCAAGGCATTTTCCCGATGGTCGATGTGGTCGTTTCCGGGACGCTGAGCCCCACAGCAAACATAGCCATCAACACCGACGCCATCGAGACCGACTGGGGCGCATTCACCGCAGCCGATCAGCAAGTATCCACCGCTGGAGGACCCACATCCATGGATGCACTGGGGAGCCTCGACGCGATGCTGAGCATGGTGATCCAAGGCCATGCCGAGGTCTGCATTACCTTCATCGACTGCTACGGAAACTTCAACTACGACTTTGCGCTCGACCCAGTGGAGCACACTCAAGAGTTGACCTATGACACCGTCACACTCAGCCACAGCACCATGGGATCCGACGCTGACGGTCCCGCCACAGCGAAAGCCGGTGGATGTTCTTCGGCACCCACCGGTCCAGTCGGACCGATCAGCCTGTTGATGGCGATGATGGCACTGGCCTATCGGCGACGCGATTAGTCGACTGAACGCCACGTTGGCGTTTCGCCATGGCTCCGAGGCGTGTACTGTAGGCGGAAACCCCAGTCCGTTGGTGCCTCATGCGATGGTTTCTGTGTCTGTGCTTGCTCCTATCGGCATGCGATAAATCCTCCGGGTCAAGCCCCCTGGAATCCGATACCGGCGATGATGCCGACTCACCCTCCGCGCCCAGTGCTTACGAAGGGGATGCCGCGGGAGAATGCGACGACGGCGTCGACAACGATGACGACGGCACCATCGACTGCGAGGACGAAGGATGTCAGGGTGCTCCGGCCTGCACCGAGAGCGATGCGGATGCGGATGCGGATACAGACGATACGGGCGACTTGCCGCCTGCCGTGAGCCCCACCCCCGCTCGACTCAGCACGCGAGACTACGGCTTCCTGTACTGGCCCGGCAACCACTGGACGTCATGGGGTACCTTCGACGACGTACAGCATGTCCAGACCGGGTACTACGGCCTGGCCTTCGACATGGGGTCTGCCAACATCAACCACATCGGCTTGATTGCGGATGCGGTCTCCGCCGAGGAGGCCCTCACGCAAGACAACAGCATCATCACGGCTCTTCCGGGTGCAACCGTCGAATACGCCATCCTTTCCATGACCGGTGGATTTGGTGAAGAGCGGGTCGCGAACGGCTTCCTGAATCGCGATGGCACCAGCAGCAACCCTTCGGAACTGAGCGACATGGGTCGCTTCATGCAGCGGACTGAAATTCCGATGGTGACCTACGAAGGAACCGCCACCACCGGCAGCGTCCAGCTCGCGGCCATGACGCGTCACTTTGTTCTGACCCACCGGGCCACTCCCGCACTGAGCGCGGAAAATTTCGTGGTCAAGATCACCCTCCGAGGTGAAGCCCTGTCTGCACTTCCCGAGACCGAATGGATCGAGGACAACCGCGCGCTCACGGTCCACGATGGCAGCGGGGAGGGGTGGACCTTCATCGTACCCGAGCGAGAGGGCATGGACGGTACCGTCCGTCGCTTTCCCGATGGCACCCTCATCTTCGAGGGCGCCGTTGACAGTCCCGCTGCAGGGGAGACGCTCGCCCTCTCAGTCATCGTCATCCCCACCAACACGGGCGGTGAAGCCCAGCGGTCCGTATGGCTCAACCCATCGGAAACGGTAAACGTGGAGTACGCCCAACTCAACCGAGACGGATCGGGCGGCGATAGCCTCACAGAAGCCACTTGGGACCCAGAGCGAGGCCTGTACCAAGTCAACCTGTCCAACCTCACAGCAGTGGGTGCACCCACCTGGCCGAGCGTGTGGTCTACACCCTCCAACCACAACTGGTACAACCGGCACCGGCTCGTGGTGAGCAACGACACAGATGCCGCAGTGTCCATCCCCATCGGCTTCAACGCCGCTGAGAACGCAGCCTTCTACATCACGGGGGGAATTCCCTTGCTGCGATCCGTCGACGGCGAACCCATTGGTGCGCCGGTGCAGATATCGAAGAACTGGCACGATCCGCCCGCTTGGTACCATCTGTACAGCGCACTGCTGCTGGATCCGGGCCGGCACGAGTATGAACACACCTTTGCCCACTCAAAGTGGGGTGAGGCCTACGCCGTCCAGCATGCACAACTCAGCCTCATCGGCTGGGGACACAATCAGCAATGGGATGAATCGTCGATCGGATGTTGGGGTGAATCGATCACCTACGACCCCGACATGACCCTCGCCCGAGCACAGGTGGATGACGTCCGACCGTTCCTCGTCGATGCTGACGGCGAATGGCGGTGGACGGGCAATGTCGGCGGTGCAAGCTTCTTGGTCTACAGGCCCGCTGAAGGCATCAGTTCCTTTCCCTCTCATCAGCTGGGCCGTATGCGTACGCACTACGCCTACACAGGGCCAAACCTCACCAAAGTCATCTACTCGGGACTCTCGCGAGACGGTAAGATTGAAGCCACGGTCACGACGCAGTTGGGCCGAACCGATGACCTCGTGCGCGCCTACTACCACCTTGAGTACACCATACTTGAGGACGTAAACTACAACCGCATCGCATTCTTCCAGGTGGCCGCCGACCGCTACGGCGACAACGGCTTCACCCGGTACGCCTACGGAGACGAAGACGGCGTCCTGTTCGACGCCGAAGTCTTCGACCACATGACCACCGGGTACGCCAGCGACGACGACCGCGGGATCGCGATGACCGGCGAGTCGCCATGGGTCATGCTGTACGGGAACGCTCGCACCGGGGACTCACTACCGGAGCACTTGGCGAACGTTGGCTTCGTTGTTCGTGAGTACGAGGCGGTCCTCGGCGATGATGCGATCACGACGCCCCACATCAACATGGTTCGCACATCGAATGGCGGGTGGTCTCAGATGGGTTTCGAGCTCGGCATTCCCCACGATGCGACGGCTCGCGTCATCCCAGCGGGCAGCACGATTCGTGCCACTGTGGAGTACCTCGTACCGCCTGCAGACAAGGGTGCCTACTACGGTGAGGCCGACTACCTCACCGAGATGCCGGCCGATAGCTACCAGAGCACCGACATGATGTGGACCCTCGCGGCCGACAATCACCTCGAGATCTCAGCTGAGGTTGGGACGGTCACCCGCGTCCACCCCGTTGAACTCAACGCGGCGGATGGCACCACAGCAGTCGAGTTTACGCTCACGGGTGGCCTTGGCTACACCCCAGTGACCATTCATGGCCTCGCGCGCCCGGACGGCTGGCAACTCGAGCGGCGAGAGGAAGGCACATGGGAGCCGATCGACCAATCCGTCGAAGGCAACGACTATTGGCAAGCGGATGACGACCCCGCGTTGAGTGGATTTACGTTGGTCTTCAACGTTCACAACCGCGGAACCCATACTTATCGTCTGGTTCGCCCATGAACCCGTCTCCTGAACCGACCCAAGGACCGACTCGGGAACACGCCGTCGATGCGGTTCGCGCGGCGGCCCTGCTCATGCTGATTGTCTACCATGCGTCGATCCTGTTTCAGGATTGGGCCGTAAAACTATTCTGGGTGCAAAACGATCGGCTCCTGCATGAGGTGTGGTGGGTCATGCAGATCTTCAACATTTGGAGACTGCCGATCTTGTTTTTCGTGTCCGGCATGGGAGTGCGGTTTGCCATGCAGCGGCGAACGAACACCGAGCTGTTGAAAGAACGGTTTCGCCGCATTGTCGTGCCCTACATCGCGGGCGCGCTCACGGTTGGTGCACTCTCCAACGCCCTCAGCGCGTTCGCCTTCGGCCAAGAGGTCACGTACATGCCAAGCGACTACCACCTGTGGTTCTTGGGCAACATCACCGGATACGTCCTGATCACATTTCCCCTCTTCCGCTGGTTGAAGAATCGCCCCAACGGTGCCGCGTTGAACGGGCTGCGCTGGTTGCTCCGAACAGGGCTATTTGTGCCTGTGTTTGCCTTCCCCGGTGCCATGGAAGCGGCGGCGATTCAACCCGAACATTTTGCTTCCTTTGCCCACACGAATCATGGCGTCTGGTTTGGTGGAATCTGTTTCTGTTTTGGATTCTTGAGCGCCTGTGTGATGCAGGAATTCAAAGCAGCCACCGCCAACCGGCGATGGCGACTGACTGCACTGGCCCTGTGTTTGTGGGCGTTTCGAGCCAGCTGGATGGCTCACGATCCGGAACTGGGTGGTCTGGTCCGGTCCTTCACCGGGATCGACCTCGTGGCGGCCAGCAACTCCATCACTGCCCTCGAGAGCATGGTGTGGATTCTTGCTGTCATGGGGCATGCCTTCCGGCACTGGCACAGGGGGTTTCCGGGCTTGCCCTACCTGAGCGCCGCAGTGTATCCCATCTATATCGTTCACCAACCCATCCAGAATGCACTCGCGCTGGCCTTGCCGGCGGTGAAATGGAATCCTTGGGTCGAGTTTGGGTTGATCGTCGCTGCAATCTTGGGCATGAGCGTCGCAGCCTACGAAGGCATTCGACGCGTGCGGTGGCTGCGCCCGTTGTTTGGCGTGAAGCCGCAACCCAATCCGGAGGCTGCCGGAGGCGCTACGCCTTAGCCGCGGCCGCCTGTTCCTTCTCGAGAGCTTTGCGGTGGGCATGGCCCTTCGAGCTCCAGTAGGCCTTCAGTTTGAACTGGATGTCGGGGGGATTCCGCTCCATTAGCGCTTCGCGCAACGCGCGCGCCGACAACGCCTCGCCAGACACCCAAATCATGCCCGACCCAGCGGGAAGAGTCGTATTGTTGAGCCACGTCAGCAGTGCTTGGCCGTGTTCACCGGTCCGGACGGTGGCACTCAACGGCACCCCGAACGCGGCCACAGCGCCTTCATCCTCCGCGTCAACCTCGATGGCGCCCAGCTTGTGCACGGACTCCGGCAGGGATTCGAGGAGTGCCGCTGCCAGTCCGATCGTGGTCTCGTCCCCTAAAAACAGAGCCCAATCGGGGACGCCCTCGGCGCCGGGAATGCTGTTTGTCGGGCCAACAAACTGAATCGCTTCTCCAACGGTTGCGGTGGCCGCCCACTGGCTTGCAGCGCCATTGCCGTGGAGGTGGAACACGATGTCCATCCACCCATGGTCGGTGTCAATCCGAGCGGGGGTGTAGCTCCGCAGCCAGTCGGAGACCTTGATTTTTACCTTCTGACCTGCGCTCCACGCAATGCTCTTCAGGTCGTCGCCAGCGATGCGGATACACCGCACATTGGGGCTGAGGTCTTCGATCGAATGAACCGTAGCAGAGTGAACGGTTGGGCGAGGTCGTCGGGTGCGTCGTTCCATGGGCTTCCTTCCCCTCAGTTGAACGTCTGAATCGAACACGAACTGCGTGTTGAATACCCATATCAAAATCGCTGAGCAACCATCTTATTCCTGCAGCCGGGTCCTTTTTTGTGGCCCGCGCTCATCTTGCACACGCTATAGTCCGTCCCATGCGACCCAGCTTCTGAATCAACCCATCCACTGGCGTGACCAGTGACTTCAAGCCACCGAGGCGAAGCCGGGGTTGAACCCTTCGGTCCCTCGGTGGACCGGAGAACCCAACCATGAGTCAGTATACGAAGAAGACGTGGACCTTTGGCGGATGCCTTGCCGACCACCGGGATGTCTTCAGCAACCTTTTCCGCATCGCCGGGGCCTACATCGGGCCCAACGCCGTCGACCCGCACCTCAACGAGTCGGTCATGGTCACCGTGAACTCAGTAAATAGCTGTCCGTATTGCGAAGGTCTGCATGGAGAACTCGCGCGCATGGCCGGCGTGGAGAACCCAGACGGACTCATGAAGGCAAAGAGCGAAGATGAGTGCCGCTCATTCGTCGATGACCCCGCCATTTCATTCGCACGAATTTTCGCGGAAAACAATGGCCGAGGAGCGGCCGTCGAGACGGCACTCGACAGCCTGTCGAACGCCACCCGTCCCGCCTATGCAACATCGGTCCAAGCCCTGTGCTGGTTCCTGCTGTGGGGCAGCATCGGTGGAAACACCCTGAACGCATTCTTCTCCCGCCTGTCTGGCAATGCAAAAGAAGGCTCGTCCTTTTTCTTTGAGCTGCTCTTTTTCGTGTACTACGGCCCACTCTTCTTGATCATTGCCATCGTCAACACCCTGCTTCGGTTCGCGCCACGGGTACCAAAGTGGTTCTCGGCGGCCTTCGGCATGCTGCTTACGGTGATCGCTGGAACGTGGATCATCATTCCCGGGGTGTTGGGCCACATTGCAGGTACCGAGCCTCGAATTCTGGCTCACGGATAGGATACGAGAAGCCCGCCAATGCAACTCATTACCATCGATTACGACGCCATCTGCAGTGGTTCCCAACTGTCCGAACTGGATCGAGCGTGCCGCGAGTGGGGATTCTTCGAACTCCGAAACCACCCAATCTCCGCCTCGCTTCGGGACCGGATGCTGGAAGTGATGGGGGAGTTCTTTGCACTTCCCGTCGCGCGAAAACGGGCCTGTGAGCGAACGGAGGTCAACCATTGGGGGTTCTACGACCGAGAGCTCACGAAGAATGTTCAGGACTGGAAAGAGCTCTTCGATGTGGGCCCAGAATTCGGCGCTTGCGTTCCGCAGTGGCCGTCGGGCCTTTCGGCATTTCGAGAGACCACTGAGGCCTATTATGCGCGGTGTGAGACCGTCGCGATTGACTTGGTCCGATGCATTGGAAATGCCTTGGGCGACGACGGAACACGTCTATCTGCCGGATTTCAAGACCACACCAGCTACCTCCGATTGAACTACTACCCGCTCTGTGACTCACCCGCGCCGGCCGACACGCCCACCGGTCCCCCGGTTGGGCACCTTGGCATCAGCCATCACTCAGACGCCGGAGCAGTGACCGTGCTCCTGCAAGATGGCCATCAAGGGCTGCAGGTGGAGCGGGATGGGTCTTGGCACAGCGTATCGGCGGAACGCGGCGCCATCATCATCAACATCGGCGATGTCGTGCAGGTGTGGTCGAACGACCGCTACAAGGCACCGCTGCATCGCGTGCTCGCAAGCGACACCCATACTCGCTACAGCGCCCCGTTTTTTCTGAATCCCTCATTCACCACAAACTACGCGCCGCTCGCCTCGACGTGCACAGACAGACCGGCCCGCTACCGTCCCATCAACTGGGGCGACTTCCGCAACGGGCGCGCTGCTGGAGACTACTCCGATGTGGGTGAAGAAATTCAGATCGCGCACTTCCGCACCGATTGATCGCTATCGAGCGTGAAGCCATCCCGGCAGCAGCGTGTACGGGTCGAACGTTTGACTTTCGTCGAAGTCCACCCCTGCGCTTCGCAACATGGGGGCCAAGCTCCCGTCCTTGAACGCATCAAACAGGTCTGTGCACCCTCCGACATGCGCCCCACCAACGTAGATCTGCGGAATGGTCTTAGCCCCGGTTTGGTCGGCGAGGACCGTTCGAATCCCGCCGCCAAAGTTGTCTTTCTGATACGCGACTGAGTCGAGGTCAACGGATACAAAGTCCAGCCCAAGTTGCTTGAAAAACTTTCGGGCGGACCAGCAAAACTCACACCACTCCAAGGCAAACATCACCACTGGACGCTCGGCCACGTTGGTGACCTCGGCAACATAGGCCACCGCCTTTGGGTTGATCTCGACGGTCTCGGCACCCTCGTTTTTGGGTTCGGGTGGTGCCTTGCGCACATCGAATCGATAGTTTGGAGTTGACCGAGAAATGGCTGTCTCTTCGTCGGTCATATCAACGGGGATGTCTTCAAACAGGGTTGTACTCAGGTAGCGTTCCCCCGTGTCGGCCAGCATCGCCAAGATTCGGCTGCCTTCCGGTGCCTCTGCAGCCACCTTGAGCGCGCCCGCCACCGTCGCACCACCCGATGTTCCGGTGAAGATGCCTTCCAAGCGGGCCAAGTCCCGGCTCACCTGCATCGACTCTTGACCCCCGACCGCAACGATGGAATCGATCGTACCGGCAGCCACTGCATCCTCGGCCAACTTGGGAATCCAATCCGGGCTCCACCCCTGCACGAGGTGGGGTCGAAACATGGGATGACTCGAAGCAGGGCCTCCATCGGGCTTGCGAGCTTGAGGGATACCCGAACTTAAAATTGGTACATTGTCGGGCTCACACACGACCACTTTTGTTCGGGGGCTTTCCGCCTTCAACACGCGCCCCACTCCGTTCAGTGTGCCGCCAGTACCGAATCCTGTGACCCAGTAATCGAGGCCCATCTCAGCGAAGTCATCCACAATCTCTCGGGCCGTTGTTCGGGCATGAATGTCGGCGTTTGCCTCGTTGCGGAACTGTTCGGTCAAAAACCAACCGTGCTCCTCGGCCAACTCGCGCGCCTTTTCCATCATGCCGGTTCCTTTCTCGGCGGCCGGGGTGAGCACAACCTTGGCCCCCAGAAAACGCATCAATTTCCGTCGCTCGAGCGAGAAGTTCTCTGCCATCACAACCACGAGGGGGTATCCCTTCTGCGCGCACACCATCGCCAAACCAATACCGGTGTTGCCGCTGGTGGCTTCCACCACGGTCTGCCCCGGCCTCAGCGTGCCGGCCTCCTCCGCAGCCTCAATTACACCCAACGCGAGGCGATCTTTGACCGAACCCATGGGATTGAAAGCCTCTGCTTTCACGTAGATTTCAACGCCTTCCGGCCCCATTCGATTGAGCTTAATGATGGGCGTGGACCCTACTGTTTCAAGCACATTTTGGTACACCGGCATGGGGGAAAACTCCTCGGTAGAAAAGCCCTTTAACCCGGTGAGTGGCCCGCCTTCGTCGCCACTGCTGTACCCCCAATTGCACGGGCGGGCATTGGTGATGCCGCGCGTTACAACGGGGCCTCGGCAGGAGTTTACGATGCGCTTCCTCGGTTGGTTGTTTCGGTTGGTCGGCCTCTCAGAACCCGCACCCAAACCGTTGGCCACTGAATGCGAGCCAACAGCCGCAGAATTGGTGGAGACCCTCGAGGCCATCATCGAGGTACTGAAGGCAGATGGAGATTCACATTGGACCGCTTGGATGGAACGCTCGCGTCTCGACCTCGAGCAACGAGACTACCGCGGCGTGGAGCACCTCCTCAATGCCTACGGTGGCATGGGGTCGTTCAACGATCTCGTGATCGGACAGCGCACCCATGGCGAATCGTTCGCGTGGGCAGAAAACGCCGCTTCAGCGAATGACACACTTGATGCGCTGCGCAGCCGCGCGTACGGCCTTGCGTGCACGCTCAAGCAACTGCATCACGGCGCCCAGTGAACGACTGAGATAAACCACCCTCACCTCGGTGATTGCACAATGATCTCTCTCCAACTTGCCAGTTCAGATGAATGGGTTCAGACCGTACTGTCGGACTTCGATGCGTTCCTGCTCGATCATGCAGCGAACGAGCGAAAAGCATCATCGATGGCCATGACCTTCGTTCTGCGGTACCCGGACCGAGACGCAATCTTGGAGCCCATGATCCAGTTGGCACGAGAAGAGCTCGCGCATTTTCATCGGGTCTTCAAGCTCATGCAACAACGCGGATTGCGTTTCACACGCGATGAAAAAGACCCGTACATGAAGCAAATGCTCGGCCGGGTGCGCCATGGAAGAGACGAGGAGTTTCTTGACCGGCTGGTGCTCGCATCGGTTGTGGAAGCCCGGGGGTGTGAACGTTTCAACACACTGGCGAGCGCCCTGACTGAGCCGGACTTGAAGGCCTTTTATTCCGAGATCGCACACTCCGAATCGCGGCACCATACGCTGTTCGTCGACCTCGCAGGCGCCTACTTTGGCGAACACGAGATTCGCGATCGAGTCGCCTTCTTTGTGGAATCTGATGCCGAAATTTTGGCAACCCTACCGGTACGTTCGGCTCTGCACTAGTCATGCCGAAAGATACCGTCGGCCAATACCTCGCCAAGCATGCAGACCTCGACCGCGAGGCGCTGGCGCTCGATATCGCACCCGTCTCAACCGTCATCTGCATTCCCCTACACGATGAGGACGAGGGCTTCCTCGCAACACTTGAGAGTGCCGCCCAGCTGGACCGCGCCGAAACCACGTTGCTGATTTTGCTGGTGAACGACGCGCAGGACAACGCGGCCGACACTCACGCTCGCAACACTGTATTCATCCGGTGGTTGCGAACGCTCCTTGGTGCCCGTGATGCTCCAGCATCCGTCACCGATTGGCGAGGCCTCACCGTACTGCTGATCGATAGGACACAACCGGGTCGGCGCCTACCGGCAGGACAGGGGGTCGGACTCGCACGCAAAATCGCCGGAGATGTTGCATTGGCCCTGCATCGAAGAGGAACCGTTCGATCTCCGTGGATGGCGTGCACCGATGCAGATGTACGCTTGCCGCACGACTACCTGCGCAGACTTCCATCACCCAACGCACCCTACTCCGCAGCCTTGTTCCCCTTTGAACACACCCTCGAAGGGTCCTCGGCTCAGTCCATCGCGATGCAACAATATGAGTCGTATCTTCACTACTACGTTCTCGGTCTGAGTCACGCGGATTCGCCCTACGCCTACCACAGCGTGGGAAGCAGCTTTGCGGTCCACATGGAAAAGTATGCAGCCGTACGTGGTTTTCCCCGAAAATTGGCCGCAGAAGACTTTTATCTTCTGAACAAGCTCATCAAACAGGCCCCAATGATTCGGCTGGCTGGGGCACCAATTCGCATCCGCGGTCGCGAGTCCAATCGGGTTCCGTTTGGCACCGGAAAGGCGGTCTTGGATATTCAGCAGACCAAGGAGCCATACCGTGTCTACAACCCTCTCGTATTCGATGCATTGGCGGTGTGGATCCGTGCCCAACATCGATTCTGTGCGCAGCCTAAAGGGTTCAACTGGGTCGCAGAATTGCAGCACCCCGATCTGCCCTCGAAGCTGCTCCACACCTGCCTTGATCGGCAAGGTGCACTCGTGGCTGCCGAGAAATCTGCCGCTCAGGTTCCAGACATGGAACGACTCCAGCATCGCATGTTCGAGTGGAATGATGCGTTTCGTACGCTGCGGCTGATTCACATGCTCCGCGACGCCGGACTCGGCACCCTCCCGATCCTTGAGGCCTTCGCCAAGGCACCCTTCACGCCTCGGTCGCAACCGCCCATCGACTTGGACACCGCTACCCGTATGCTGGGGTGCGCTGCCAACCCAAGGCACGCGCCCGTTGTGACCCCGCAGCATGCGGTTCAATGAACTCTGCGCGCCGTACACTCTGTGTTAGTCCCTCTGCACAGCCGTGGAGTCCACTCATGCAGCGCTTTTCACCTTTCGAACTCAGCGAACTCAAGTTGGTCTACCGGATCCTGCATCGGAACTTGATGAGCCAACCCGAACTCATGGATGCAGAGTTTCTCGAGGCTCTCCAGAGCTGGTTGCAATACCGAGCGGGCCAAGATGGCGTGAATCTCGCTGACCATGCGCAGTGGGATCAGTGGCTGGATGGAACCGTTATTTCGTGCGAAGATCGGATCGCTGACCGCCGGGTCATCCCGCTGTCTCTCGATTCAGTCCCGGACTGAGCATCGGCCCTACAGGTCGTCAATGAACACCGTCTCATTTTCATTGCCCTCAACGGCGATATCAGCCGTAAAGCTGCCCGATGCGGTTCCATCAATGAATGAGATGGACTCGTTGTCCGGCAACGGGGGCAATCGGTCAGCGGGCAGAAGGCTTCGGTCCGGAGACTCAACGATGTCAATCGACCGAATCCGCTCAATGACGGCATCGAAGGTCTGCAGGCGCTCGCATGGGTCGGGGGCCGTCATCCCACGGACCGCCTCGCGCCATTCTGAGGGCAGCAGTTCCCATTCACTATCCTCGATGGTTCCACCGGGTCGACCCTTGCGGTCATTTTGAACCGGTAGCGCGGCCGTCAGCAGCTGAAAAACGGTCACACCGAAGCTAAAAATATCACTCTGTGGGCCGGGCGCGCCCGCGAGGTGCTCTGGCGCCATGTAGCCCAAGGTCCCTTCGGTTCGACTCGTATTTGTTGTTCCAGTGCTGCGGTCCGCGGTGCTCTGCGCGATGCCGAAGTCCGTCAACTTCGCGACACCGTCTCCTCGAATCAGAACGTTCCCCGGCTTAATGTCGCGGTGAACAATCCCAGCGGCGTGAACCGCGCGCATCGCACTGGCAATCGAGAGGGCATAGTATTGCGCGTGGGCAATGGGCAACTGGAGACCGAGGCTCCATGCAGAGTCGAGCAGACGCCCGAGGTCGCCGTGCTCCATCCACTCCAACACGACATACGGCGTCCCCGCCTCCAGTTCGCCACAATCATAGACCTGCAGCACATGGGCGTGGCTGACCTTGGATGAGAGCCGCAATTCAGCCTCGAAGCGCCCAAGCATTTTCGACAGGGCCGATGCGCCTCTGGCCCGAGCTTGCTTCACGGCAATGTCGCGATCGAGTCTTCGGTCCCGTGCGTGAAACACGGTGGCCTGCGCGCCGCGACCGGCAAGACCCAAAATCTCGATCCGATCGTTGCGGCGACCCCCGAGTGTATCCCCGACCTGAAGCTGTGTGCGGAGGGATGTTTCCGAAA
>DEBL01000070.1 GCA_002348535.1 Deltaproteobacteria bacterium UBA2957 | reverse complement strand
ACACTGGGCGCAGGGGTTGCGGTCGATGAGGCGGAACATCTCGCGGGTCCGTTGACAGCCGAGTACCTGAGCCGTGTGGCTGGCAACCCCATTCGGCGCACCCGCACTGAGACATCCGACCTCGATGTCGTTCATGAAGGCTGGCGTCGTGGGTTGGCTCCAGCCCTCGATCCGGTAGCGGACGCGGTGCTTCGGCTGCACTTTGGTGATGGCATGGCGGTTGAGGCCGTCTCAACCACCGCGGCAATCAATAAAGAACAGTTGGATGACGCCAAAGAGCGTCTCCGCAGCCTCGTACGGACCATGGCCGAGGGTGCGGGTGTCCCCGCGCAAGGGTGGCCGGACGCGAAGGTCGACCAACTGCTGACTCGGCTTGCGAATACCGCCGAACCGGGATGCCCTCAGCCCATGGACGTCTTGAGTGACCACAATCGAACGCATGTGGATGCTTGTCCCCGATGCAGTCGAGCGGTGCGGTTGATTCGAGGCGGTGTCATTGCGCCCTCGGACCTCATCCCCGCCGCCGATTTCGATGGTACGGTTTCAACCACCACTGCAGCAGTTGTCTTGCTGCATCCCGATGCCCGCAGGATGCAGAAGAAACTCACCAAGGCACTTGGCCAAGGCGCGGTTCGTGTCGCGCCGGATGCGTGGCTGATGAGCAGCGGCGAACTCGATGCTCAGGGTGACTCGATTCGACGTTTGGTGTCGGATGGCGTTGTGCCCCGGCACCATTTGAGGGGTGCTGTGGTCAAGGGCAATGGACGCTGGTCGGGTGGCACGCTGTTGGGACCGATCGCTGTTGATGCCATCGAGACCGCCCGATCGCGCCCTTGGGCCCAGGTGGATGGCATGGGAGAACTGCCGCCGCCGAGACCGGCACCGCCGAGTCCTGCAAAGTGGTGGGTCACCGCAGGCGCTATTGGTTTGATGGCCTTTACTGCGGGCGTTGGAGTCATGGGCCCACAAGAAGCCCTGCCAAACGTTCCCATCCAAGCCAGTTTTATTGCGGTGGAGGATGGATGGGAGGTGACATTCGATGCCGATGACCTCGCCGTTATTGATGTGGTCTCGCTGGCATCAGGTGGCTTGACCATCGTCCACCGAGACATTCGGTCGGCGAGGGGCCAGTGGGCCACAGGCGACGGAAGTTACCGAATGTACGTGCCCGATGAGAGTATGGCCATTTTGGCCAGTGAGCACGGCCTCGATGATCTACCACTGTTGGTTGAGCAGGCCGGTTCGGACCCCATTCCGATGCAGGCATTGGAGTCCGCGGTGCGTTCTGTGCATCCGACAGTGGCGTGGGTCGGCTCTCCTGCGATAACGATACCGGATATCCCCACTGGCGAGTCCGTCTCGGCACCGACACTCCCTGAGCAATGAGCGAGGAAAACCATCATGCGCGTCACGCCTCTCGATATCATTCAAAAGCAGTTTACGGCCAATCGGCGAGGCTATGAGCCGGACGAGGTCCGGTCGTTTCTCGAGGAAGTTCGAGAAACGATGGAGGACCTTCTCAAGGAAAACCAACGCCTCCGCGAGCAGATCGCTCGATTTGAAGCGGAGATTGCTGAACTTCGGTCCGAAGAGCATGAAGTAAAGGAAACGCTTCAACTGGCACGGCAAGTCAAGGAAGAGATGGAGCGAACCGCTCGTCGAGAAAGCGACGTGGTGTTGGGAGAGGCACGCCTCGAGGCAGAAAAAATCATCATGGCTGCGGGGGATGAAAAGCGGGACATTCAGGCTGAGTTGGTCGGGCTCCGTTCCCAGAAAGCTCAACTGATGGGTGAGATGCGCGGCATCATTGAGACACACATTCGACTTCTTGATGATCTGGATGCCGAAGGCGCTGCCGCTCGATGAGACGCCGCCGAAGGGCGGTCGATGTCGGGCCCAAGGTCGACCTTCACTGCCACAGCGACTCATCGGATGGGCGTCTCCCCGCTGAGGCCTTGGCAGAAGCTGCCGCTCGTGCCGGATTGGCTGCGCTTGCGATTACCGATCATGATTTGGTTCCAGTGCTCGGCCATGGAGACCGGCATTTTGGTGCGTCGCACATTCGACTCATTGCGGGGGTGGAACTGTCAACGATGCACGAAGGGAAAGAGCTGCACCTGCTGGTGTACTTCCCAGATGCCATGCCCAATGAATACGCGGATTGGGTTCGAGCCCGTACCGTTTGGCGGGCTCACTGGTTCGATGAATGCGCCCGCGCGCTGGGGCTGGATGATGGAATTCGGGCCGATCGTGCGGCCATGGAGGGCCGACGAACCCTGACTCGTGTCCATCTCGCACGCGCGGTGGTCGAGCAAGGCGTAGCCCCGAATTTGCGCGCTGCGTTCAACGAGCATGTGGGGCATTCGTCGACAGTGATACCGCCACTCAATGTCAGCTTTCTCGACGCACTGACGGTGGCCAAAGACTGCGGCGGCTGGACCTCATGGGCGCATCCACCTCCTCGGCATGCAGAACAGTGGGCGCAGCGTTTTTCAGCGGCGGGCCTCGATGCGCTGGAGTCCCACCGTCCGGCCAAATCCGCACGCAATAGGCTGGCCTCATTGGCTCACCAGAACGGGATGGGCATCACTGGAGGCAGCGACTGGCACGGGTGGGAAAAACGAAAGATGGGTTCCTTTCGAGTGCCTGCTCGTGCGCTCCATAAAACCGACCGAGCGCTGCGCTTAGTCAACGAAACCGCTTGCCGTGAACCCTGAGCCCTCATACGATTCCCGTCAACCTGAACCGGAGTGAACATGTCCAAGACCCAAGGATTTTTTGCTGAGTACCTTCCAAAAAAGATCGCCGACAAGCCCAACCTCGTGGAGGACATGGCCGCCATCATCGTGTTCGATATCGACGGTGCTGGAAGCTGGACTGTGAACTTAAAAGACGCCCCAGGATCGGTGTCTGAGGGTCTCGCGGAAGGCTCGGACTGCACCGTTGCATGTTCGGCGGACACCTTCGAGAAGGTGCTGACCAATCCAAATTCCGCCATGATGTTGTTCGCAACCGGCAAGCTCAAGGTCAGCAACATGCAAATCGGCATGAAGCTCGGCAAGGTCATGGGCTAAACGCCCCCGTTGATCTCAACCAATCGTCGGGTGTGGACTCCAACATCGGGAGACCACGCCCGATTTAATTGGGGCAGGCCGTCAGCGGTTTCTGCGGCGCATCCACGTTACCGCTGCGCCGATGAGGGCGAGTCCGGGCACCACCACGACGCTTGCAATCCAGAGCAAGATGCCTTGCATGGCGTTCATTGTAAATCCACCGCCGAGGCCGCTGGGACGGATGCTTATGTGCTGAGCATCGTTGACGAGCCACGCCACTGTATTGGGCAGCAGTTCAAAATTGCTGGCTTGGTCGAGAAGCTCATTGCTGGTGAAGTCCGAGTCACCAAACACAACTGTGCGGCCGCCACTTGAGTGCACCGAGACAGCCGCCAACCCCAATTGGCCAGCCGGATCTTCAGCATCGCGCTTGGGTGGCGATGTTCCGTCGAGTCGAGTCTCTGCGTAGGCGTGATCGGAGGTCACGAATAGCTCGCCAACATCGAAGTCATCCATTGGAGGTTGGAGGGCTTGCACCGTGCGCGCCACGCGCAGCAGGATCATCCCGGTGATGGGTTCGGTGATGGGGTGATCGGTCATCTGTGCTTCCGTCACCACCAAGTAAGACTCGTCGCCGCCCATCAGTTGGTATTGCGGGTGACGTTCAAGAACCAAGTTTTCACCAACATCCACGCCATAGTTGGCGAGTGCAGTCGCAAGGTTGGGCGAGTGTCCGGGGTCGAGAAGCACCAAGGTCTGCCCTCCTCCAAGGACGTGCTCGTCGAGCGCCTCAAGCTCGGCGGATGCAAAGTTGGTCCGAGGATCGGCGATCAGAAGCAGGCTGCACTCTTCGCTGACCCTTCCGGTTCGCGCGAGATTGAGAGGCCGAACCGTGTAGTTTTGCCGCTCAAGGATGGTGACGGCAGCTGAGAATGATGCGGGATTGAGGTCGTCATCCGGATCAATTTCCCCGTGGCCTTCCGTGGAACATATGGTGTGTTCCCCACCGGACATGAGTCGAATGAGTGCATTGCTGAGCGCTTCCTCGCTTGCTTCTGCGTCGATCCGCTGCGTCCGGCCCGCCATTTTGAGGACGACCGTCCCAAGCGAGTTGTCGACCGCGAAGTTGTCGGCGATGGCAGGATCGCGGACCGGGTCGTGAATGGCCACTTGTATTTGGTTGGTCTCATGCAACACCCGGTCAATCAGGTCGTTGAAGGCGGTCTCCTCGGTGGAGCCCGACGAGAAAAACCCATCCACCTGAATGGGCTGTTCGATTCGCTCAATGACCGAGAGTGTTGCGGCCGAAAGCGCATGCCGATTGGTGGAGGTGAGATCCCATCGGTGGTCGTTCTGCGCGGCGACCACGTTGAGTGCGATGGCGGCAGCAACAGAGGCGGCAACCAGCAACGAAGCACCACTCGAGTGACGGGCTTGTCGCGAGCGCAGCACGCCGGAAACGGCGTCTCGATCCAGCCCGATCCAAGCGACTACAGCCAGCACGGAAGCAATCGAAGCGCCGGCCCAGATTCCGCCGAGGTCGGCGACGCGCCACCCAACGATCGCACACGTGATCGAGCCCAGTACTCCGAGGCCGCCGGCAATGCGCAGGGGAGTCTTCATCGCCATCGGTACCCCTCTACCCACTGGGTGGTAGCAAACAGACACACGCCGATAAAGCTCACAAAGTAGGCCACATCGCTTGTGTGGAGGAGCCCTTTCATCAGTTGGTCGATGTGTGAAAGGATGCTGAGCTCTGTCAGAAGTGTACCCGCGGTACCGGCCACAAAAGAATCAGCTGTCGACAGAAGCCAGAGCACAAGCAGCGCGCCAAACCCTAAGATCAACGCCACGATTTGGCTCTCGGTCATCGCGCTGGTGAAAACCCCGACCGCGATGAATGCCGCCCCCATAAGCCACATTGCGGCATACCCGCAGACGATCAGTCCGGTGTCGGGGGTTGCGACCCAGTACAGCAGTGCGATCATGGGCGTTGTCATCGCAATCATGCTGGTCATGAATCCCACCGCGCCGATGTACTTGCCCAACACGATCTGACCGCTGCCGATGGGAGACGCCATGAGTAATTCAATGGATCCGCGCTTTCGGTCCTCTGCAAACAGGCGCATCGTGACAGCGGGCGCCAACATCAACAGCAGGATTGCGGTGTTCGCAAAGTATGGCTGGATCAGCCATGAGCCAAGGTCGATGGTCTCAGCGGTGTAGGGATTGTAGGCTGCTTGAGCGACCATGACCGTGAACTCGGATGTCATCAACGCGAAAAATACGCCTGAAATCATCGAGAAACCCACGAGGCACAGCCACCCCACTGGACTGCTGAACATGCCAGAGATTTCGCGGCGTGCGATGGCCAATGTTGCCCTCATGAGGGCCCCTGAATCAAGCGCATGTAGATGTCCTCTAAGGTGTCCATACGGCTCATTTCGAGCAGGTCGTGGGGGGCGGAGCATCGCGCGATTTCTGCTCGGCAGTCTGTGCTCATGGTTACCGTGCATCGTTCCGGCGAGTCCAGTCGAACGGTGTCTACACCGGGGATGGCCATCAGACGGCCTTGCAGGTCCGGCAGGCCGTGGGCAACGTGCAGCTGGATTTGAGCGGCGTCGGGTCGAAGGTTCTCAATCGTATCTTGGGCGACAACCTCACCGTTGTTGATGACAATTACCCGGTCGCAGACCGCCTCGATCTCCCCGAGGATGTGCGTCGATATAAACACAGTCCGCCGATCTTCACGCGCTAGCGAGGCGAGCAAGGTGCGCAAGTCCTTCCGCTGGGCCGGGTCGAGTCCGCTGGTGGGTTCGTCGAGCACGAGAATGGATGGGTCATGCACAAGCGCAGCTGCGAGACCCACTCGTTGACGGTAGCCCTTCGACAAGCGACCGACGATTCGGTCGCCGATGGGAATTCCATTCAACTCGCCGTCTAAGCCCACTCGTTCGAGGGTCCGCACCACGGCGGCTTGCGGGTCGGTCACGCCATGAAGTGCGGCAGAAAACGCCACAAACCCTCCGACCGTCATGTCATCGTAAAGGGGAGGGCGTTCGGGCAGGTAGCCAATGCGCGCCTTTGCCCGTTTGGGATTTCGGTGCAGGTCGGTGCCATCGATGCGAACGGTCCCCTCTGATGGTCCAATACACCCGCACAAAATCCGCATGGTCGTTGTTTTTCCGGCCCCATTTGGACCCAGCAAGCCGACGACCTCTCCGGCGTTCACGTTGAATGCGATATGGGAGATCGCGCGAATGTCGCCATAGGATTTGGTGAGGTTGTCGACGGTAATCATGGGGTCCCTGATGACTGGAAAAGGTCGTGGGGTGGCGGTCGATGTATTGCGGGGGTTTTTGACGTCAAGTTGGTGTTGCAGTCCAACCGCCTGCCCAGCTACGCTACGGGCTCACGGGGAGCCGAACACGATGAATTTCACACGAAGCCTGTTGGTCCTGATCATTCCTCTTGTGGCGGCATGCGGGAGCAAGTGGGATTTTGAGGACGGCGACGGCGATGGCGTCTCGGCTGCGGAAGGCGATTGTTGGGACAAATCCGAGGGTCCGGCTGGCACAGACCTCAAGGGGAGCGACATCTTCCCTGGCGCCGAGGAGACGTGGTACGACGGATTCGACCAAGACTGTGGCGGGGACGACGACTACGACGCAGACGGCGATGGGTATATTCCCGATGCCTTTGTTGGCCTAGAGACCACCGGGGTGGACGAATCAGGCTTTTTGCCCCCGGGTGATTGCTGGGATGTAGAGGCTGGACCCGGAGACGGGACCCTAGCAGGGGCGGATATCAACCCGGCTGCATCCGACACTTGGTACGACGGGATCGACCAAGACTGCGGAGGCGACGATGACCATGACGCCGATGGGGACGGCTATGTGGAGGATGTCTATGTGGGTGCGGAGACGATCCCCCAAGATGAGTGGTCTGCGTTGCCGGGAGGGGATTGCAACGACGACCCGGAGGGTGAGGTCAATCTTTTTGGTGAGACCATCCTTGGGGTCGACATCAACCCTGACCCTTCCGCTGTAGACACCTTTTACGATGGGGTGGACCAAGACTGTCAGGGTGATGATGACTTTGACCAAGACCTCGATGGCGACCGAAGCAGCAAATGGCCCGACGCGCAGGGATTGACAGGAACCGACTGCTTCGACGATGCGCTCAACGACTCCTTGCCCGTTGATGCCCTGTTGGCTGCGGCCATCGATGATGAAGGCGCCACAAATGCGGAGGCCCTTGAGTACCTCGGTGTGACAGCCGCTGACATTTATGGCGGCGCAGCGGATCCGCCCTACGACGGGCTCGACCAAGATTGTGGCGGGATCGACCTTGATTGCGATGTGGACGGGGATGGGTTTTCTGCTGATGGAGGACGCCCGGCCGCCTGCACGGGGGTCTCCGACGATGCGTTGTGTGCCTACGCCGTGTGTCCGTCGGAGGATTGCGACGATGACGACCCGACAGTCAAGCCAGACCCGACGATTGGTGAAATCTACTTCAATGGATTTGACGACAACTGCGACCTGACCGATGGCGATGGCGATGAAGACGGCGACGGCTTCTGGGCCATCGACTACGAAGAGCGCGTCCCAGACTCGACCGTTTCTCCGCCGTTTGGCAAGGATGGCGACTGCAACGATGGGGACAACGAGGTGTACCCTGGGTTCCCACTCGACCTTCCCTACGATGGGATCGACGCCGACTGCGAAGGCAACGACGACTACGACAAAGATCGCGACGGCTATGTTCCCGATGAATTCGAAGGGTTCGTCACCGAACACATTGCCGGTGACGGGGGAATTTTCGGTACGGGCAGTCTGCCTGCCAACGACTGCGACGACGACGACTTCTACCGCAACCCGGGCGTGAACGAAGAGTGCGGTACGGCGTATGATGACGACTGCGACACGGACACCAACGACCAAGATTCGGAAGACTGTGTGGTGTTCTTCGCCGATGGCGACGACGACGGCTTCGGCGACCCGGACGATTCCCGGTGCTACTGCACCGAGCGGGATGTCTACAACGAGCTCGACAACGAGGACTGCGACCCAAGTTCAGCCACGACATATCCGGGCGCTGCAGGGAGTGACTTCCCTGCGGATGCTTGCCGCAAGGACGACGATGAGGACGGCTTTGGCGACGATGATCCGCCGCCCGGTGTGGCATCCGGAACCGACTGCGACGACGCACGCCCCTTGGTCAATACCGCGGCCACAGAGACCTGTGCGACCGAGTACGACGACGACTGCGACACCGACATCAACGATCTGGGTGCGACCGAGTGCATCAACTTCTACGCGGACCGAGACGGCGATGATTACGGCGATGAAGTGGACGTGGAGTGCCGCTGTACTGTGAAGGATGAGTACAACGAGACGGACAATGACGACTGCGACGATGGCTCCGACGAGACCTACCCGGGTGCGGCCGAAGCCGAGTCGGCAACCGCCTGCAAGCGGGACGAAGACCTCGACGGCTACGGCGATGCATCCCCACCGGCTGGCGTCACCGCAGGGCTCGACTGCGACGATGAGGACGATGACCGCAACCCCAGCGTGAACGAAAACTGCGGCACGGCCTACGATGACGATTGCGATGGGGACACCAACGATCTGGATTCGACCAGCTGCGAGAACTTCTACGCGGATCGCGACGATGACGGCTTTGGGCATCCATCCGACCTCGAGTGCCGATGCGATGCCGAAGGCGACTACAACGAGCTTGACAACGAAGACTGCGACGATGGGTCAGCGACGACCTTTCCCGGTGCAGCCGAGAACGATGCGCCCGCTTCGGCGTGCCGCAAAGACGACGATGATGACGGGTACGGCGATGCCTCGCCACCATCCGGAGTGACCAGTGGAAGCGACTGCGACGATTCGAGGGACCTCGTGAACATCGCCGCGACTGAGACCTGTGCCACCGCCTACGATGACGACTGCGATGACGACACCAATGACCTCGGGGCGTCGACCTGCTCGAACTTCTACGCCGATCGGGACGACGATGGTTTCGGTCATGAAACCGATGCCGAATGCCGGTGCGAAGCGGAGGGTGTGTACACCGAAGCCGACAACGACGACTGCGATGACGGCTCGGCCCGCACCTTCCCCGGTGCTGCCGAGAGTGAGTCAGCCTCGGAGTGTCGCCGGGATGAAGACCTCGATGGGTACGGCGATGTCTCGCCACCCGCCGGGGTGGCGGCAGGCGATGACTGCGACGACGACGATGCGGACCGTAATCCGGGCGTCAACGAGCGCTGCGGTACCGCGTACGACGACGACTGCGACAGCGACACCAATGACCTTGGCGCAGACGGTTGCACCACCCGCTACCGGGACGCCGATGGCGATGCCTATGGCTTGACGCTGATGACGGAGTGCCGGTGCGATCCGAGCGGGCTGTATGACACAACGGCGAGTGGGGACTGCAATGATGCCGATCCGCTGACCCATCCAGCCGCCGCTCCGCTGGACAGTGCCACGTTGTGCATGACGGATGCCGATGGCGACGACTACGGTGACACGTCCCCGAGTCCTGGCATTTCTGCAGGATCCGACTGCAACGATGAGCTTGCAGGCGTCAATCCCGGAGTAAACGAAGATTGCGGAACGGCGTACGACGATGACTGCGACGTGGATACCAATGATCTCGATGCGACGGCCTGTTCGGATTTTCATGCCGATCGGGACGGGGATGGGTTCGGCGATCCGGCAGATTCTCTGTGCTACTGCGTGGCCAAGGGTTTCTATAACGAAGACGATGGGGACGACTGCGACGATGCATCGGGTTCGACCTTCCCCGGAGCGGCCGAACTTGAGGCCTCTGCCAGCGCCTGCCAGAAGGACGCCGATGAAGATGGATTCGGAGACGACGACCCCGGCGCGGGAATCACAGCAGGCAACGACTGCAACGACTCTGACTCGACCGTCTATTTGGGCGCACCCGAGACCTGCGATCTGGTCGACAGCGACTGCGACACCAGCATTGTGGACGAATTCCCGAACATCGACCTCGACGCCTTCCCCGATTGCGTCGACGACGATGCCGATGGCGATTCGTACACGGTGGATGACGGAGACTGCGACGACGAGGACGCGTCGATCAACCCGGGAGCCACCGAAGGGGTCGATGACGGAGTGGATTCAGATTGTGACTCGAAGGAGTTGTGCTACGCGGATGCCGACAACGATGGCTACGCCGATGAGTTGGGTTCAACCACTGAGTCGACGGATCTCGATTGCAGCGGTCCCGGGGAGGCCGACGCGTCTGTTCCGCAGACCGACTGCGATGACTCGGAGGCGGGTGTTCACCCTGGAATCGCGCCCGATGACGACTCCTTCGGCGGTTTTGGCACCGATAACGACTGCGATGACTTGATTGATGAGGATACCGTGTTCGATCTCATCTTGACTGGACAGGACGTTTTGGTCTTCACCGAGCTGATGGTGAATCCGCAAGGCACTGGCGGAAACGAGCGCGACAACGAGTGGTTCGAAGTTCGAAACGCCACGGTGGACACCACGTTGTTCTTGGACAACTGGTTGTTTTCGATGACCGATAACGGGTGTACGAGTGGATCGGGACCGTGCGACCAGTTTGAAGTCTACGAAGGCGCTGGTTTGGTGGTGGGCCCCGGCGAGACGCTGTTGTTCTGTTTCCAGTCGGCCTCAGTGGATGCCGCGTTGTTCGATAGCGCTGCACCCGGTGACATCGTTGAGTCGTGCGACTACATGTACGGCAATGTGCCCGTATCGGGCGCTCCAGACAGTGCCTATGACGGCAACTTCCGGTTGCTGAACGCGGATCCGTCGATCCTGTCTGTGAGTGTGTTTGATAAGGAGTTGGACACCGATATCGAACTGGACACAGTGGACCATTTGTCATTGAGTCCACCGCTGGTCCCAGCGGTGAGCGCCTCGAGTAAACAGGGTAAAAGCCTCATGTTTGACGGCAGCCTCAGCACGGCCGCAGGTGAAGCGTCGTTGAACGATGATGGCGCCAACTGGTGCTACACCGAATCCGAAGACTTTATCTTCGATGAAAGTCCGCTCGTGGACGACAAGCACAACATTGGGACTCCGGGCCGCTCAAACCCACCCTGCCCGCCCGCTGCCGACTGATGATTCGAAGTACGATTCAGCTATACAGCGCCGTCGTGACCGACACGGCCAGCGCCATCTTGCGCGGTCCGTTCGTGTGGTTGATGTTGATCGGCCTCCCCATCGTGCTCGGACTGTTGTCGATGGTGCTGGGCCCCCTTGGCATCATCGGCAGGTTCGCTTTGGGCTTTGCCAGCGTCTACTTTTACGGGGCCTACCTGTATGCGGTGGGCCAGTCCATCGAGCGCAAGAATCCGTTAGGGATTGGCATCATTCGGGAGAGCTTGGGACATCACCTTTGGGACGTCATGCACATCGCGTTTTTGCACTGGATCTGCAGTCTTGTGTTCAGTCTTGGCGGGCTCCCGGCTGCGGTGCCGACCCTATTGGGGATTGTCGCCTTTGTGTTGTTCAATCCGTGGCCGGAAGTCATTCATTCGGAGCGTACCAATGGGGCGATGGACATCTTGGTACGTGCATTTCGGTTCATGACTCAAAATGGACCGGAGTGGGTGATTCCGCATCTGCTCCTTGTCGGTCTTGGCTGGGCGGCCCTCAATGCCCCCGCCTCCGCGTTGTCCAGCGTCGGCCTCGGCCTTGGGGTGTTTTTGCACCCGGTGATGGTGTTTCGTGGCGCGCTCTACAGGCGGCTCGCCGGCGGCAGCCGTCGCGCGCGCACCTGGCGAAGTCAGTTCTGACGACGACGGAAGACCGCGAGCCCGACGCTCAAGAGCCACCAACTCGCGGAGCGCGACCCGCTGGCGTGACACCCGCATCCTTTGGCCCCCGTTGGCGATTCCAAGAGCGGCGTTGCCGTATCGACGGCGGTGTCACCGCCCCCGGTCTGGCCCACCGATTCGCCAGTGTCGGTCAAATCATTCGTACGGTCGGGCGGAGCGGCACCGGAGATTCCATCGACCATCTCCCAGAAGTCTGGGTCTGCATTCGCATACCCGATCGCCCAAAAGCCAACGCCTTGAACTCCCTCGGATACAGACCAAGACAGTTTGATGGCCAACGATTCGGCGTCGTCGTACCAGAGTTGGCCCGATCCAGTCCACGCCCAAGGTGTATCGGTGATGCTGTCGTACCGAATGTCGAGCAAGGATTCATCCGCAAGAATGCTCGCCATGCTGTGGGCCTCGGCAGGGCCGATGGCGGTACCCGGGACGGCACCTGAATCGGTCGGCCATTCGTAGCCGTAGAGAGGGAGTCCCACGATTATTTTGTCATCGGGCGTCCCCCACATTCGATAATCCTCAACGGTCCAGTCGATGGCGTAGGTCGACCACGGATCACCGCCGGTGAGCGGGGCCACTGGTCCGGGGTCGCCGTTCCTCCAGTGGTAGTCATACGCCATGATGAACAGCCCGTCGGACGCGTGAGCCAGTTCGTCATAGTCGTAGGCGCCCCTCCAGTCGATGGCCGGCAGCGCGACCATCACCTCGCCGACCTCGTCCTTGAGCTCCCTCGTAAACGCGATCAGTCCGTCGCGGCTCGATGCGTTCATGCCTTCGAAGTCGATGTTCACCCCGTCGGCATTGTGGGCGTGGACCAGTTCAGCGAGGGCCGTCACCGCGCGCGTTCGGCTCGTCGCATCATTGAGCAAAGCGTCCTGTTCAAGCGCATCAAACAAAGACACACACAGGTGGACCCTCGTATCAACGGAATGAGCCCGCTCCACAAGGCTCGGTGCGATCGAATTCCACGCGTCTGCTCCAGAAAGTCGTCCTTCACCGTCGACTTCGACCGAAAACCAAGCAACATGGGTCAAGGAGTCAAAATCGGCACTCAACGGCTCGCCAATCCAGTACGGTAGATAGCCGTATACGGTGACCTCGGGCTTGCGCTCAGTACGTTGAGGGGTTCGTGTGATCGAAGCCTTTGGGCGCACATCTCGGTGAACAGCGTGCATCTGCATGGAGGGTTCAACCTGTGCAACAGCCGAGCCTATTCCTACCCATAGCAGCGTAAACATGTGGACTCCTGACTTCCGCTTTTATAGTCGGACAGTTTTCTCAGAGTTGCAACGCAGTCCTCCGAAGAGTAGTTTCAAAACGTGACTCATGACGCCGATGCGTCGGGGAGAGTAAAATGGGATTTTTCGGCCGTGTCGCCAATGTTTGGAAGGGCTTCCTTGCCTTGTTTGTATCTGACCTCGAGACGAACAATGCAGAGGCTGTTTATGAGTCTGCCATTGAAGAGCGAATCAAGCGGCACCGTGACCTCAAGAAGGCCGTTAGTGGAATCGTCTACCTGCGCAATAAACTTCAAGGCGAACTTGAAGAAAAACAAAACGCGCTCACCGACATCACCAAGCAACTGCCAGTGGCCATCGAGGAGGGAGAGGACGAAGCAGCACTTGTTCTCATCCAGAAGAAAGATGAGCTGGGAGTGCAGATTGCGGAAATCCAGACCGAATTGGAAAAGGTGAGCCAGCAGGCCGAGGAAGCCAAATCGGGACTGGTCTCGTTTCAAGGAGAAATCGAGAAACTCAAGCGCGAAAAGCATGAAATGCTCGCGAAGAAAGCCAACGCTGAAGCACGCATCCAGATACAAGAAACTCTTGATGGCTTGAGTACAGAGGCTGACATTCGCGCGCTCGACAACGTTCGAGAAGGCATCAACAAGCTGCAAGCCGAGGCTGATGTTGGTTCAGAGTTGGCTGAAGACGACCTCGACGCCAAGCTGGAAGCTATCAAAGAAAAGACGGCGACGGCGTCGGCGAAGAGCCAGTTGGAAGAGATGAAGAAACAAATGGCTGCTCAGAAAGCCGCCCAAGACGGAAAGGTCGAAAAGACCATCTAAACGGGCTCGGTTTCGACGAACCCTCGGAAGGCACAGATGGATCAGGTACCGACGCGCCTCACGCGATGGTGGGCGAGTCTCGACGGACAGGCGCGGCGAACGGTCTCGTGGTTGATGGCGATCGCCATGGGCTACACAGCCCATTACTTGGTCTACTCGATCCCGCAGCCGTTCTTCATCGAGGACGCTGGAATTTCATTCGCCTATGCGCGGAATCTTGTCGATGGAGAAGGCCTTGCGACCTACGCGGGCGGCCCGCGCGTTGAGGGGTATTCGAACCCCTCATGGACCTTCCTCATCGCACTGTTTTATGCGATCGGTGTTCCCACGTTCACGGCATCCAAAGTCCTCGGATGGCTGTTTGGTGTTGCGACCCTGCCCCTGTCATGGGCGCTCGTACGCCGGGCGCTTCCCGAGCAAACGAACACGCCGTATTCACGAGACATGCTTGCGCTGATCGCGCCGGCAATGTTGGCTGCGAGCGTCCAGTTTACCGTGTGGAACGCATCTGGACTCGAAAACAGCTTGTTCTGTTTCTTGTTGGCGTTGGGGATGTGGCGGTGCGTCGTAGAACTCGAAGATGGTGGCCGGCCGTGGTCTGCTCTGGTCTTCTTCGCTTTGTGTGCCTCTCGACCCGAGGGCATCATGTATGCCCTCATCGCTGGCGGACTGCGGGGGTGGCACGCGTTGTTTTCAGCGGAGGGACGACGCGAATCGTGGGCACACCGCATCAAAACCATCGCGGTGTGGGCTGTGGTGTTGCTGGTTCCGCTCGTTGCCTATCATGCGTGGCGGTATTGGTATTTCGCTTGGGAGTTCCCAAACACCTACTACGCCAAGCTGGGTACGGGACGATCGTTCAAGCCCTTTGTTTGGAACAAAAAGGGGTGGAAGTACATCGGCGAGTGGTTCGGGCCTCACGGGGGTGCCGTCTTGTTGCCCATTGCTGTGATGGGTCTGACAACCTACGCCAAGCGCCTCCGCTGGATTGGGTTTGGCTTGGTGGCACTCTTGGCGCTCCTGTTGGCCACCGATGGGCCAGCGGGACTCGACTTCGGCCCACCTTGGTTTGAGCTTCTATCCGAGCACTGGGTCCGTGCGAGGGTGTGGACGCTGGCGGCGTGCGTACCGATTCTCTGGTTTGCGATTCTGAAGGACCCTCACTGGCGCAGCCGTGGTCTTCTTTGGTTGAATGCAGCCGCTGGATTGTTCTTCGTGGTGTACGTCGGCGGGGACTGGATGAAGGCTCACCGGTGGTTCAACCTGTTCAGCGTTCCCTTGACAGGTGTTCTCGCCATTGGCGTGGCTCAACTGCTTGGGGTCGTGGCTCGAACCCGCACTCTGGAGTCGACTCAAGGCAGCAATGGCTGGCGTGCTCATCTGCGATCTCGCAATGCCCTTGCAACCGCGCTTGGTTTGCTTCTTATCGGGGGATGGGTTGCCAACGAGACGCGATTGACGCTCAAGTTTTCGGTCAATCCTGAGACGACCGTCCGCGACATTCATCGGCGTGTTCAGTACATGTCCGATGCACAAAAGCGACTTGACGTAGAACACATCACCTTGCTGGATGTCGACATGGGCGCCCACATGTTCTTCACGGACTGGGAGATTGTTGACATTGCGGGCCTTGTGGATGTGCCGATGGCGCGCCACTCAGACTTCAACAAGAAGTTCCTTCGCGAGTACTTGTTCAAGGAGCGACGGCCAGACTTCGCCCACGTGCATGGGGGTTGGGCACGAGCCTCTCGCATCAACAAGATGAAGGAGTTCAAGGATCGGTACATTGAGATTCCGGGGTACCCGATCGGCAAGCGAAAGAAGCACATCGGTAACCACGTGAACAAAGCGTTGTTCGTCAAGACGGGGTCTCCCGAACCCGCCATCGCCCGGTTCGACACCGGGATTGACCTGATCTCGTTCTCCGTACCGTCACCACTGGTGCAGCCAGGGGCCGAGTTGTTCATCGAGACCGACTGGCGTACGAAGCCCCGTAAGAGCAACATTCGGGTTGAGCTGACCCTTACATCGGCGGATGGAACCGCGGTGTCCGATACAGTGCGACCGGGGTACGGTTGGTACCCCCCCACGAAATGGAAGAAGACCGAGACCGTCAACGGCAAGTACCGACTGCTCGTTCCCAAGACATTTCCTCGAGGGGCCGCGTCGTTATCGATGCGTGTGCTTGGCGAAGAGGATGATGTGATCTATTCGTTGGCCCTCCAATCGGATGACAACGCACCCCCCGCAACAGCCCCCACCGTCGATGTGGTAATCGGCGACAAGCAGTCGGTGGCTGCTGCAGCTGAGGCCGACCGTGAGGCTGCGTTGGGGCATGCAAGGGCCGGTGAATGCGAATCTGTCTGGCCAGCTTGGAAGAACGCCATTCGCCACGGACCCTTTCGCAGTCGGTGGATTGACCAACACGATCAGTCCGTCCGCGATGCGCTAGCAGGTTGCTTTGTCGAGCGAGCGATCGTCGCGGAAGATCACCCGGCCAAAGTGAAGGCATTGAAGCAAGCACGAACATGGAATCACCGCCTGAGCGTCGTGCTGGAGCAGACGAGGCCGCTGGCTGAAGCGCTGGAAGAGCGGGGCGATGCCAAGTGGGCAGACGGTAAACTCAATGATGCCTATGAGTCATTTCGGAGCAGCGTTGAGCTCGATCCGCGTCGTTCGTGGGCTCGACGCAAGGCCGAAGACGTTCGCGACCTCCGCCTGAAGATCACCCGTCCCGGACGGAAGAAGAAGCGCGACTGATTACGCCTCTGTTCGGTGGTCTCGTCCGGCCAACTCAATGAAGTCGACGACTTGAGTCAGTCTAGAAAACACCCTGTCCCCTACGCGGTCTCCCAATGTTTGGGTCAACTGGGCAGTGGTAGCGAGGTTCGGTGGGGCCGCACCCGACGGTTCTCCGGGTCGGTAATTGGTGGTCGCCAGTGTGCACCCCATGGCGTTGTAGCGACGGCTCACGACTTCATCGATGATGGTGAGTTCCCAGTCGCTCAGTCGCCCTTTCCCCAATTCATCAATGGCCAGAACCGGAACCTCGGCCAACTCGGTGAGGAGTTCGGTGTCTGAACGGCCTTCGCTGTACCCTGCTTTCAGGCTGCCAAGGAGGCGACTGAATTCGATGAATCGCACGGGTACCCCGTGCCGAAAAATCAGTTCGCGGATCGTCGCGATCAGCAAATGAGTCTTGCCGCGGCCGACGTCTCCGTACAGCACAAAGCCTTTGTTCGAGTCTCCGGGCGAGAAGGCTTCAACCCATTGACTGGCTCGGCCCATCGCTCGAATCGCGCTCGGGTCGAGTTCCTTGAGCCGACCGTCCGTGGTTTGGGCAAAACTAAGAAAGGTCGCCGATAAGTAGCGAGCAGGAATCGCGGCTCGATTGAACAGTTGAATCCGATCGGGGAGCATCTGACACCGGCATCGACCCATGGTGATCACCCCATCCACCTCGGCTCGTGCATGCCCAGTTCCGTTGCATGCCGGGCATGCAGGCCGGGACAGTTCTTCTGCACAAGCGAACTCCCCACGGGCCACAATTCGGTACGCGTCGAGGGCATAGGCGGGATGGTCAGGGGCAATCGCATTCATAAGGCGGAGACCCTATCCCATACGGCCTTCGCGGACACCAGCGGAGTGCGGCGTTTCACAATGTCTCGCGCAACCTCATCGATGTAGGCCTCGAATTGGTCTGGTTTTAGAACGGATCGCAGGGCCGAAAGTTCGGCTTCGGCTTCTGCCCAAATCGGCTTGATATTGGCCTGCATGGCTTCCCAAGCGGCCTCCTGAAATGTTCGGCAAGCTGCAATGGCGTCTGTGGCGACCCGCTCGGGCGAGCCCTCGAGGGATCCGATTCGCGCGACCAGCTTGGCGCGCTCCCCTTGAAGGGTGGGCGGAACCTCGAGGGCATTGAGTTCTGCCGCGTAGGCATGGAGGGTGACCGTCATTGGCTTCGCGGTTGGTTGTGGTTCGGGAGATGGCTGCGGTGTCTTCTCGATGCTTCGCTTGCATGCGGTGAGGGTGAGGCGCCGCCGGGACCTTTTTTTTCTGCGCTTCTCCGACACTTCATCGATCGCTGCAAGAATTCGACCGACAGGAATTCCTTGCTCGAGCCAAGTCACTAACAGTCGGCCATCCGCAGCGGATAGGAAGGGAGCGCCGCCCCGAACGGCGACAATGTATGCACGCACCTCCTCCGCTTTGTCGGCGAGCGAGAGGTCGTCGGTCTGTGAAGCTTGTGAATTGTCCATGGTCATGTGCTTGCGAGAGAGTGGTCCGAGAGCTTACTATCCCGCCACTGCCGGTTGGAGTTTTCTATGCGCCTTGCTCACCCAATTCTTCTCTCGCTGATTGTTGCCCTCGCGGCGCCGACTGCCTTTGCAGCGGACGATGACGACCTCTTCTTGGAGGACGATCTCGAAGAAGATGAGGATGACGACGTTGAGGTTCCGCGTATTGATGATGAGGACGACTTTGATGAGGACCCTGACGATGCGGGACTGGATGACGAGGAAGAGGCGTTTGAGTCCATTCTGGGTACCGAGGCTGAGACCGTAAACATCGATATCGGTCTGGAAGACGACGAGGAAGAGACTCCGATCGATGAGCTGCCGCCGGGCACCGACAATGCCTCGCTGTACCGGGCTCAGATGAACGATGTGGCTGGGATGGCGTCGGACGAAGAAGGAATGGCATGGGAGCAATACCTTCAGACGTACCCCAACTCCGTATTTCGCAAACAAATCGAAGATCGGATCGACGAGTTGAGTGAATCGATGTTCGCCGCGGATCGCCGTGCAACCGATGTGGATGCTGGAAAGCAAGAGCTGAACTTTTCGCGGGCCATGTTGATGGAGTCGATCGACCCTCGCAGCCGTCTCCGCGCGGGATTTGAGTGGGGGTATGTCGATTGGATCAACTTGATGGTTGACTATGAAAAACAACTTCAGCGGAACATGTCTGTGCACGGTGGACTGCAGCATCGCTTCTCGGGATGGAGCCTAGAGGGTGGCATCCGGTACGCCCTCGTGAAATCGACCCGCACCAATCTCATCGTCACAGCGATCGGAGATCTCCATCTCAACCTCGACCCAATCGCACCCGGCGTGCGTCCTCTCTTGGCGGTGGGCAAACGGTTCGACCTTGCCGGAGAGGCATACCTTGACGTTCAGGCGCAAGCCGGACCCGACCTGATGTTCTACCCGGGGATCTTTTCGCCGCGCGTTATGGCTGGGCTGAACGCATCCCTGTCTCCATCGGAGAAGGTCAAGTTGTTCGTAGAGACCACGTCGGTGATGAAAGACTTTGGATGGGACGAAGGGGACACGTTCCGATTCAATCAGATTGCCTTTGGAATGCGATTCCAAGGCAAAGGCAAGAGTGTTGTCGGGACCGGCGCGTCTGTGCCGTACTCGGCCAACTATTGGCGATACCACTATGGGTCGGTCATGGCGGACATGAACTATTACCTGTAGCGGTTTCGCCCTCCCGATTTCGGGGCGGAGGGTACAATGAGCCAAAGCATGTGGGCGCTGACCTTTGATTCAGCACGCGAAGATTGGGCGACGTCGACGGGGTTTGTCAAAGAACGCGTCCCTCGACCGGTGCTCGACGACCCCGCCCATCGGGACGGAACCAGTCTGATAGTGAAGGTCAAGTACGCGGGGGTCTGCGGTTCAGATCGCGGAATTTGGAGCCGTAAGTCCTTCGGAGACATGATCTTGAATTCGTTGGCCGATGAGGGAAAGACCAAGCGCATTATTGGCCACGAATTGCTGGGCGAAATTGTTGAGATGGGTGACCGGGTTGCCGGAAAGTACGGGTACGCAGTGGGTGACATCGTCTCCACCGAAAGCCACATTATCTGTGGTGCGTGCAGTCAATGTCGAAATGGAGAGTCCCACGTGTGCGCCCGCGACAAGATAATTGGAATCTCTCGGGATGGGTGCTTTGCCGAATACGTGAAACTACCGGCCAAAGCCTTGTGGCCGACGAATGTGGACCTCATTCGCCCAGAGGTTGGCGCGGTGCAAGAACCCTTCGGCAATGCAGTGCATGCGTGCCAGGTCCGCGATCTGCGCGGAAAGAGCGTCGCGATCCTCGGGTGCGGAACCATCGGGTTGTTTGCGGTTCTCGTTGCCAAAGGGATGGGGGCGAGCACCATCATTGGCGTCGAACCGGATCCGAAGAACGCGGAGATGGCGCGTCGACTGGGCTGCGATGTCGTACTCACGCCAAACTTTCCGCCAGCGGATGCACCCCATCGCTCTGATCCCGCACTCAAGGAAGCAGTACTCGAGTTGACCGGTGGAATCGGCGTCGACGTCGCGATGGAAATGGCCGGGTTCAACACCAGTGTGAACAACGCCATCAAGGTCTGTCGCCGGGGAGGCGATGTGGTGCTGTTCGGGATCAAGAACGGAAATGCCGTCATCGAGGATGCCCATCGATTGGTGATGGATGGCATCAAGCTCCACGGCGTGGTTGGACGGCAAATTTTCGGTTCATGGGAGATTACCCGCAGTTTGCTTGAATCCCAGTCGAATGGGATCCAAGATGCGATTTGGAACGTTATCTTGAAGGGCGGCACCGGGACGATGGTCGATATCGACGACTTTGAGCCGGCGTCGTTCGAGGCCGCGTTCAGCGCCCATCCAAAACTCGTGATTCGTTTCGCGGGTTGAACAGGAGGACATTGCCATGTACGGAACCGCCAAAGAGCAGCTGAGTTCAGAACTCGCATCGATCCGGGAAGCCGGTCTATACAAGGATGAGCGCGTCATCGTCTCCGATCAATCGGCGAACATTCAGGTGGAGTCTGGCGCGGAAGTCTTGAACTTTTGCGCCAACAACTACCTCGGGCTGTCCAACAACCGTGACCTCATCGAGGCGGCCAAGACGGCAATGGACCAGTACGGGTTTGGCCTGTCGTCGGTCCGGTTTATCTGCGGCACCCAAGACCAGCACAAGCAACTCGAGGCCGCCATCAGCAGGTTTTTGGGTACGGATGACACCATTTTGTACACCAGTTGCTTTGACGCGAATGCCGGGTTGTTTGAGACGATTCTCGGACCCGATGACGCCATTGTGTCGGACGCACTCAATCACGCCTCCATCATCGATGGGATTCGCTTGTGCAAGGCCAAGCGGCTTCGGTTTCAGCACATGGACATGGCGGATCTTGAAGCCAAGCTGAAGGACGCAAGAGATGCGGGCTGCAAGACCATTATGATTGCCACCGATGGGGTGTTCTCAATGGACGGCGACATCGCGCCCCTCAACGAAATCTGCGACTTGGCCGATGCCTACGGAGCCATGGTCATGGTGGACGACTCTCATGCGACCGGATTTACGGGGCCTACGGGCCGAGGAAGCATCGAGCACTGTGCAGTGATGGATCGCGTGGATGTGGTGACGTCGACGCTCGGGAAGGCCCTCGGGGGCGCGTCTGGCGGATTTACCTCGGGGCGGAAAGAGGTGATCGATCTGCTTCGTCAGCGCAGTCGCCCGTACTTGTTTTCAAACACCGTAGCCCCCGCAATTGTCGGCGCTGCGATTCGGGCATTTGAGATGATTTCGGCCACCACCGCGCTCCGCGACCAGCTTGAAACCAACACGATGCACTTCCGAAAAGCAATGACAGAAGCGGGATTTGCCATTCGTCCCGGCGTTCATCCGATTGTCCCCATCATGCTGGGCGAGGCACGCCTCGCGGCTACGATGGCGGACGCGCTGCTTGAACGCGGCATCTACGTCATTGGCTTCAGCTACCCGGTGGTTCCCAAGGGCCAAGCACGGATACGGGTTCAGATATCGGCCGGACACACTGCCGAACACATTGATCGTGCGGTGGCGGCATTTACCGAGGTCGGCCGCGAACTCGGCGTGATTCAGTAATCAAGAAAGCCCCACCGACACGGTCGGTGGGGCTTAGATGGCGCACCCTGAGAGATTCGAACTCCCGACCTTCTGGTCCGTAGCCAGACGCTCTATCCAGCTGAGCTAAGGGTGCTTGGTTGAGATGGCGGAGACGGAGGGATTTGAACCCTCGGTGGAACTCTCATCCCACACTTGATTAGCAATCAAGCACCTTCGGCCACTCGGTCACGTCTCCATAACAAGTTGTAAAGAACAATGAGAGCGGAGGCGGAGGGATTCGAACCCCCGGACCCTTGCGAGTCTTCGGTTTTCAAAACCGACGCCTTCGACCACTCGGCCACGCCTCCGGCGGAGGACGTCTGCCTATTCGACGGGGCCGATTCGGTCAAGCCCACCCATGTACGGTCGAAGAACTTCGGGCACGACAACGGAGCCATCGGCCTGCTGATAGTTCTCCAAAATGGCGACCAGTGTTCGTCCTACGGCGAGACCGGAGCCGTTTATGGTGTGGGCGATCACTGGCTTGCCCCCCGCCTCGGGGCGGAACCGCATTTTGGATCGTCGGGCTTGAAAGTCTCCGAAGTGTGAACAACTCGATATTTCTCGGAAGGCGCGTTGCCCGGGAAGCCAGACTTCGATGTCGTAGCAGATCGATGCGGTGAATCCGACATCGCCTCCGCAGAGGATCACCGTTCGATAGGGCAGGCCCAGCGCCTGCAGTAGCCGCTCTGCATCGGCAGTCAGCGCTTCGTGTTCTGCCTGTGCTTGGTCCGGCGTAACAATCTTGACCATCTCCACTTTGTGGAACTGGTGTTGGCGGATCAGCCCACGTGTGTCTTTGCCGTACGAACCCGCTTCCGCACGAAAACACGGCGTGAAGCAGACATAGCGAAGTGGAAGTTCGCTCTCTTCAATGATCTCATCCCGGTGAAGATTGGTGACGGGGATTTCGGCCGTCGAAATCAAAAAGGCATCCTCGCCTGCGACCTCATGGTTGACCTTGAATGCGTCATCCTCAAACTTCGGAAGCTGCCCCGTGCCTGTCATCGCGGTGCGGTTGACGATGTAGGGCACCATCACTTCTTGGTACCCAGCAGCCACCCCTTGATCGACAAAGAAATTGATCAGCGCTCGCTCAAGACGGGCACCGTCCCCGCGCAGAACGCTGAATCGAGCGCCAGAAATCTTTGCAGCCCGCGGAAAGTCGAGGATTCCAAGTTCCGTACCGATGTCGTGATGGTCCTTGGCTTGAAAGTCCAACTCGGGGATTGTGCCCCATGTTCGAACCACGGCATTGTCATCTTCTGATGCTCCGTCTGGAACGCGCGGATCGAGAAGGTTGGGAATGGTGAGCAGGAGCGCCTGCTGCTCAGCCTCAAGGGCCTTGAGTTGGTCTTCAAGTTCGGCCAATCGCGCACCGAAAGCTTTGACCTCGGCTTTCAGCGGTTCCGCTTCGTCGCGCTTCCCCTGTTGCATGAGGGGGCCAATCTGTTTGGACAGCGCATTCCGCTTCGCGCGCAGTTCGTCGGTCTCCGTCGTCACAGCCTTTCGGCTCGACTCCATTTCGACCAGCCGCTTGACGGCGTGAGTACTGTCCTCGCCCGCGTGGCGCCGCGACAGCGAGTCCAGCACGGTGTCGGTGTGTTCAATGATGAGTCGTCGGTCCAACATGGGATCCTCCAGCGCGGGGGCTTTATCCCGGCTCGGCGGTCCAGTCTCGCCACCATTTTCCGAGTTCATCGACGACAGTGTTCATTAGTATGTCTCTTGGTGGACACGGATCGGTATGGCGGTCGAGACTGGTTACGAGATCGCTCGGCATTCCACAGGGATTGATGCGGCGGTAGTGGTTCAGGTCCACCGTGCAGTTGAGCGCAAACCCGTGCCATGTCACCCAGCGTTTGGCGGCGATTCCAATCGCCATGATCTTCTTCCCGTCGACCCACACGCCCGTGTTGCGATCGTCTCGAGTTCCGTTGACGCCGAAGGATGCCAAGCTCTGAATCATGCTGCCCTCGAGCCCGCGCAGGAAGCCGTGGAGGTCGTGCCGGTGGTCGGGAAGTGCGAACACGGGGTAACCGACCAGTTGGCCCGGTCCGTGGAAGGTGACGTCGCCGCCTCGCGACACAGGGACAATCGGAATGCCCTCAGGGTTAAGAATGTTCGCCGCTGCCCCTCGGGTTCTACCCACGGTATACACCGGGTCGTGTTCACAAAAGATGAGCGTGTCTGGGTCGGACCCGGCGATGCGGTTGGCGAGCACAACCTTCATGCGCTCAACAGCCTCTTCGTAGGGGACCCTGCCCCAGTCGATCACCCTCAACTGAGCGCCTCGATGGTCGATTGAACAGCCTCAACGACGCGTTTGTGAACGTCGTCGATCGAGCCGTCTGCCGAAATGCGAACGATGTGCTCACCGCGTGCACGGCAGTGAACCAGCACTGCGTCGTATGCCTCTGCGATCGACCGAAGCCGGTCGATGGCCTCAAACCGCTCAAGTGTTCCACCCCTCGCTTCGATTCGGGCGAGGCTAACTTCGGGTTCAAGGTCGAGAAAAATGGTGATGTCCGGCGCCCGAAATCGCTCGTTGAGGTCGGCCACCGTCGGCAGCCCTACGGCCAGTGACTGGTATGCGAGGCTCGAGTGGTAGTAGCGATCGGTGATGACCGCAGCGCCGCGCTGCAAGGCAGGGATGACTTCCCGGTCGAGATGATCTCGGCGGTCGGCTGCGAACAGGAACGGGAGCACCGCATCACCAATGACGCTGGCTTCATGCTGGGGGTTGAGGACGTCCCGGATGAAACGCCCAGCGGGTCCGGTGCTTGGTTCAGCAGTGGTGACCACCTCAGCGTGCCCGTTGGACCGCAGCCAATCCGCAAGGCGTGCGGTTTGGGTTGTCCCGCCGGAGCCGTCGAGGCCTTCCATGGCTATGAAGATTGCGCCCATAAAGGTGAGCTAACCGACCGACACTCGGGTTGAGGACGCAGATTGACATGTTGCTGACGCTCCAACGCAGTTTTTGGGGCATATTGAAGCCGCCTAGAGAGGGGTGGGAAAATGATGGTGTTGCTGGTTTTGATTGGAAGTTTGACCTCGGCGGCTTCGGTACCGATGGACGCCGTGGATCGGCGGAATCAACTGATGGCGAACTTTCATCACCACATGGATGGTCTCCATGACCACCAACCGGGGGAGCGCGGAATTTGCCTGACGGGACTTGTCCAGCAACTCCGTCTCGACTGGGAGCTGCTCTCTCCCGCCGAGCGGTCGGAGATCACCGACGCTCTCGCACCGTCAAAGGTCGACCTGTTTGAACCCATGGACAGCCATCCGCTGCCCCCCAGTGCCGGTTCTGACACGTGCTGGGGCAGCCAGAAAGACAACCGTGTGGACTCCGAGAATTTCAGCGTGCAGTGGGACGACGGTGTCAGCACCGAAGCGAATGCTCAAGCGTTTATCGACTCGCTGGAGGAAAGCTTCGAGATTGAGATCAACGAGTTGGGCTGGAGGGGACCTCGTGGTGCCGACACGTACAAGATGCTGGTCATGATCGACAACATGGGCGGCGGAGCAGGCGCGTACACGACTGTCGACGACTGCAATGGGCAGTATCGAGCCTATGTAGTGGCCAGCGCCGGGTCATTCTCGGCGGGGGACTGGTACAAGACCATGGCGTGCCATGAATTGCACCATGCCATTCAATATGCATACGGATTTGGGCATGAATTCTGGTGGTGGGAGGCATCGGCTACTTGGATTGAAGACCTCGTGTACCCCTACAACAATGACTGGGCGAACGCGCTGTATATGTTTGCCCAAAGCCCCCACATTGGGATGAACGCAAGTGCGGGGCAGTCAAACGATCAAACGCTCTTCTGGCACACCTACGGAATGGGAATTTTCGGCATGTATTTAGACCAGCATGTCGGCGGTAACGAACTCGTGAAGCAAACATGGTTGGAGTCTCAAGGTTCGTTTGGACAATACGACCAGTGGATGCCCGATATTATCGAAGCCACCGGGTACGATTTCGACGAGATTATGGCGGACTTTATGTCCAAGACTGCGGTGATGGAGTACGACGACCGCATGTACATCACCGATGCCGTGCGCGCCGATACCGTCTCTGCGTTGCCCGCAGATGGGACTCCCGGAACGTCGGAGCGCCCGCAAAGCCTCGGGATGAACTTCATTACGTTCGAGGGCGCATTGTTCGATGGTGACCAAGCGCTCCAAGTCACCTTTTCTGGCGACGAGCGCGCAGACTACTGGATTGCGGTGCTCACGCGTGGCGCGTTTGTGGCAGACGACGTGGAGGTGTTTGAGTTGTCTGGTGGGACCGAGGGCACGGCAACCATTTCGGTGGAAGCCGGTACGCCGGTGCACCTGACGGTGGCCCCGGTGTACGAAGCCGCTCAAGGCTACTTCTACAACTGGCGAAACGCCGACTCATTCGACTATTCGTGGTCTGCAGAGATCGTTTCAGATTTCGTTGATGATCCGGATGACACCACGGGCGATGATGGCAACGCCGGCACGCCAAGCCCGGGCGATGTCAGTGCGGGCCGCGTAAGCGCTGGCAGTAAGGTTGGTTGCTCTTGCGCAGCAGCACCGGGCGTTGGCTCGTTGGGATGGCTGGGCATTGTGCTCGCTGGCTTGGTCGGTGCGAGGCGCCGGCCGTAGGCAGCGTTCAGCGGTTCACGACATGAATGGCCTGTCCGATCGCGGCCTTAGCGGCCTCCATGACGCCCTCACCTAAGGTCGGGTGGGGATGGATTGTCAGGCCGATGTCCATCGCTTCTGCATCCATCTCCACGGCCAAGGCGCACTCTGAGATGAGGTCAGAGGCGTGTGGGCCGCAGATGGCAACGCCCAAGACCCGGTCATCTTCGGCATCGAGGACAACCTTGAAGAAGCCATCGGTTGCATTGGTTGTGAGGGCTCGCCCAAGGGCTGAGAAGGGCATTTTGCCGACTTTCACATCGTAGCCCTCGGCCTTGGCTTCGTGTTCCATCATGCCAGCAGTCGCAATCTCGGGATCGGTGAACACAACGGCCGGAACAGTCTTGGCGTCGTTGTGGGCGCTGTGGCCCGCAATGACTTCTGCAGCGATCTCACCGTCGTGCGAGGCTTTGTGGGCGAGCATGAGTCCTTCTGCGACATCGCCAATGGCATAGACACCCGGAACGTTGGTCTTGAGTTGGGTGTCCACAACCACTTGGCCGTGGGGTCCGATTTCGACACCGGTCGCGTCCAAGCCTTCGGAATTCGGGCGACGACCCACTGTGACCAAGATCACATCTGCGGGGATCTCGACGGCGCCCTTGGGTCCTTCTACCTTCACGATGGCTCCGTCGTCTGCTTCTTCCCAGCCTTTTGCTGCGGTGTTCGTGTGCACCTTGATGCCGCTTTTCTTGAGTTTCCGGTTTAGCAACTTGACGACGTCAGCATCGAATCCGGGCATGATGTCATCCGCCATCTCGACAACGGTCACCTCACTGCCCACTTTCCGCAACATTTGGCCCAACTCGAGCCCAATGTATCCGCCACCGATGACCACAACGCGACCGGGCACCTCGCTCAGGTCGAGTGCCTTGGTCGAATCGCAGACGCGCGCATCGGCGTAGTCGAAGCCCGGGATCTGAATGGGGCGGGATCCCGTGGCAATCACGAGATTCTCGCATTCGACTTTGACGGGTCCATCGTCTGTTTCAACCTCGAGGCTCTTGGGGCCAGTGAAGGTCGCGGAGCCCACCAACGTATCTACATTGTTGGCCTTCAGAAGGTGGGCAACGCCGCCGGTGAGCTTCGAGACAATTCCTTGTTTCCACTCCTGAAGCTTGACCATGTCGATGCTCGGTTCGCCCACGGTGATGCCCATGGCGTCGGCGCTTCGAATTTCTTCCATTCGTTTGCCCGCTGTGATCAAGGCTTTCGATGGAATGCAGCCCACGTTGAGGCAAACACCGCCCCATGATTTCTTCTCGATGCAGAGCGTGTTCACGCCCAGTTGGCCGAGTCGGATTGCGCAGGGGTATCCTCCCGGTCCGGCGCCAACAACAACCGTGTTGTACTTCATCGTCTTCATGTCAAAGCTCCAGTTTCACTTGGATTAAGGCAGGTTTTGCGGTTTTTCTTGCTTTTCGGACGGCGGCCCGAACGTCTTTTTCAGTCGGGGCGGATTCCAGCGTATCGATTCCGAAAGCCGCGGCAAGGTCGAGAGGCGAAGCCAGCAGTTGTTGGCTTACAGGTGCATCGTCTGTGATGGGTGTCAACGTGACCAGAAACACAACAGGTGCTTGGGTGAGCGCGGCAGCATTGAGTGCTTCGTAAAACGCACCCGATGCTACTGAGGCTGAGCCCAAGAAGCACAAAACTGGCTTACCGGTGCCGGCAGCAAGTCCAACGGCATGAAGGGCTCGAGAACCGGGTGCATCGGAGGATGGGGTCACTTTATAGGGCCGTGCTCCCGCGTTTCCGTCGGCCAGCCGCTCCGGGTTGGCTCCTCGAAGTACAGCGCCGACGCGCTCTCGAGGTCCGCAGACGATCCAGTCGGTCTTGTTCATCCCAGCGAAGCCGCCCTCCACGACGGGGGCGTGGGGTCCGAGCGGGATGGCGTGTGTGGAATGAGACAGGGCAGCCAGAATGTCTTCTGCAGCCTTTAGTTGCTCGTTCACAGTCCCTCCACCAACAGGATCTCGGGGGTCTCAAGGACGGCTTTGAGCGCGGACACGAAGCGGGCGCCGACGGCACCATCGAGAACGCGATGGTCAAAGGAAGGGGAGAGATACATCATTTTTCGGGCCACAATCTCGCCATCGATGACCATTGGACGATCGTGAATTTGATTGACGCCGAGTATGGCCACCTCGGGGTGGTTGATGATTGGTGTTGCGAACCGTCCACCAATATTCCCGACGCTCGTGATGGTGAATGTCCCTCCGCGGAAGTCATCCAAGGTCGCGGTGCCGTTGCGAGTTCGCTCAGTGATGGCAACGACCTCGTGGGCAAGTTGCAGGATGCTCTTTGACTCCACGTTCTTGATGACGGGGACATACAGACCCTGCGGTGTGTCCGTCGCGATACCGATGTTGACCTCACCCCGGACATTTAGGGTGAACGAGGCTTCGTCCATGGTGGCGTTTACGGTGGGGAAGTCGCTGAACACGCGGACCAAGGCCTTCATGATGAACGGAAGGTATGACAAGCTGATGCCCCGTTGCTTCGCTGCACCCTTGAGGGCCCCACGAAGGTCGACCAGACGGGTAGCATCCACTTCTTCGACGTACGTGAAGTGGGGTACTGTGCGGTACGACTCCACCATCTTCTCAGCGATTTTTCGACGCAATCCGATGATTTTTACTGCCTCGTCAGACCTCGGGTATCCAGCGCTTGAGACGGGAGTGAAATCAACCGCGGCAGGGGCCACGATGCCGCTTTCGAGGTGGGCGTCGATGTCCGCTTTGGTGACCCGGCCATCCTTGCCCGAACCTGCCACTGCGCTGACGTCCAGCCCGCGCTCTCGCGCATAGGATCGAACGGCCGGCGTTGCGAGCGTCTTTCCGCTTCGAGCGGGCGCAGCCTGCGGCGTTGGTGTCGGTGTCGGTGTCGGT
>DEBL01000282.1 GCA_002348535.1 Deltaproteobacteria bacterium UBA2957 | reverse complement strand
GACATCGTCTTGCCAACCCTCCACGAGGCGGATCTCATCAAAAGTGTCGAAGGCGGCATTCTTCGCGAGGTACGGACTCGAGCGGTTGTTGTAGAGGCTATCCTCTTGACCGCCGCTCCGGCCCGATCCCATGGTGTCTGTATCGACCCAATCTTTGAGGTTGGCGATGATTTCCCATGGGTCGACATTGCGATCGCGGAACCACGAGTCATTTTCTTCGCCAGACATCAAACCGAACAACTGTTGACCAATGGCGGATTCTTTGATGAAGCCACTGTGGTTGGCGAGAAGGCTCACGTTTAACTTTGAGTCTTCGTCGGTCACCTCGGCATTGAAGTCCCCATCGAAATCAAGAAAGTTCTTGTCCGAAAACCGGGAGGCTTCCCGCGATGCTTCGTCGATCTCATCTGACACGGTTCCTGTGGCTTTGAACGCCTCCATGTCATCGTCATCCACGTCGCCTCCGCTCGCAAAGAGCATGCGCATGAGGCCGGTGTTGATGATGGGCACCCATTGCCAGAGCGCATCGCCAATGTTGATGCCGAGACTCTCGGCCATTCCACCGGCGGAGCTGCCCTCCATTCCTTTATTGGCGCTGAGGATGAGTTTGTACAGATTGATACCGGTTTGGCTGACCCAGTACGCCTGAGCGCGTTCTTTCTCATGCGCCGCAATCAGGTACCGCACGCGTGCGTTGTAGGTCAGCTCGGTGACCACTACGGTCAGGATGAGAACTGTGGACATGGCCACAAGTAGGGCAATTCCACTCCGGCGACGTCGACGCATCGCGCTTCGGCGCGGGCGAGTGATGGCAGTCCAGACGGTCATTGGTTGCCCCCTTTCGCAAATACACTTTTCACTTGGGGGGCAGACATCGCCAGCATCACGGTCCGCACGTACGATTGACTAATGAAGTCATCCTCATCGTCGCTATTGGGGTCAGGGCTCGTGAGCTCCAAGACGATCTGGACGGCGCGGGGCAAACGATACGGAGTCTCTGCGCTCTCTGTGTCCCATTCGTCTTTCCATTCGCCGGAAACACCATCGAGGTACCGCAGGTCAAAGCGAGTCACACCGCGGGCGAGGGGCATTGGCCGCCCGCCTTTGTCGGGTTCTTGGTCAATCCGAGGAGACTCGCGGATGTATAGAACCTTGGCATCGTCTTGGTCCGGGTCATCGTCTAAGAACAGCGTAATTTCGGTTTGGTCACACTGGCGCGAGTCGCGAATCTTCCGGTGATGGGAGAGTGTGGCAAACCAGAGCTGGTCCTCATCGCCATCATCGCGACCATGAAATACCGTTTTGTAGGTGTTGACCGCACCTTTGTTCTTGGTGAGGTGGGTCAACTCCAGTGCACGAGTGATGCGTCGCATGGCGATGCGGGCGGTGCGGGTGGAACCGCCCGCCTCCTCGATCGCATCGAGGGCTTGAATTGAGGTGCCCAACGTTCCGGCGGCGATCGAGCCCATCATGGCCATGATTGCAAGAGCAACGATGATCTCGATGAGTGTCAGGCCACGGCGGGAAGAAAACTTCATCCGCCCATCCCCATCAAGCCACCAAAGCCAGTCTCGGACACCACTCCGCTCTGGTTGATGATGTGTGTGGTCAGCTCAACTTGATCGGTCTCATCATCGTTGTCGCCCCACCACACTAAAACACGGACCTCTCGGATGAACTTCGCTAAGTGGTCCGAGACCATATCGGGACTGATGCCGAGGTCGCCGAGGTCTGGCGCGCCTCCGACATCCATCTCTGACCCCTTGTCATCCCCGAAGTACCCACTGCCCGCTAGGTCTCCAGCCATGTCGCCAATGTTTGGCAGGGTGATTTCAATCTTTCGGACCGTGTAGGCCCACTTGAAGTCATCGAGTTCTCCCGGCGAGAGGTTTAACAACAGGTCATCACCTCGGAAGTCCTCAGCACCGTAGTCCTCAAAATCACCATTCTCTTCGATGTCGAGCTCACCAAACCCCTCCCGTTCGAGCACAAGCTGAACTTCAGTCATCTTTTCTTGGGCGAGGTTCGTCGCCATGATCAGTCGGTCGGCTTCGCGCGTTGACAAGACAGCCATGGCTTGATTGTCGACGAGGACCACCATCGCGCCCGCCAAGATGCCGAGGGCAATGATGACCTCCAGAAGGGTGAATCCTCGCGGTTTGACGATCATCGAATCTCTGGTCCCTCGTCGGGCACCCAAGCGAGGCTCTCCGACGGATCAACCAACTCTGTGGACATGCGGATGTCTCCGGAGATCGGCATCACCTCGATGGTCCAGCCTTCGTCCTCGGCATCGTCCTCGACAATTCGCACGACCGTGTGTTCAGCCGTACCATCGGGGAACACATAGGTGTAGGCGATTCGGTCGTCTTCTTCATCTTCCGGTGGACCGTCTGGTGTGGGGGTGAGACCACCGTCTTCATATTGGGGGGTGTAGACGAAGCGGAATGCTGTACCATCGGGCAGCGGTTTCGATGTCGTGAACGGTACATCCATGTCGGCTAAGCCTGTGAATCGACCGCGGCGTTTTTGGACATCTTCCGCTTCGCCCTCCTCAACCTCTCGCTGCGTAAACCGCGACATGTCGTCCTCGAGGCGCTCATCAAAGTCCTCTCGCTTCTCGGGGCTCGAGAAGACCAGCGTATTCGGATCACCGGCTTCGATGGTCCATGTCCCGCGGTCGAGGTTGTAGGCAACTCGGAACGCCACATTCCGCAGTGCCGCCTCATCGAGGAGCCATGTGTAGGTCTGCGCCAATTCTTTCGCCGCTGCCCGCTGCTTGAGGTCGAGCAGACCGTTCAGAGCAGGGATGCTGATGGCCGCTAGGGTAACCATCACGGCCATCGCCACCATGATCTCGATTAGGGTGAGACCGCGGCGGCGGGTACGGGTACTGGCGAAGGGCGTGCACAAGGGCCTTACTCAAGCTCCCAACTCTTGATGTCGGCGGCGTGGTCCTCGCCGCCTTCTTTTCCATCCGACCCGAGCGATATCAACTCGTATTTCGCATCGGAGTGCGTACCGGGTGAGAAATACGAGTATTCGTTGCCCCACGGGTCACTGGGGACCTTGTTTCCAGCAAAGTATTTCTTTGCCGCATCAAGTCCATCTGAAGTGGAAGGGTACTTGCCCTTGTTCTTCAAGGCATACATCTGAAGGCCGGAACCGATTTGCTTCATCTGGAGTTTGGCTGCATCCGCCGAGTTGTCGTCGAGCGCATCAGTGAGATTGACCGCAATAACGGTTCCGAGTACGCCCAAAAGGGCAATGACGACCATGATCTCAATCAGGGTGAGACCTCGTCGTGCGGAACGAAGAAAAAGAGAGGCGGGCTTTTGCATGAGCACTCCAGTTGCCGCGATCACTTCGCGATTGCGGACATGTTGAGCATGGGTAGAAGAATGGAAAGGGCCACCACGGCCACAATCCCGCCCATGACCACAATCATCACGGGCTCAAGAATTGAGGTCAGTCCCTCGAGCGTACGCTCGACCTCTTGGTCATAAGCATCGGCCACTTTGCCGAGCATTGGTTCCAGTTCACCGGTTTTCTCTCCGATGTTGATCATGTGGGTGACCAGAGGTGGGAATTGTCCGGACTCCTTCAACGGCACGGCAATGGACTGACCTTCGGCGATGTTCTTTCCTGCGCCGGCAATGGCTTCCGCAATAACATCGTTCCCAACAACCGTTTTTACGATGGCGACCGCGGAAAGAATCGGAACGCCGGAGTCCAACAGGGTGGACATTGTGCGACAGAATCGGGACACCGCTACCTTACGCGTCACGGCACCGAGTACGGGCAATCGGAGCAAGGCCCCGTGCCACTTGGTTTGTCCTTCGGGCGTTTTGACCCAGTACCGGAACCCCAACACAGCCCCGATGAACATGAGGACCAAGAGCGGCCAATACGCGATCAGGAAGTCAGAGATGGCCATGACGAACTGAGTCAGGGCCGGCAGCGCCGTGTCCATGCTATCGAAGACACGCCGAATGCGCGGGATGACGCCGACAAACAGCCCAATGATAATGAGACCACTCACGCCGCCCATGAGGGCGGGGTAGGTGAGCGCGGTAACGATTTTACCGCGAAGGGCCACTTGGTTCTCGGTGTAGTCGGTCAAGCGCTGAAGCACCGTTTCAAGCGCGCCGGATTGCTCGCCGGCTCCAACCATGTTGGTGTACAGCGGTGGGAACACCTCCGAGTGGTCCCGCATCGCATCGGCTAAGGTGGCCCCTTGGTTCACTTTCTCTCGAATGTCACGCAAGATGCGCTCGAGTTTCGGCTTTTCGACTTGGTCGACCAGCGCAGTCAATGCCTCAACAATTGGGATGTTCGCGCCGACGAGTGTCGACATCTGCCCAGTCATTGCAGCGATATCTTTCGCTGTTACTCGCTCAAAGTACTTGGCAAGGTCCACCTCACGGTTCAGCCCTGCACCCGTCGATGCACCTTTTCCTTTCTGTTCGGAAATTGTTGTTGGGAACACGCCATCGCGACGCAGTTTCGAGCGGGCTGATTTTGCATTGTCGGCGTCGATGATGCCCGCGACGGCCGAT
>DEBL01000001.1 GCA_002348535.1 Deltaproteobacteria bacterium UBA2957 | reverse complement strand
ATGCTGCTCGATGAGCCCACCAACGACTTGGATGTGGAAACGCTTCGCAACCTTGAGGATGCGCTACTGACCTTTCCCGGATGCGCCGTAGTGATCAGCCACGACCGGTACTTCCTCGACCGAATTGCGACCCATATTCTCGCATTTGAGGGCGACTCTGAAGTGATGTGGTTCGAAGGAAACTATCAAGAGTACGAACGAGACTTGCGGGCCCGAAAGGGAGAGGATGCATCGCAACCCAAGCGCATCAAGTACAGGAAACTGACCCGTTGACCAGCCGCTCGACGAAGGGGAGGTCCGCCGGGGCCCACTCCAGTTCCATCAGTTGATCGGGGCGACACCATCGGACCTGTTCGTGCTCGGTAAGTACGGGTGTACCCGAGCGAATCGTGGCCTTGTAAGCCACTAAGCAGAATGGGCCCCGGTCCTCGGTTTCGATGTGCTCCCCGAGGCATTCGCCAACCGTGACGACCACGGCCAACTCCTCTGCCAGTTCGCGAATCAGAGCCGTCGCATCGTCTTCGCCGTGCTCAACCTTTCCGCCTGGAAATTCCCACAGGCCACCCATTCGTTTCTGATGGCCACGCTGCGCCACCAACACCCGACCGCAATCCATCACTAATCCCGCAACAACTCTGACCATCGCGTCCTCAAATCTTAGGGTCCACGTTCAGTCCGCTTGTGCGACACTCCGTGGATGCAAGCCTATTTCCGTTGGGTACTCCGTAACCAGTACCGTGTGATGGTGACCATCGCGATCGCAACCGCGGCAGCAGCATGGAGTGTCTCGCAGACGGTGATTGCAAGCAGCATCGGTGAAATGTTTTTCGGCGAGGATGTCGAGTACCTCCGCTATCTCGAGCACATCGAGGAGTTCGGGTCGGATGAGGTCTTTGCAATCGCCTACACCGAACCCGACCCGCTCTCGACCGACGCTCTCGATCGGCTCGAGGCCATCGTGGCACAAATTGAATCCGACCCCGAGGTCCGAACCACCACCAGCCTGCTAACCCTCGACCGAGTCCAGTCCGTGGACGGCGGTTTATTGGTGGAGTCGTATTCAGCATCCGCCCGAGCCGACCCAGATGGTCGATCTGCACTCATTCGCGAGGTTCAATCCGACCCCATCCTACGGCAAACCGTGCTCGGTGCATCGGGAACGAATGCAGCGGTTCTCGTCGAACTCACGGTGAAGCCAAGCCGCTCTGGCGAAGAAGGTCCGCGCATTGTCAATCACGCGCTTAAAGCATTCGCTGACAACGGCTACCCCGCCTCAGCAGTTCACCGCGCGGGCTTCCCGGCAATCCTGACAGAGTTGATCGTACAGACTCAATTTGCTTTCAAAGCGATTCTGCCGATCGTCATGGTTGTGCTGACGCTGATCGTCACGCTGCTGTTTCGAACCTCACTCCCCGTTGTGCTCTCGATCGGGGTGAGCAGCCTCAGCGTCCTGTGGTGCCTCGGGATCGCCGCGACGGTCAACTCGAGACTCAGCATCTTCTACGGAATGATTCCATCCGTCGTTACGGTCGTGGCGGTAAGCGATGTCATTCACATGTGGAGTGCGTATCTGCACGAACTCCAACAGGGTCGACCCAAGCGAGAAGCCATCTTGGCCAGCGCGGAAGATGTGGGTCGTGCATGCCTGCTCACCAGCGTCACCACCTTTGTCGGCTTTGTATCCATATCGTTGATTCCAACTCCAATGTTCAGGGAACTCGGTTGGGTTCTCGGACTCGGTGTGTCGATTGCGCTGCTGCTGGCCATGACCTTGGTTCCGATTGCTGCCAACCTCGGGGCCACTCCTGAAACAAGGCAGGTCGATTTAAACAACCCGATCGCTCGGATCGTCGATGGAATTGTTCGCTGGTCGGCATCCATTTCATTCCGTCGACCGCGAACCATCATCGCCATCTTCGCCGCCATCAGCGGATTCTGCATCTACACGGCGAACCAACACACCATCGAGACCCACATGCTCAATCGCCTCGATGAGCAAAATGTCGTTCGGGTCGACAATGACTTCTTTGAACAGGAGTATGCCAGCACCCAATCGCTGGACATCTTCATCAATGCAGCCAATCCAGACCGCATTCTTGATCCGGATGTAATCAACGCCCTCGCCACGCTCGAGGACAAACTGGAGGCCATGCCTGAAGTCGATCAGGTGACCTCTCTTGTGGATGTACTTCGCCGGGTCCACGAGACCTTGGGAGGAGAGGGCGACCTGCCACGGAGCAAGGAAAGTGTGGCCCAAGAACTCCTGCTGTTTGAACTTGGGGGAGGGTCCGCTCTGGATCCGGTCCTCAACTTTGACCGTTCCGCTACCCATCTCTCGCTGCGGGTATCCGAATATCGCATGCGCTCTACCCATGAGTTGGCCGAATCGATCGAAGCCCTCGCCGCAGACATCCTGCCCGACGACTTGACTGTGAAGTGCACGGGCATGATTGCCCTCACCGGTGCATGGCTCGATGAAATTGTGAGCGGCCAGCGAAACGGTGTCGTTGCTTCCATCATCGGCATTACACTGCTCATGATGATTGGTCTTCGGAGTTCCGCGATCGGTCTCGCATCGATCGTTCCCAACCTGTTTCCACTCCTCGCGACAACGGCCCTCTGCGGCCTCGTCTGGGGCGATATCGACTCAGACACGCTGGTGGTCCTCATGATGGCCATTGGAATCGGTGTGGATGACACCATTCACTTCCTGATGCGCTTCCGAATCGAATCGGAGCGATCGGCATCAGCCAACGAGGCCATCGAGCGTACATTTCGGTTCGCGGGGCGCGCCATTGTCATGACCACACTCATCTTGGCGCTGGGCTTTATGCCAATGACCCTCAGTTCGTACTACTCCATTGAAGTCGTGGGAATCCTACTGCCGTTTTCCCTAGTCGCCGCCATGATGGCAGATCTGCTGCTCGTCCCGGCGATGGCGCACGTTGGATGGCTTCGTTACCGCTCCGCCGCCTGAGTCTATCGGAGCTTCGCGACCTTCTTTATCCGACTCTGAAACCATTCCTCCCATCGCTTTGTCTCACGCCGGGTGAGCGGGTCGGTTGACTTCTGGAGGCGATCAAATGCGACTTGCACCGCATGTCGCTCCCGCGCCGAAAGGTCGCCAGAATGCGCCAGAGGCGACCATCCTTCAGAGGTGCACCACATCCGCATAATCTCTTTGAGTTGGGTCTCCGTCCACTCCCGTCCAAGGAAGCCCGCCACTTGGCCGGGCCGCTTATCCTGCTCAAAGGTCCAGCGGAGCAAGCTACGCGATGACGGCAGGTTCTCCATTGCGTACCGCTGAAGTGCTGCGAAATCGTGCCGGTTGAGACGACCCTCCAGATTGGGACGGCCCTGAGCATTGAAGTCGGAGATCCACTTCACCACGGACTTCGCATGGGGCCCATCCATCATGGACACCAACTGGCCGGGCTCGAGCCCTTCCAGACGTGCCCATACGAAATGCTTGGTGGCGACAGACCGGAGCGGTTGGTACTCCGCGTTCATGTCTCGCTGAGCCATCTCGACCATGGCCACGACGTCGAGCGCCGTCCATGCCGTGCGACCAGCCCGAAGTCGTTCTCGCTGAGCCTCCAGCGATCGATACGCAACGTATCGAAGCTTTTCGTCTGGATATCGCTCAAAGAACGGTCCCAGTTCCCCGGGACGAATCACCTTCACCTCATGGCGGACCTTCTTGGCTTTGACCTTGAAATTCCCGGCTGACGATTGGGCCGACACATCAAAGCAACCGGCGAGCAACACCCCCAGCAGAACGGCAATGCCCGCCAACGGTATTCGAACCCCCCGATTCGCAATGTTCAACATCCGCGCAGCCCCCGTACCGTAACGGCACAACAACCTTTCCATTGTGCCCAGCGACCTGTTCGAAAGGCAAGCCTTGGAGTGCGTGTCGAAATTAAATCTATATCAAATCCATGAAACCATAGCTTCGAGCTATATCATTTCAGTCTGCATGAGTCGCACACGGCGGATCGTACACAGCAATGGTCTTCCACCCGCAGCGTGCAGGCGACCAAATATCGACGCTATTTCACAATTGCAGTGCCCGCCTTCCCTTTGAACGCTTCGACCAAATCCTCTGGACTGCACACCACAGCGACTTGGCCGCCGCCCTGAACAAACTGAACCGCAGCGTCCACCTTCGGGCCCATCGAACCCGGAGGAAACTCACCCCTGTCAGCCATCTCCAGAACCTCACTGACCGTCAACTGCGTCAGACGTTGCTTGTTGGGACCGTTGAAGTCCGCATAAATCGCATCGGTGCCCGTGGTCAGGAACAACCGTTCCGCACCCAAGGCCAGACCCAACATGGCCGACACGCGGTCCTTGTCGATCACCGCCTCAATTCCGTGCAGAGTCCCCCCCTCGGATTGAACGACGGGAATCCCTCCGCCCCCACAACACACGACAAGCACGCCCAAATCAACGAGTGTGCGAATGGTTTCGAGTTGGACGATTCGCTGGGGTATCGGGCTGGGCACGACACGCCGCCATCCTTGCCCTTCGACGTACACCATGTCCCACCCCCGATCCATAGCAAGCGTGTCAGAGTCTTCATCGGTGTAGAACCGACCAATGGGTTTCGTGGGCTCTTCAAACGCATCATCATTCGCGTCCACTTCCACCTCGGTCACAATTGTGATGACCTCTTGAGGAAGTCGCCGCAGACGCAACTCTTGACCGAGGGCCCGCTGAAGCATGTAGCCGAGGGAACCTTGGGTGTTGGCAACAAGTGAGTCGAGTGGGACCTCATGGATGTGTTCGCGGCTGAGTTCGGAGCGCAAAGCCATGAACCCAACTTGTGGTCCATTGCCGTGGGTCACCACCATCCGTTCGCCTTCCCCCAACAGGTCAGCGATGGGAACCACAGCGCGTGCGGCGAGGGCAAACTGATTGCGTACCGTGGGCGCAAGCTCGGGGCTGATCAGCGAGTTTCCGCCCATTGCAACCACGCTCAAAGCACGATTCGACATGGATTCTCCAAGGATAGTCTTCGTCGAGAATGCACGATCAAGACACTAAGAGCAATACTCCTGTGCCCAACAATACGATTAGGGTCAGGCGCTCGAATCGGGCTTGACTCCACCGAGATGCGAGCGCAGCACCGACCGGTAAGGCACAGATGCACACTGGAATCGTCAATGCGTAGGTGTGCAACACCTGCGGCGTCCACAGGTCGGCCACAAAGTGCGAGACCAAAACGAACAGTCCATTGGGCAAAAAGAATCCCTGCATGGTGGCCCGACGCTCTTCAGGCTTCCAGTCTTGGGTCGTACTGTAGACCACGATGGGCGGACCAGTGGCCGTCACAGCACCGCCCATCAATCCGGCGCCAAATCCGAATGGAAAGGCCCACAGCGGGGATGTCAGTCGCGGCATCGACCGACCCCGTAAGCTCCACGCACAGAACATTACGAGCGTAACTCCCAGCGCGAGATTGATGCTCCGCGCATCCACCCAGGTCAGCAGCCACGCCCCAATCGGGACGCCGACAACCGAGGCCATCAATAGAAATCGTACTGGCTTCCACTGGACTGCTGTTCGTTCACGCAGCAAGAGCAGGAGCGCATTGGTCGCGCCGACCAAACCCATGAGAGGAATGACCAATCGAGGGTCGACAACCAACACCAAAATGGGCACGCTTACCAGCACGTCTCCAAAACCAAATGCCGCGCGGACCACCACTGCACAGAAGACCACACCCACGATGAGTGCGGTCATCGGATCCAGTGCTGTGGCGATAAATGCATCCATCGACAACGGTTATCCGACCTCCTGTGCCCGCACAGCACACGTCTTGAGGCCCATCGGACCGCCTGGAACAATCCGAATCCGAACTTCATCATGGACGGTTCGGTCCCAGAGAACTCGGATTCGATCCGCAGTCTCTCGCTCAGTTCGAGAGCCAAGCAGGCCGGCGACAACCTCCGGCGACACTGACTGAAAGGCGAGCGTCACACCGGGGAGGGCTCGACCACCTCGAAAGCCCAATGACAACTCCATACCCGATATCGAAAGCGTCGATCGCTGCGCATCGATTGGCGACCAGTCAAGGTCTGAGAGCCCCACCAGCTGACCCACCAAGCGAACTCGGTTCCAGTCCATCGCGGCATCCGGTGATGCAAAATAGATCTTTTCGACCGCATCCCCTGAGACGGTCGCGGCCGTGGCCACAGCGCAGACTGTAGCCGAATCGAGGGCTTCAAAAACCGCTTCCATCAGCCCCACCGAAGCCACATCCACACCGGCATCGGCAAGGCATGCATGCGCGACTTTAGGTTCAATTTCTTGGCGTACATAGGTGGTGACCTCTCGAACGCCGCGCCGGTCAATTTCTGCTTTTACAGCGATGTTTTCGGCATCAAAATGGCGGACCCGCCCCAAAAATTGCTCGATGGCGGCTTCTGATTGCTTGGCTTGCTCCATGAACTTGACGATTCGAAACGCATGCGCCTGACCCGATCCTAGGGTCATGATCCCAAGGGCGCCGGTGGACGGATCGATCGACAAGGCCGAGTAGTCTGCAAGACACTCATCAAACAGTGCCAAAAATTGCGCTGCAGCATTCTCCTCAAGACCAAGCACTCGGCACACTTGGGTAAGGCCCGCGGTCCGAGCGACCGCACGGTCCTTCCGAGGGTCAGATCGATGGTGCGTGTCCATGGTCAGAACTCCAATCAATACCCCCGTATCAAGCCCGCCCTGTTGATGGTGTGATGCTCGGTTGATGTCCACCTTGCGGACGCCTGCACGGGGCCGATATGCTCGATTCATGAGCCTTCCCCTGTACTCCCCACAGGCTGTCCGTCGAACCGGTCGGCGAACCGGTCCACCCGGGCCGTCATCTGCGGGGAAATCGACACCGTGACCCCACCCCAATCCACCCGTATTGAGCCGGTTGCGGGCATGTCCGTCCGGATAGAGACAACCAAGAATCGCGTGATTGAGGGCGACAATCTCGCCGTCATGGCGGCCCTGCTGCCAACCCATTCAGGCCGGGTCAAGCTTGCATACATCGACCCGCCGTACAACACAGGCAATCAGTTCACATACGAAGACAATCGCGGTGAGGAGTGGGTAATGATGATGCGCCCGCGCCTCGAGGCCGCCCACACCCTGTTGTGCGAGGGCGGCGCCATTGTGGTGCACATCGATGAACACGAGGTCGCACGCCTCACGGTGCTTCTGGATGATATTTTCGGACGGGAAAACCGGCTCGGGACAATCGTATGGGACAAAGGCAACCCAAAGGGAGATGCGAATTCCATCGCCGTCCAGCACGAATCTATCGTGGCCTTCGCCAAGCGTAAGTCGCAGTTTCACCCACTTGAACAAGCCAAACCCAACGTAGAGGCAATGCTAGCGAAAGCTACAGACCTCATGGGCACGTTGGGCAAGGTCATGCTGCCCCCCGATCTCGCAAAAACCGCGAGCCGGTATCGGCTCCCGTCCGTCGCACTCAAGCCTCATCGCCGCGCGCGGACCCTCGACGACATCAACAAAGCGTTTGCTGCGTGGCTGCGGGACCAACGTGCATTCCGTCCGGGTGAGCGAGCCTACAATCGTATCGACTCCAGTGGGCGGGTGTACCAAGCCGTGAGCATGGCATGGCCCAACAAGAAGCGGGCGCCGGACCACTACTTTGTTCCACTGATTCACCCTGAAACCGGCAAGCCTTGTCCAGTTCCAGAGCGAGGATGGCGGAACCCCCCGCGAACAATGACTCGCTTATTGGCCGAAGGTCGTGTCGTCTTTGGAGCCGATGAGCAAACCCAGCCCAGGCGAAAGTACTTCCTGCATGAAGTCCAAACGGAGAACGTACCGTCCATCTTCAAAGATGGCTCATCCGACGACCGCCGTTTGGCCAAGATGGGGGTGCCCTTCGACCATCCAAAACCACTGACTGTGGCGCAGAGAATTGTCCGCTGGTTCACCCATCAACCGGGCGACATCGTACTGGACTTCTTTGCCGGGTCTGGAACGACCGGACACGCGGTGCTCGCGGAAAATCGTGAACGAAACGCGGGCTTGCAATTCGTTCTCATTCAGCGTCCTGAGCCGGTGGGCGAACGCTCTGCAGGAAAGCGAGCAGGCTTCGATCGGGTCATCGATATGACGCGGACACGTCTGCAGCGGGCCATTGCCGCAATGGACGAGGATGCACTTCCAGGGCCAACAGAGGACCGGGGCTTCGCAGCCGAGCGGCTCGTTCCATGAACCGGGGCACCAAATTTGCGCTCGGATCGCTCATCGGGATCGGCTTGTTCGTGCCGTGGTGGTCTACACACCGCACCGTTTGGCCGGGGCTCGCCGCACTGCGGTTTGACTGGATCGGACTCGCCGTCGCGGCACTCCTTGCATCGTTGGTTCTGCAGTGGATCCGTACATGTGTCCTTCTTGAACCTCAGCGATGGCGCTCCCTCGGTTCCGCGGTCGGGCTGTCTCACGGTCTAAATGTCCTCGCACCCAGCCTTGTTGGCGATGCATTTGAGGTGGCGGCATTGAGTCGCATTCTCAATGAACCTTCCCGGTTCATCTTGACCCGACTCGTGTTCCGCTTCATGACGACGATCGCCGCGCTCGCTGTGCTGTCAGGAATGGCGATCGGAGTGATCAATCCAAGCCTTGGGTTCGTTGTGGTGAGTACCGCACTCGTCGTTCCTTTTGGCATCGATGCACTGACTCCACGCTGGTCTCCCCTGCTGGCAATTCCGGGCACGGCCGCGGTCGACCCCATCGCCGCCGTCGGCGCCGTCGCCACCATTCGTCAAACTGTTCTATCGGTGATTCAGCACGCTCTCAGTGCCGCGAGCATCTTCATCTTGGGGGCTGCCCTAGACGATCCGATTTCACCCCGACTGGCCGCGGGAATGCTCGCCTTGGCTGACGTCGCGACGTACCTTCCTGTGCCTCTGGGTGGGGTCGGCATCCACCACTGGAGTTTGAGCGGCGTGGCCGAGTGGATGGGCTCAACCCCCACTACGCTTGTCGTGGCAAACCACACCCTGATTGTCCTTGTTGGCGGAGTCTGTGCGCTGGCAGGATGGATCTATCTGCCTGACAAGTCGTCTCTGAACGGGCAGAATAGATAAGAATGCGCATCTTATTGGTCCAACCCAAGGTCAGCGCGGAGCCAGCCTATCCGCTCGCTCTCGCGGCCATCGTCCCCCTGCTCGCCGCTGAAGGTCATGAGGTCGCTGGACTAGACCTGGTGTTCGACAGCGAAGATGACCTGATGGAACGTGTTCGGTCCGGTGGTGTCGAATGGGTGGGTGCAACCGTCCTGCACCACAACACCGATGATGTGATGCCGTGGATGAGAGCTTTGCGCACCTTGAAAGGTGTCCGAACCTTCATTGCAGGTGCGCTGCCAACCATCGATCCGCTCGGCGCGCTGGCCCGAACCGGCGCGGACTTCGCCATCGTGGGCCCACCTGAGCTTACGGTACCCCGCATGGTCGGTGCACCCGATCCGGGTACAGTCCCCGGAGTGGTCAACGAACGGAACCCCTCGATTGAATGGCCCAAACACATTCCACTGGACGCACTTCCGCTGCCCGACCGAACCGTGTTTCCTGTGGACCAATACAGCTACGCGATGCGTTCCACTGCGCTCCCTTATGCCCAAGTGTACACATCGCGAGGGTGCTATCGGTCGTGCTCGTATTGTCCCGTACCCGCCCTGCGTCCCGATCGTTTCGATCCGAGAACCCCGACTCAAGTCGTCGATGAGTGGGAAGACCTCGTCGTCAATCACGGAGTGAACAGCATTCACGTTGAAGACGACAGCTTTCTGGCCGACAAACATCGCGTGCATGCAATCTGCACCGAACTGATTCGTCGGAACCTTCGCGTCAACTGGGAATTGGTCAATGGCATTCGGGTCGACCAAGTAGACCGGCTCATACTGAACCGCATGGCTGAGGCCGGATGCAAGCGAATCGTGTACAGCGTGGAGCACCTCAACCCCCCCGCTTACCCCGGGATTGGTCACACCATCACGGCCACCCAGTCGGCAGTGGAGTGGGCACGCAATGCCGGCATGCGGGTGGGCGGCTACTTCATCGTGGGGATGCCCGGCATTGGGCTGCCCCAAACCTTGATCAGCGTGCGCCTCTCGCTGACCTTGGGGCTTGATGACGCCAACTGGGTACCCTTCTACGAAACGCCGGGATCCGGCTATGCCGGTGCAGGGACCACCATCGACACGGCAGCCATTTCGCGGTCCGCAGCCATCCGAATCGCCAAAGCCGCTCACCTCGCTTTTTTCTCGCAACCCGCCTCTTTCGGCCGATTGGCCTCCGAAATGGTCGCCACACCTGCTACGCTTCCTGCAATGGTAGGTAAAGCCGTTGAATTACTCCGCGCAGGCGGACCCGTTCCCATGAGAGACACACCGTGAGCAGTTGGAGCCCAGGCCCTGGCGTTTTTGGTCGACCGCAAGTCGTCTTCGTTCGCTTTGCTCCGTGGGCAATCTTTCAAAACAACCACCCGCATGACCTCATGTGGCCGGTTGAAATGATGTACGCGAAGGGCATCGCGCACGCCGCCGGATGGAATCCAACTGTGGTGGACCTGCATGTCGAGCAGTTTGATCGAGATGCGCTGGTTCGTCATTTGATCATGCTGCAGCCGGACCTCTTGCTGATCGACACCATGACGCCCACGATGGCCTATGCGCGCGAGATTGCTGGAGATGTTCTCGAGCGCCTGCCTGACTTGAAGATCTGGGGCATCGGGCAGCACGCCACGGAACAAAGCGAAGACTTTTTGTATCAGGGTTCACCGATATCCGGCGTCCTGCTCGGAGAATACCCCGGTACGATCGCGGACCTATTGGCGTGCCGAGGCGAGCGGTCCATCGAGGGCTCGGCAACTTTGGGACCGCGTGGCGAAGTGGTTCGCATCGGCGGCAAGCACGAGGTGAACGACTGCGACGCACTGCCACCCATTGACCCAACCGGACTGCACATTGACCGGTACCGAATGCGGTCGACTCATGTTCCGAAGTTCGGCACCGTCCGCTGGGGATATCTGTTGACCAGTCGGGGGTGCCCGTTCCCGTGTACGTTCTGCTCCGCCACCTTGCGTCAGACCTACGGCCGCAAGTTTAGGGGCCACTCGGCCGCACGCGTGGTCGACGATATGCTTCGGCTGCACATTGATCACGGTGTCGACGCTTTCTACACCATCGACGATGTGTTCAGTCTTGACCGAAAGCGAGTCGTCGACATTTGCCATGGACTGATCAAGCACAATCACAACATTCACTGGACCATTCAGACTCGCGGTGACCTGATCGATCTCGACCTCCTCAAGCTCATGAAGCGGGCGGGATGTGTTGGGGTCAAGATGGGCATCGAATCCGGAGTGGACCGGATCCTGAAAATCGTCCGAAAGAGTTCCACCCGGAAAGATCTCTTGGATGCCGCCCGGAACATCGAAAAGGCCGGTCTGTTTTTGACGACCTATTACATGGTGGGCCATCCCACAGAGACCCGCGCCGAGATGGAAGAGACGTTCGAGTTCGCCAAGGAGGTCGGATCGGACATGGTTCAAATGGCGTTCCATACTCCGTATCCAGGGTCCGAATCCTATGAGATGGCCAAGGAGTTGGTGGGCGATCTCAGCGAACTGAATCATTACGAAACGCAGCACGTCAATCTCAGCGAAGTCGATTCAGAGACCCTCGAGGCCCTGCAGCGCCAGTTCTACCTGCAGTATTACTTCTCTCCTCGACGATTTATGAAATACCTGCGTCGCCGAGCGCTGTATCGACTCACCGACCCCACGGAGTGGCAACTGGCGGCACTGAGCCTCAAATATCTCCTCGGAAATCGCGGACGCGTCGGGACCAGCGCTGCAGAACCGCGGCCGACCCAAGAGAAGCCGCCTGAGCGACATGAACCGACCCGTCCCACGCCATAATGTAAATCTCACCGCGGAGGAACTCGAACTGGTTCTGCGGGGCGCCCTCGGAAAGGGAGACCACGACGGCGGCCGCGAACGATTCGAAGCCGATGCTGCGCGCTACTTTGGGGTGGCCCACGCCATTGCGGTGGAGTCCGGCCGGACCGCTCTGCACCTAGCCCTCGAAGGCCTCGATCTTCCCGAAGGCGCGACCGTAGTGCTTCCCTCCTACTGTTTTTTTAGCCTCGTCAAGGTCGTCGAAGGTATGGGGTACGTCCCGCGGTTTGCTCCTGTGAATCCCAACACCTTTGCTCTGTGTCCTGATCGACTCGCGGACCATATCGAGGGTGCGCATGCAGTGGTTGTCATCCAGCCGTTTGGACAGATCGCCGACATGGAGCGGTTGAACGCGATTACCGAGTCGCTGCACATTCCTCTCGTCGAAGATGCGAGCCAGTCCACAGGGGCCCGGTGGGGCCGCCTCCCGGCCGGGTCCATCGGTGACGTGGGCGTGTTTTCGTTGGTGAGCGGCAAGAATCTACAGACCTTCGGGGGGGGGCTCGTCGTCACTCAAAGTGCCGACATCGCACGGGGCATCTCGGTCCGCTTGTCGGGAGCAACAGGTCACACCAATGCCCATGCTGCCCGATCCTTTCGCAGCGGGTTGCAGCGATGGTTTCTCACCACCCCCATCGGCTATCAAGCCTTGATGCACCCCATCAGTCGATTGCTTTCTTGGGTCGCCCCCTCAGTCCTTGAGGGTATGCTCTATGAGGAGCGCGCCAGCTACGATCCGGATCGTCGTCTGTATCGTCTCAGCGATGCCCAAGGCGCGCTGGGGTGTTTAGAACTCGCCGAACTTGATCGCCGCAACGCCGCACGACGCGCGAACGCCCTTCGCATGCTCGACGGGCTGCAAGGCATCCACGATCTGCACCTGCCCCAGTTTGATGCCCGCTGTGAAAACAGCTTCAATGCTGTGGCTGTCCGAAGCGCGCGGGCCGACGAACTGACGCGGGGCCTTCAAAAGAGTGGATTCGATGTTCGCACCGACTACATGGAATGGCTTGGCCCGAAAGCAGACTTTGATGAGTCGGTGATCTACCTCCCCAATCACCCTGGGATGTCTACCGACGACATTGACAGGCTTGTCGCCTCAGTTCGGTCTGCGCTGAAGTGAGCCTGCACGTGTAAGGTCTCCGTACCGCAATCGTTCCGCTTCCGAACCCCGCACGGAGGCCTCATGATTGCCCTTACTGTCTTTATCGCCGCTCTTTCGAGTTCGGATGCCACCGCCCGTAGGCCGACCCGCCACGACCGCACCATCGCACGAGTGGAAGACATGGTGTCGGACCCTGCAGCACAGCGTTTGGCTCGAAGTCATGGTCTCAACCTCGTGAATGTCACGTGGGAGGACACCGGTCGATCCAAAAATTCTGCGCTGGGGCCAAACATATCCGACATGACAATCGGCGTTCGAGACTCCCGAGGTTCCCTTCACCCCATGCCGGTATTTCGGTTCAACAATTTCCACGATAAAACCGCCGACATCGAGGCTAAACGCATGTGGCTCCGAACCGGAAATGCATCCGGTGAGGACCTTCAGTCGACGCGACTGATCGACGTTCTCGAGGGCCTTCGAAAGCACCTTCACAATCCTTACAGCCTGCGCAGCCGTTCCGATTCGGTGTTGTCTGCCACCGACACTCATCTCCTCGTGAGCGCGCAAGCTTGCTTTCTACCCATCGCATCGACCGGCAAGGCGACCTTTACACCTGTCCTTTACAACTATCAGAGCCGGCCGGGTGACCCCGCAGTCATGACCATTGTGGCGACCCGAGAGGGCACCAGCATTCAGGTTGTCGAGAATGCCAGCGGCTACATGTCAGAGGAACTGTTCTTCAATGAGGACGGAGAACGCGCACCGTTCACCGCGACCCGTTTGTCCACATTCCGTCGAAACGGCGGGGACGGAGTGACCGCACCCGAAGCAGCCCGAGAGAACACCGGTCTAGACGTTGTGCTGGTCATTCAGATTCCACTGCAGCACACTCCGCGCAGGGGGCTGTTCGGCGTTCTCGATGCACCGCAGACAGGAGGTTTTTCTTCACGTTCTGATGGTAGCTTGGCCACACTTGAGCGCGCCAGAAGTCAGCTGCGATCCGATGTGGAATCCACCGTGGTGGGGCACGGCCCGACCGAGGGCCCACACCCCGAGATCAACGATTTAGCGATCAAGCGCGATCATCGATTCCCCATCCGGGTCACAGTCCAATTCTACAAAGCCACATCAAATGGAATGGTCACAGCTGAGGATGTGGCAGACCTTCGCGAACAGATCGACCGGGTCTACGCTGGTGGCGATTTCGTGGGCTCACTCGTGACCGGTGGCATCACCGAGCGACCGACCGAGTGGACCTGGAGTCGCCAGAAGTCGCCATCCCGCTGGGCACGGCCCATCGAATCGTGGCACAAAGCGTTTTGATGCCATCAATTCGATATTCGTGTCTACTTCGCGTCGCATTTCCAAAGCATCGGCCTCATCGACACACCATCAACTGCATCGCAGTGCGGCATTCAGTCTGATGGCACGCCTCCTGCATCCTCCCATGGAGCAATCATCATGGAGGATTCACAATGCGCCCTTGGTCCCTAATTCCGGTTTTCCTGTTCACCTCCGTCGCATGGCTTGTGTTTGGCGCTGTGATGTCGGACCGCACCACGAACCAGCGTCAGAGTCTCTCGGGACAAGTTCACGGTTTATGGGGGTCTGCACACGTGCAAGAGGCTCCCTCTTTTGTACGCACTTGGTCCACGACTCGGTTCGTCAATCGAATTCAGACAGGCAAAGACGGGTCGCCTGTTCTCGACGCCCACAACCAGCCCATCAAGGTGGCTGTAGAGGAGACGGTCCACCACAAGGTCGCGGAACCTCCAGCCTCGACCGATCTGAACGTCGACCTTCAGCTGGACATGCGACGAAAGGGATTGTTGTGGTTTCCACTCTATGACAACCGCGTCGCCGGAGAGTGGACGTACCTGCACACAAAGCCGGAGCAGACGGTGGAGATCACGTGGTCTTTTCCTGTTGAACATGCAGTGTACGATGATTTCCAATTCGTGGTCGATGGCGAAGACATCAGCGATAAAGTGAGCACATCACGAGGCCAGATTCGGCACAGGCTTTCCATGAAGACGGGCCAGGAGGTCCGGCTGCGGGTGGCCTACGCCTCTCGAGGAATGTCAACGTGGCGGTATCAACCCTCGGATCAAGTGGCCCGAATACCCAATTTTAAGCTGAAAATGAACACCAACTTTAAGGTCATCGACTTTCCCGACTACACGCTGAGTCCCAGCCACAAACACCCTACGAAAGACGGCTGGACATTGGACTGGGTGTTCACCCAGATCGTCACCGGTCATGGCATGGGAATGGTGATGCCCGAGCGGGTTCAGCCAGGGCCCTTGGTGGCGA
>DEBL01000007.1 GCA_002348535.1 Deltaproteobacteria bacterium UBA2957 | reverse complement strand
CGTCACCGATAAGATGTTCGCGCCGAACGACCTCGAGATCCATGTGCATCCCACACACGGGCACGCGGCCAAGTAAACAAGCTCGGATCCGTTGAAGCCTTGAATGTTGCGCCGGCTCTGTGGAGGCGGCGAGCATCGTTACGTGTAGACTGAAGTCCCATGAATAACGACACCATCAGCGTTCACTCCCCGGTCGACGGAACCACCGTCGGCACGGTCCCCGTCGCATCTCGATCGGATGTCGAACAAGCCGCAAGCAGGGCCCGTGCCGCACAACACGCGTGGTCGAAGGTTCCGCTTCAGGAGCGGTGCGCAATCCTGCATCGGGTCAAGAATGGGCTGTTGGAGCAGGCGGATGAAATCTGTGAACAGTTGAACGCTGAGCAGGGCAAGCCCCACCTCGAAGCCCTCCTGCATGAGGTGATGAACCTCTCAGGGTTGATCGACTACTTCGCAAGCAACGCCGAGCGTATCCTCTCACCCCAACCAATCCCGCTCCATCTGTTCAAGCACAGAGCGAGCTACATCCACTGGCAACCAAGGGGCTTGATTGGCGTAATCGGACCTTGGAACTTCCCCATGATGATTTGCAATGGCCCGGCTGCCGTCGCGCTCCTCGCCGGCAATGGCGTGATCATCAAACCGAGCGAGTACACGCCATTGATCCAGGACCTCGCCCGAGACATTTTTATCCGCGGTGGTGTGCCCGAGGACCTGATTCAAGTCGTTCATGGGCGAGGAGAAACGGGTGAAGCCGTTGTAGACAACGTCGATATGATCGAATTTACAGGCAGCGTTGCGACCGGCCGAAAAATTGCGGCCCGCTGCGGCGAACGTCTAATTCCCTGTGTCGCCGAGCTGGGCGGAAAGGCTCCCGCATTGGTGCTGGATGATGCCAACCTTGACCGGACGGCCGCCGCACTCGCATGGGGTGCGTATGCAAACTGCGGACAAGTATGCGCCAGCGTTGAGCGGGCACTGGTTCATCGTTCAGTCTTACCCGCCCTCCTCGATAAGCTGCTGCCTCGGGTTCGAGCCCTTCATACGGGCCCATCCGTCCATGCCGATCAGCTGCAAATGGGTCCGCTCAACAATCAACGCCAGATGGACCATGTTCAACGAATGGTCGATGATGCCGTCCAAAAGGGAGCCAAATGATTGCTGGGTGGTGCGCCGGTAGAAGGCCCCGGCTTGTTCTACCAACCCACCGTGCTGCTGGATGTCACGACGGAAATGGCCGTCATGAATCAAGAAGTATTCGGACCCGTGCTGCCGATCATGGTCCTCGATGATGAAAATGGCATGATTACAGAGGCCAATCGCCTTGACTTGGGACTACTCGCGTATGTGTTTTGCTCAACGCCAAACCGAGCCCAGCGCATCGCCGAGCAAATTGAGGCGGGCACCGTGATGATCAATGACGTATTGGCCACCCATGGCATGCCCGAAACCCCGTGGGGAGGGGTCAAATCCAGCAGCCTCGGGCACACACATGGTGACGAATCAATGCGCCATATGTGCCAACAGCGCCACGTCAACTACGCACGCATTGAAGTGTTGAACAATGACCCGCTGTGGTACCCCTACACTCCCACGCGATTCCGATGGATCAAACGGCTGTTGAGCTTTGCGTTTGCATCTGGAATTCGGACTCGCCTGCAGTGGCTGTTTCGCTCTTGATTTAGATTGTTGTGGCTCGTCGCAGGCCGTCCCTGAACAGTGGCTCACCCGGCACAAGCTCGGCAGCCTTCGCGAACGCGCCGCATGCCTGAGCCCGGTCACGCCTCATGATTGCCATTTCCCCTTGCTTGCCGAGCATTTCAGCACTGTTGACGATGGCGTCTTTTTCGATCACGTCCGCCCGGTATCGCCGCCGTCCCGAGTCGCTTTCCAAAACAGTGAATGCTTCATCCAGCTTGGCATTGATGGTGTCGAGGTCAGCAGTTTGTTCCGCAGTTAGCGAACTGAATCGCTCGGTGCGAAATTCAGTCTTCAACCGTTCGTAGCTCTCGGTCACTTCCGACTTCATGCACACCCAGTGAATTTCAAGCACATCAAAATGATTGCCTTGAAGGGATTTCTTCTTTCGCTGGATCCGCTCCGCAATGCGAGCCTTGGTGCGACTCTCATCCTCTTGATCTGCCATATCGAGGAGAGACAATTCCATAAGCGACCAAACCAATGCGCTCGTCTGGCCCCGCCCAAGTGGAGACACGCTGTAGGCTTCGCGTAGACGCCATGAGTTTGACTGGACCACATCGACGAAGCCGGACTCCTTCTTGTTGAGCATCAATTCGGCGAACACATGTTCTGCACCGGAAGATATCGACAAATATCGGTCCATATGAGGCTGGACATGCTCCGAAAGTTCGGACCCCGGCATCTCTCTTGCGTGGCTGTACAGGGCTCGAAACAGCAGCGCAGGAACCTTCAACGGGGGTGTCAAAAATTGCTCGGGCAGCCGGTTTAGTACGTGAAAGGTCCAATCGCCCCCGCGGTCTTTCATAATCCGCTGCAAGATGAACTCGTTCTGCTTGCTCAACACGCGAATCAACTGAGCAAAATCGATAACACCCATTTCTACGAGGGCCTCGCCCTGTCGGCACCCCTGTGCCTTCATGATTTCAAGACTCTGGGCCACTTGTTCCTTGGTCAACTGATCTGCTTGGTAGAGCAGAACACCAAGTACCTCATCCTCATTTAGCGGTTCAGTCCGCCATCCGACTGGTCCGCCCCGCATCCAGTACCCATATCGCACCGTGCCGTTGGGGTACTTTACCGACAACAATCCGGTCGACTTTTCGACCGCAAAACCAACCATCGCATCACGAAGCGACCGGTCAGCCATCGAGCCAGACAGCGTAGCCGCCGTGCCTGAAACATCGGGAATGGGAATGCCACGGCTGCGTTTCTTGGGCGCCACAGCTTGAGTAGCACTCGCCGCACCCGTTTGTGCTGCTCGCTCTGCAACAGCCAACTGGCCGAGGACCTTCGTGTAGGTCGCCTTTTCAACCACTGCTCCCGTTTCGACAAGCATTGTTTTGATGGCTTCGATATGGGCCATCAACTCACCGAAGGCAGACTCCACAGGGCCGGGTAGCGATGGAATGTGAAGACCCAAGCTTCCGTCTGGACCGCGATGCACCACCTGCACCGGGATGGGTCCCTGCCGACCAATGATCGGCACGATGAGGTCCAGACGAAACTCGTTGGCGACCTCCGAATCGATCTGGCCTGGCGCGATAAACATCGAACCCTGTGAAATGGACTCACGATAGGTGACGAGAAACTTCGCTAAATCTCTAAATTCAACGCTCGCAGAACGAACAGCCACCGCGGCCTCCCAACTCGCTTTATCGTACCGAACGCGCGTAGTGTTCGGCCACCGCAACCTTACCCGTCCCATCCGGTGGGTCGATCACATATTGCGGAAGGGCGATACCGCTTACCCGTTTGCGGAGCGCAGCATGCAACTCGAGGCCGTCTTCGATGCTGACGCGAAACCCACCCGAACCCGGCACTGCATCGGGATGGTGAAGGTAGTACGGCTTGATCCTTAGTTCGACGAGCCGCTCCACCAATGCGGCCAACGCATCCACGTTGTCGTTCACACCGCGGAGCAAAACCGATTGATTCAGCACGGGTATTCCAGCATTGACGAGGCGAGTCAATCCATCGACCACATCATCTGCCAGCTCGTCCACGTGATTGACGTGCACCACAAACCACACTGGCGGCCGGTCAGCGAGCGTTTGTACGAGTTTGTCACTCACCGCCGCCGGGAACGTAATGGGTGCCCGGCTGTGCACCCGGATGAGCGGAACAGCAGGACGCAACTCATCGATAATACGGCCCAACTTCGCCGGGCGCAGGTGCAACGGATCTCCCCCAGAGAGGATCACTTCTCGCACCCCCGAACCCTTGGCGAAGTTGATCGCGCGGGTCAGCTCTTCACGAGTCGGGTCCGACTTGCCATCGAGATCCCGGCGAAAACAGTACCGGCAATGCACATGACAACGACGCGTAACGATGAGTAGCAACCGATCGGGGTGTTTTTGAATCACCCACGGAACGGGCATGCGTTGCTCCTCGCCAACCGGATCGGGGACATCGAAGGGGTCAACAGCCAGCTCACGCTGACTTGGGAACACCTGAAGCCCCAACGGGTCGTCTGCTTTTTTGACCCGCCGCGCCCAACTCCGACTGATTCGAACAGGAAAAATCGTCGACAATCGCTCCCAAGCATCCCGATCCGTCGCTGGAAAACGCTCGGACGCCTCATTCGGCGACACCATCGGGCTGCATTGGTTAAAGGATTTGCTCACAACTACCCCTGTATCGCACTAGGACGAGGATTGAATATGGGACGGGTCTATCAGACATCGGATTTTCGCAATGGCCTGAAGGTGGAGCTCGATAATGGGCCTTACACCATGGTGTACTTTCAGTTCGTGAAGCCGGGCAAAGGCACAGCTTTCACCCGCACCAAACTCAAGCACATGGTCACTGGAAACGTCATTGAGCGCACCTATCGGACTGGAGAGACGCTGAAGGCGGCGGATGTCGAAGAAGAGACCATGCAATACCTCTACAACGACGGTGAGTTTTACCACTTCATGAACGAAGAAACCTACGACCAAGTTGCCATCCCTGCAAAATCAATCGAAGACGAGGCTGATTTTTTGGTGGAAAACGACTCCGTAGATGTTCTGTACTACAAGGGCAGCCCGCTGAACATCACCCTTCCGAACTTCATCGAGTCGGAGGTTGTCTACTGCGAGCCTGGCGTACGCGGCAACACTGCACAAGGTGCAACCAAACCTGCGACCTTGGCGTGCGGCGCCACGGTAAACGTGCCGCTTTTCATCGACCAAGGAGAAATCCTTAAAATTGACACCCGCACAAAAGAATACGTGAGCCGGGTCCAGAAGTGAATCCGGAACGGCTGCGGCAACGCGCGGCCATTACCCGAGCCCTGCACGAATGGTTTCATTCGAATGGCTACCTCGAGGTTCATACGCCCGTACTGGTGCGCTCGCCCGCCATGGAAGAGCACCTCGAGGCCGTGTCCTGCGGCGACCGATTTCTTCATACCAGTCCTGAGTTCGGCATGAAGAAGGTTCTTGGATCGGGGCTGTGCCGCATTTATCAGATCGGGCCCTGCTTTCGGTCCGAAGAGGTGGGTCTTCATCACACCGAAGAGTTCACCATGGCCGAATGGTACCGAGTCGGCGCAGGGACCCAAGAACTCATGAACGACACCGAGGACATCATTGGGGTGGCCGCTGCCGCCGTGGGGGTGGAGCCACCGTCCTTTTCGCGGGTCTCGGTTCAAGAACTGCGCCAACGAGTGGGCTTGGCCGACACCGTAGAAGAGGTCGAGTGGTTCCGGCAATGGGTCGACCAGGTTGAGCCAAGGCTGACCGAGCCCACAATCGTATACAACTACCCGATTTGGCAAGCGGCATTGGCCCAACAATGCAACGGCTTCGCGGACCGCTTTGAAGTCTATTTGTCGGGAATCGAGATTGGTAACTGCTTTGCGGAAGAGATGGACAGTGGCACACTTCGTACACGTTTTGAACGGTCTGCCGCACGGCGTTCTGAGATGGGGCGGGTGCCTCACCGTATCGACACCGATCTCCTCGAATGCACACCGAGGATGCCTCGCACCGCGGGCATTGCGGTCGGTGTTGACCGACTCGTCATGGCGCTAACCGGAGCGCATGATATCCGAGACGTTCAGGCGCGCTACAGCCCCGAACGGAGACGTCAATGAACCTTTCGAACAAAGTGGCCATCGTCACCGGAGGTAGCCGAGGCATCGGTCGTGCCATCGCGATCGAACTCGGTAGAGCCGGAGCCAAGGTCATCGTGAACTACAACAAAAATGCTGAAGCTGCGGAAGCTGTCGCCGCCGAGATCGATGGGCAGGCCGTGCAGGGCGATGTGAGCACCGCTGAGGGGTGCGATCGACTCATAGCCGCCGCCTCAAGCTTGGGGTCGCTCGACATTTTGGTCAATAATGCGGGCATCACAAAAGATGGTCTGCTCGTTCGAATGACCGATGCAGACTGGGACGACGTCCTCACCACAAACCTGACCAGCGCCTTCCGACTTTGTCGATCCGCCACTGAGCTCATGATGCGGCAGAGAAGCGGGAGCATCATCAACGTTACGAGCGTTTCGGGTATTCGTGGAAATGCAGGCCAGAGCAACTACGCGGCATCCAAAGCCGGCGTGGCTGCGATGACGGCTTCGTTGGCCAAAGAAATGGGTCGACGAGGCATCCGGGTCAACTGTGTCGCACCGGGCTTTGTTGAGACCGACATGGTGGATGCCATGAATCCCAAGATTGTCGAGGGAGTCAAGAACCTCATCCCCATGCGAAGGCTGGCGCAGCCGAAAGAAATCGCGAAGGTCGTCCTGTTTTTGGCCTCAGACCACGCGTCATATGTCACCGGTCAACAATGGGTTGTCGACGGCGGATTGGGCAACTAATCCGCCCATATCGGGGAGTGCACGTCTACGCTAGCGCATCGAGTCGCGCTTCCAGCGCTGCGGTTCCATCGTCATCCAAGTGATACTCGATGCCCATTCCCGCCTTTTGGTCCGGGCCCAACTCGTCCATCCCCCGGCTCGACCACGTCACCTCTCCCGGGATCGAGATTGGATTGTTTTCGATGCCAGGCACTCGGACTTCGATCAGAACCTCGCGGCCCACAGGAAGCGGCTTCGATGTCTTGATGAAGCAACCGCCTTTGGACAGGTTGGATCGGTATTCTCGTACCATCGAGAGTGGGTTTTTGTATCCCAGCTTCAATCGCGCGGGCTTTCGACGTGGGCTCGTGTCTTCACCCAATGGACTTGGTTCGACCGGCGTCGGTTCGGCTTGTGATGGTGAAGATTCGACGGCCTCCGGCGGCGCGGGTTCTGGATCGGGCGCAGACGCTACGGGCTCTGCAGCCGGCGACGAATCCGGCGCATCGACATCTTCGGCTGGTGAATCTTCGCCATCGCCCGCCGGCACACCGTGACCGAGACTGGTCATTGGGTCATGCAACGAGCCCACTTCTTCCGACTCTACGGGGGCCTCCGGAGCAATCGGCTGCAGGTCATCGGCACCCAATGTTTGCAGGTCATCGGACCCCAGTTCGACCAGTGCATCGGGGTCAAGCGAGGGCATCGAAATCGGGGACGGTTCATCCATGTCCGGCTCGAGGGCCTCGAGGCCCTCGGGGTCGATGGTCGGAAGCGTGATGGCCTCGGGCCCATCATCCGCGATGGGTTCGGGCGCCAAGGCATCGGCCGGCAAGGTTTCGATATCTTCCGGTGCCAGCGCAGCCGGCTCAGCTTGAGCTTGCTCACGCTCGGCAACCACTTGGTCGATGATCGACCCCTCTTCGGCCGTCACCTCAACGGGCTCCACAACACTCTTGGGCTCATCTTTTTTTGTTGTTTTTCCTTTGCGACCGAACAACGCCCCAAGAAATCCTCCGCCGGACCCCTCCTTTCGGGAGTGCTTCACTTTGCGCTTCTTCTTGGGCTTCTTGGTCGCCGTCGTTCCGGTATCGGCACCAGCGGGGAGGCTGGAATCATCAACGGAAGGAGTGGCTGCGATGTCTTCCACGCTGTCCGCGCCAGGCGCTCGGTCGACGCGCGCCTTCACCGCTCCCTTGGATTGAGCCACTTCTGAGTAGTTCCGAACCGTAATTTCGGTTTGCTTTCCGGTGGCGGGCTCCATGGCCGTGACACGCAGCATGCCGTTCGTGTCAATCTGGAACGTGACCTCAACTTTGGTTTCCATTCGGGGCGCTGGCGTCAGACCGCTCATCACAAATTCACCCAAAAACTCGTTCTCGGTTGCGACTCTCGACGACCCTTGACGAACCGTAATTTGAACGGTGGCTTGGTTGGCGCGTGCGGTCGCGAACACCCGAGAGGCGCTGGCAGGAATGGTGCTGTTCCGGCCAATGATGGATTGAAACATGTTGCCGGCCACATCGATACCCAAGTCAAATGGCGTGACGTCGATCAATACAGCCGGCGGCAAATCCGACTCAACATCCAGCGACGCCGCGTGAACTGCAGCCCCCATCGCCACCACCTCTTCTGGGTGAACACTGCGACTGGGCTCGCGCCCGAAGGCTTCGGTGATTGCCGATCGAATCGCTGGCATTCGGGTTTGTCCACCCACGAGAATGACCTCGTCAACGTCCTCAACGGCGATTCCAGCATCGCGAACGGCGTTCAGACTTACCTCGAGCGAGCGGTCAACAAAGTCTTGCACCAACCCAGTCAATGTGGATCGATCGAGGGTGTCTTCCAGCGACACATCTCCCAAGATGTATGGGATTTGGATCCGAGTTGTCTCTGCAAACGAGAGCTCACATTTGGCACGCTCTGCAGCTTCTTTAAGTCGGTGCAGCGTGATTCGGTCTTCTCGAAGGTCAGTTCCGTGCTGGGCTTTGAATCGCTCAGCGACCCAGTCCACTACCCGGTGGTCGAAATCCTCACCGCCCAAGTACGTGTCGCCCAGCGTGGACAGAATCTCATACACGCCATTCGAAAGACGCAAAACGCTGACATCAAATGTCCCACCACCAAGGTCGAAAATAAGCAGAGTGCGGTCGATTTCCTTCCGGAATCCGTATGCCAATGCAGCCGCAGTCGGCTCGTTCAACAAACGCTCGCACTTCAGACCCGCTTGCGCAGCCGCCTCGAGGGTCGCAGCCCGCTGTGCATGATTGAAGTAGGCCGGCACGGTGATCACGGCCTCGTCCACAGGCCCACCCAGAGCATTTTCAGCCATTTCCTTGGCAGTCTTTAGCACCTTTGCGCTGATCTCAACGGGGGTGAAGGTCCCCGATGTGAGCTCAACCAGACAGCCTCCGTCCTCAGCCTCACGGATCACGTAACCAGTACGGGCATCCGCATCGCGAACCTCAGCACTGGAAAAGCGACGGCCCAGCAAGCGCTTAACTGCAAAGGCGGTCCGCTCCGGTTCGGTGACCAATAAACTCTTGCACTGCTGCCCGATTTTCACGGACCCGTCGTCTCCAACCCATACGATCGACGGCAGCACTTTGTACCCATGCGAGTCTTCCAACATTCTTGGGCGCCCGTCAGTGAGCACGCTCACTGCTGTGTTGGTGGTTCCCAAGTCAATGCCAATGACGTTGCCCATTGCCTTCCATTCGTAATTGCGGTGGATTGTATCAGCATCGGCTGATTTGCTTACAATTCAAAAAGCCCAATTACTGGTTGACTCCGCAGATGTCAGCCATTTAGCGGGATCAAACAATGGCATGAGTCTCGGATCACCACAAAACATTGATGGTGTTACCGCCGAAATCAAATCTTTAGAAAGTCATCATTCTACCTCTGCTTCATGTCTGGGAACGCCCAAATTGACCCTCACCCTCGGTCGACTTTCTGGCCGACGCGGCATGTAGGTATCCCGCGGTCTCGGCGAATGAGAAGCCGCTTACTACGGACTGCGATACGCCCGAAGACATGCGATGGTTTGTTCCTAAATTTGTTGTCGGCGCTCTGGTTGTGACGGCCTGCACCGACGGATCCGAACGACCGCGCATATCGACAGCCGGCGACCACTTCTTCGACAAAGCGTGGCCAGACGATGCCCGCACGAACGGCGGTCGCCCCGACATGGCCGGGTTTCCGCAGGCCGACAGCAAAGACCTGATTCGCCAGTACCTTGACCAAATTGAGTCGCTGGATGGATTCGGAACCAACGCACCCATATACATACCGCTCGACCGGAGGCCGAGCCGCCTGCCCTCCGCAACCGAAACGACCACGATTGACAGCCCAATTCTGCTCATCGATGTCGACCGAAACAGCCCGGAGCGTGGCCAGTTGGTTCCCGTGTCGTTCCGTTTTCAGCATGAAGGCACAGATTGGTACCGCGAAAATCTGTTGTCGATGCAACCCGTGTGGGGATTTCCCTTGCGCCCAAGAACGACCTACGCCGTCGTTCTGAAAACCGACCTGTTTCAGCCAGTCGACGGTAATGTTCTGTCGAACGCGCTCAATGAGACGCTCGTACAGCGTCGGGTCAACCCCGAAGATGTTGCGTTCAGCTTCGAGTTCACCACCCAAGATCCGGTTGGGGAAATGGCCAGATTCGCTGCACGGATCACCGAGGATTTAAGCCCACAGACCCTCGATCAGCCGCTTCAAGTCTACAACATGATGGCTTCATTCGAGTCCTATGAAGGCACCATGTGGGTTCCCATGTGGCAACACGGCACCAAGCCATACTTTAGTTCAGGCGGTGGATTTCAGTACGACGCTTTGGGAATGCCCATCATCTCGGGATGGGAGCGCGTTTCGTTTACGCTCTCGATCCCCACGGAAGAGGTCATGCCCCGAGACGGATGGCCGATGGCCATCTATGCACACGGCACGGGCGGTTCGAGCCGTGGGTTTGCGTCCCGTTCATCGAGCATCAAGCCCGCACACGTGCTGGCGGAAGCAGGAATGGCTGGTTTTGGCATTAGCCTGCCGCTGCACGGCGACCGCGGCACCGGCATAGACCCGGCGCTGGTTTCGTTTAACTACCTCAATCCCGAAAGCGCGCGGTCGTGCTTCCGCCAAGCGGCGCTCGACCAACTGTATTTGGCAGAAATACTTAGCTCGACTGTTCATACTTTTGCCCTTCCTGATGGAACGGTGGCGCAGAACGACCCAAACCGGTTGGCTTACATGGGCCATTCCCATGGAGGCTTGGTGGGCGCTATGGCTGCACCTTTCTTTGACGGGCGTGTTCAAGGCGTATTCCTGTCGGGCGCTGGCGGTGGATTATCGATTTCCGTTGTGAGCCGCGACGCAGGGGACTTCGACATTCAAGGCATCCTGCAATCAACGCTGAACTTCGGTGCCGATGACGAGTTGGTCACCTCGCACCCCGTCATCGCAGCCGTACAGACGCTCGCCGAGGTGACTGACCCCATAAACTACGCCCCCTACTGGAGCGACCGAGAGCCGTTCTGGGACACATCGCCGGTGTCTGTGTTGATGACAGAGGGACTCGAAGATCTTCAGACGCCTCCCCAGGCGGCGGAGGCGCTCGCGGCAGCGGGGCGGCTTCCACTGATCGCCCCCGCAGCTCGCGTTCCCATCGCTCACCGACTGATAGGCGGAGGAACCGATGCGCCGCCCACGCGCCGCAACCAGCCGTCATGGACCGGCGAAGATGTAACCAGCGGCCTTGCTCAATATGCCGATGAAAACCACTTCGTCGTCTTCAATCGAGAAGAAGCGGCTGCCCTCTACCAGACCTTCTTGTACACTGCGGTCGACGGTGACGGCCCTTGGATACAGGAACTCCAATGAAGATAGTGCTGGGAATCACGGGTGGCATTGCCGCCTATAAGGCCGCAGATTTGTGCGGTGCGTTGGTCAAACGGGACCACATCGTCCGGGTCATCATGACTGAGAATGCTACACGGTTCATCGGGCCGGCCACCTTTGGTGGGCTCACGGGTCAGCCTGTAATGACCTCGTCATTCACCGACCCGATGGCGCACATCGAATGGGCCAAGTGGCCCGATGTGGCGGTCATCGCACCACTCACGGCCAACACCATGGCGAAGTTGGCGCTCGGACTGGCCGATGACGCGCTGACAACGGTGTTCATGGCGATTCCGTCCGTCACACCCGTGTTGTTGGCGCCCGCAATGAACACCGAGATGTGGGCCCATCCGGTCACGCAGCGCAACCGGCGCTGGCTGGCTGAGCTCAACCGCTATCAGTTTGCCGAGCCAATCAGCAAGCGACTTGCCTGCGGCGACACGGGTGTCGGTGGCCTGCAAGAAGTCCCCGACCTGCTCACCGCAATCGAGGCACTCAGCCCCTCGTAACCCTTCCTCAATCAACGGAGTTCACTGTGATTCGTTTTCACGCCCTCACCCACCCAGGCAGGGTTCGTCCGCACAACGAGGATGCCATGTTTGCCGATGGCGACCAAGGCATTTTCGTCGTCGCAGATGGGGTCGGCGGCCGGGCAGCGGGTGAAGTCGCATCGTCTCTGACGGTCGATACCGTTGAACGAGCCACTCCGATGTTGACATCACTCCTCAACGCATACGAGAGAGATAGCGACTGGAATCACCGAAATGAAGTGCTCGCCGCATTAGAGAAACTCTGCCAATCCGCCTCTCGCACTGTTTACGAAGCGGCTGAAAAACGTGGAAAACGCGGAATGACCACGACGATGGTCATGATGGCAGTTCGTAAGGGTACCGCCTTCCTCGCTCACGTGGGGGACTCGCGAGCCTACCTGATTCGCGATGGCTTGATCCAGCAACTGACCGAGGATCACTCCATGGTCAACGAGCTGGTTCGTTCCGGTCAAATGACCTATGCCGAAGCCAAGCGCAGTCAATACAGGAACGTGATTACGCGGGCTGTTGGTCTGTATCCTACGGTTCAAACCGACGTGATGTCGATCGACATTTTGCCGGGCGATCGGATTGTTTTGTGTTCCGATGGGCTGTCGGATCCCGTGTCTTCAAAATCAATCGAGTCCATCGGTTGTCGCGACGATGTCAACACCGCAGCAGCGACCCTTCTTGAAGCGTCTCTGACCGCAGGTGCACCCGACAATGTCACCGTCATGGTCATCGAGCCAGAGGCGACGCCAAAGGCCGAAGCCGCCCGGGCGCGCGCACAGGTCATGGAGGACTTGTTCTTGTTCAAGGACTTGCCGTTCAACGCGCGGCTGCGTGTCGCGCGAATCTGCGAGGTTCACCCCATCGAGCCCGGTGAGGTCCTCGCCCGGCAAGACGAGATCGGAAGCTCGATGTGCATCATGGTTCAGGGAACCGTCGAGGTCACCCGCGGCAGCCGAACACTTGCAATTCTTGGAGCGGGCGAGCATTTTGGAGAAATCGCTCTCCTTGATGAACAGCCACGCTCAGCGACCGTGACGAGTCGCGAACGGGGCAGCATGATGACCATTCGTCGAGATGCTCTGATGGAGTTGTGCCAGCGAGAACCGGGACTCGGCAACCGAGTACTGTTGTCTCTTGCCACAAGTCTCGCTCACAGACTCCGCGATACAAGCCGAGCGTGAGGGCGGCTCGCCCCCCACCAGTCCGACTGTGTGCCCCCTCGGAACACCACCCAAAGCACTAGGTGTTACACAACAGCGATGCTTCGTTGGACTCCCGCTGGTGCCGTTTCCACTCCGACCTGGGTGCAAATCCGCGTTCAGCGCAGTTACCCCGGCCGAATCCGTGCGGGCGCACCCACTCCAACCCGCAGCATGTCCGCCGACGAATTGGTACGGAACATCCGTTACTTCACCGAGGAACTCCGAGGGACCCGTTCAACACCCTGCATTGGCCTCGTCCTATCGGGCGTGGGTGTGACAACGCGCAGTGATGTGCCCAACGCCATCGACCTCAGTCGTTCGCTCGGTATCGGCACCGTCGTCTTGCACGCCGGGGGCGAAGACATCCTCGCGATCGACCCACTCCGCTTCACGGGACGTGCAGACCGGATCGTTGTTCCTGTTCAGCCGGAGTCGGGCCAACTCACTGCACTTGCGCGAACAATGCGAAATGTCAAAGCCGCGGGCATCAAGGTATCGGCCAACACCGTCCTGACCTCAAATGCTCTTCCGCTGCTCCACCCAATGGCGCGTGCCTTGGCCAAGGCAAAACCCGAATCGCTTACCTTCACGTATCCTTTCCCAATCACCGGCAATGAGTCCACCAGCGCCCCCAGCCCACCGCGAGTGATGACTGCGCTTCGCACGGTCCTCCCGGACCTTGATCGCGCCGGAATTCGAATCCAGATCAAAGGCCTCCCGGCATGCCACCTCGGTTCCGAAGGCCACCGACTCGCCAAGACGCAAAACCGCTACTACGTGGATGCAGATCACCAAGGGCAAGACGCCCTGATGTTTTTTCCCGATGTGGTTCGCTTCCACAAATCAGATGGATGCCGCCACTGTGAGGTCGACAAGGCCTGCGATGGATTCTTCGCTACCTATCTGCGGCGGCCAGGCTTCCCGCGTCTGAAGCCCATTGACTCCCCTACCGGATCCGATAGCAGCGCATGAAAATTATTGACGCGTCCATAGATGGTTTTCGCTATCCATGCGATGATTCTAATATCCGCCCCCTCCCCGTCCGTTTGTAATACGAGACAGTCCCCGCTTGGAGCACCATGGCCGACGCTGAAACTACGGATGCACCCATCTTGTTGGTGGTGGATGACGAGGTCGCCGTTCGCCGGTCCCTCGGGCGTCTTCTGTCACGGCAGGGGTTTACCGTTATCGAAGCCGGAACCATCGAAGATGCGATTCAGGCGACGGCTGAACATGAAATCGACGTGGCGCTCATCGACTGTCCGCTGAAAGGAACAGAGGGGACGGAGGCCATCCAAGCTGTCCACGGAGCCTCTGCCAACACAGAAATTGTGGCGCTGACTGCGATGGGGTCGAGCGAATCGGCGTTTCATGTGATGCGTTCGGGTGCATGCGATTACTACGAAAAACCCATCAGCGATTGGCATCGCTTCTTTCAGGTCCTCAACAAAGCGCTCGAGGTCCGTACACTCAAGGCCGAGAAGATACGACTTTCCAAGCTCCGAAGCGGGGAAGCCATTGAGCAATTGATCGGAACCAGCCCGGCAATGCGCGACCTTGGAGCCCTGATCCGTCAGGTCGCCCCCACTCCGGTTCCCGTTTTGATTATGGGTGAGTCAGGGAGCGGAAAGGAACGTGTCGCTCGAGCCGTGCATTCAGCCAGTTCCTGCAAACACGGGCCTTGGGTGGCGATCAACTGCGCAGCAATCCCAGCGGAGCTCCTCGAGAGCGAGCTATTCGGATACGAAAAAGGTGGCCACAGCCAAGCAGCGCAGCGGAAAAAGGGCATGTTTGAACTCGCCAATGAGGGGACGATTTTCCTCGATGAGATTGGCGAGATGCCAATGACGATGCAGGCCAAACTATTGCGGGTTTTGCAAGAACGAGAGGTGCAGCGGATCGGGGGCACAAGCCCAATCTCAATCAACTGTCGAGTCCTCGCTGCGACCAATCGCGATCTGCGCCAAGCCATTAAGGAAAAAGCATTCCGTGAAGACCTATTCTACCGCCTCCGAGTGGTAGAGATACGGGTACCGCCCCTTCGCGAGCGGCGAGAAGATATCCCGCTGTTGTCCCACTATTTCCTCGACAAGTACCGAACCGAGTTTTCGAAAAACGTACGGCGTATTCACCCGGCTACGCTCTCCATGCTTCAGGCAATGGATTGGTCGGGCAGCAACGTGCGTGAGCTGGAACATGCCATTCAACGCGCGATGGTCCTGTGCGAAACCGAAGACCTCACGCCCGACCTTTTCGAAGACGGCCCCAGCAACGTGGTTGCATTGCCATCGTCCGAGGATGCGCAAGATGCGCGGCAGATTCCTTCGCGTTTCGGAGACGGGCTCAGCTACCAAGAGGCGAAGGAGAACATCGTTCGTTCCTTCACGGTGCAGTACCTTCAACAACGACTGCGAGAAGGCGCCGGCAACATCACAAAAGCGGCCGAATTGTCCGGCATGTTGCGCCCAAACTTTAAAAAGCTCATGAAGCGATATGGCGTCGAAGTCGACGATGCCATGGAGATTCGAGTGCAGGGTTAGCGAAGCTTTTTTGTTCGGCTGTAAACCAAGTTCTGCATTGGATAATCATAAAAACAGGGACTTGTCTGAACGGGTTCCGCGAGACCTGTAGCCCCCACCTTGATACAGCTTTTGGGCAGGAGGGGTAATGGCAACTTTTTCGGATATGTCTGTACTTGGCCACGAACAGGTGGTGTTCTGCCGCAACGATGATGTCGGTTTGCGCGCAATCATCGCCATTCATGACACGACACTTGGACCCGCCTTGGGCGGTTTGCGACTGTACAACTACGGAAGCGAGTCCGACGCCCTTCGTGATGTCCTTCGCCTGAGCCGTGGAATGACTTACAAAGCCGCTGTTGCGGGTCTTGACTTGGGCGGCGGCAAGGCCATCATCATGGGAGACCCCTCCATCAAATCGGAAGCGTTGTTCCGTACGTTTGGTCGCTTTGTTGAAAGTCTGAATGGTCGATACATCACCGCCGAAGACATGAACACAACCGTCGAAGACATGAATGCCATCAGTCGCGAGACGGAATGGGTCATGGGTTCGGGTTCCTACCAAGGTGGATTGGGCGACCCTTCACCCGTTACGGCGTGGGGCGTTTATCAAGGCGTCCGAGCATGCCTCGAAGTCGTGTACGGCAGCCCCGAAGTCCGCGATCGAACCATCGCGATTCAGGGTGTGGGCAACGTGGGGTACCACTTGGCTCGCTACGCCCACAATGACGGAGCCAAGCTTCTGTTTACGGACATATCTGAGCGGAAACTGAAGCGGGTTGTGGATGAGTTCGGCGGCGCTGTTGTTGAAGAAGAGGACTATTACGGAACCGATTGCGATGTACTTGCGCCATGCGCCATTGGCGGCATCCTCAATCGCCGTACAATCCCCAAGATACGCGCTCCCATCATTGCGGGGGGCGCCAACAACCAACTTGATGACGAAGAGGTCGACGGTGCAGCGCTCGATGAGGCAGGCATTACATACGCCCCCGATTACGTCATCAATGCGGGTGGACTCATCCATGTTTATGCAGAACTCAAAGGGTTCCCCGAAGAGAAGGCCATGAATGATGCAACCTCGATTTTTGATACCGTCAAGCGCGTAATCAACGTCGCCAAAGCCGAAGGCATCACAACAACCGAGGCCTCCAACAAGGTTGCCGAACAGCGTATGGACCAGGTCGCCCGATTGAGGCGCTTCCACCTCTAAGGCAACGGATTTGCGATTAGCGAATCGCTATTCCTGCATCCGCATCCCAAACAAACCGTCCTCCGCGCGCGCGAAGGTCAACCAGATTGGGGGGCAACTCGCGGGCGGCCCTCGCTCGCGCCGCCATTGCATGCTGGTTGCGTTCGGCGCTAAACGCGTTGAACGTGCGCCAAGCCTGAAGTCGACTGGCTGCCATTAGCACACCCGTAGCGGCCGATGCGCCAGCGGTGGATGCCGCAAGCCAAGAGGCAATCCAGTCTGTATCTTCGAACACCGGACGATAGTATCGGAACCGCACCCGCCCTTGAGCCTCGCCTCCCGGCTGAACATCGAAGGCGAGAGACTGCAGCGCACCCACTGCGCGTTGTCGGTGTGCGCCATCGACAAAAATCGGCAGGTCGTACAGGTCCCCGCGGATATCGATGATGGCCTCCACCACCTCCACACCGCCACGGTCGGACGTAGCCTCCGGGACCACCTCGATCTGGATGTCATCCACCAAAAGACCCGCTCCTGAACCGGCAAGGGCCAAAAAGCTGGTCACGCGCAGGACGTCGGAGTCACGCAGCGCCGTTGGGTTTTCCGCCTCCGAGAGAGACTGCTCAATGGCTGCAGAGGCGCGGGGGATATCGAGCGCAAGCAGTCGATGCTCCAAGTCAGAAATTTCAATACCGTTCGATGAAGACGAACCGAGAAACATCCAGAGCAGCGCACCCAAAATTAAGGCTTGAATACCCATTAGGGTTGGCCAAGCCGGTGCTCCATGACCTTGGTTTGCAACGCGTTCCATCGAGTGCAAGCATAGTGTTCCGGATCCACTTCGCGCAAGCCAGACGTGAAACTAGTAAACCCAACCGCGGCGTCCCGATGCTCCACTCAGCGGGCCGACTGCAGCTATTTACACGTCAATGGCTCCTTCAACGCAAAACGGAAATTCAGTTTTCCCCTTAATTTGTGACAGATCTGAAAAACGCAGAAAGAGGTCTTGCTTCGGCGATCCGCGCCCGATATCGTAGACCCAGTTCTCTCCCCGCGCACCCTCCCCTTGCGCTGCTCATCCCTCCTCATCCCCGACATGACTTTGCTTGCAGCTGACGCCAACACCGGTGCGGTTCACACCGAGGACTTCGACGGTCCACTGGAACTGTTGTTGTTCCTTGTGCGGCAGCATGGCGTGGACATTCGTACGGTACCAATTTCTCCGATTACTGATGCGTACCTAAGCCAAGTCAAGCTGATGGAAACAATGGAGTTGGACACTGCAGCTGAGTTCCTCGTGATTGCTGCCACACTGTGCCTGATCAAAAGCCGCGAAATCTTCCCGCGCACATCCTTGCTGGAGGGCGACGATGATGACGAGGACCCGGCTATGCTGCGCGAGGCCTTGGCCCAGCGACTCCTGGAATACGAGCGGTACAAGGAAGCGAGCGAGACGCTGGCCAATCGGCCATGGCTGGGGCGGGATGTATTCACGCGCCCTCCGTTTGGCGGGAACGAAACCGATCGGCCCATCGAACCCGGGGTCGATGCGATGGGCTTGTTGGAGATCTTCTATGAAGTGCTCCAACGTTCTGCAGCGCCACCTCATGTGCACGAAGTCGAACGGCAATCCGTCTCCATGGAAGAAGTTGCTGAATGGATGGTCCGGCGCCTGCAGCGGGGACCGAGAGAACTGCATGACTTAATGCAGGGAATGACCAACGCTGGCCAACGCGTAATGGCCTTCATCTGCACGCTCGAAATGGCCAAACTCGGCATCATTAGCGTTGCCCAAGGCCATCACCTTGGACCCGTGATTCTGGAGTCGAACCGCACCCCCGACGATGCCGATCTCATGTTGCTGATGGGGAGCGTAGGATGAGCGATGACACGCAGCAACCTCCCGAGGACTCTTCGACGGATGATGAGGGAACCACTGACTACGACGCCCCATCTCCGGATACCCCTCGTTTTTTTGATGACGGACTCGAAGAGCCGCCGAGCATGCATGCGGCCGCCGACCGTGCCTCGCTATCCATCGCCAAGGAGCCACCCGCAAGTTCCGAACCCCCGGCACCTTCGGTGTTCCCAATCCCCATCGAGTTGAGCCTCTTTCAAGGCGCACCGCCCCCGGTCGTCGAACCAGAACCGGAATCGCTTCCGGAGAATGATGCTGAATCTGATGAAGCGGAGGTCATCAGCTTAATGCCAATTGTGGCTGCGACTGGCGCCGTTTGGGATCTCAATCCTGCCGGCGAAGAGACCATTCGCGATGCGTTCGATGACGGTCAAGAACTCGTACCCCCTGAGCCGCATATGCTCGAGGGAACCATCGAAGCCATTCTGTTCACGGCCGAACAACCGCTGACTATGAAACAGATTCATGCACACCTCGCCAATCCCGGTCTCGCTGTGGTTCGGGAAGCCGTGTTGCGCATCAAATCCCGTTTTCAGCGTCCGGGCAGCGGCATTCGGCTCGTTGAAGTCTCCAAAGGATGGCAGTTCAGAACAGACATGCGAACCGCCCGCTACGTATCTGCAATGCGAGGAATTCAGCCAGTGAAGCTCTCCAAGGCCGCACTCGAAACCCTCTCGATTGTGGCGTACCGACAGCCGGTCACTCGCGCTGAAGTAGAAGACCTCCGCGGTGTAGACCCGGGTGGCATTCTGCGAATGCTGGCAGAGCGCGGCCTCGTTTGCGTGACGGGGCGCAAAGATGAGCCCGGCCGGCCGCTTCTTTACGGCACTACACCCGATTTTTTGTCCATGTTTGGACTCCGAGACCTGTCAGACTTACCCACCCTTCGCGACCTGCGCGAACTGCAGCAGGACGACTCTCGCGGAAGCATTGGGAGCACCGACATTGGGTCTGTGCTCGATGTTCCTTCACCGGACGAACACCCACCTCCACTCACCCCAATGGTGTCAGTTCAGGAACCTTTGCCGCTCGATGGACTTGACCCGATCGACTAACTGCATCCAATAGGGTACACGGCGTTCCGTAAGGAGTACGCCATGTCAGAAGACACGCAGAGAATCTCCAAGGTCATCGCACGAACGGGCCTTGCAAGTCGCAGAGAAGCCGAATCCATCGTCGAGAGTGGGAGGGTAAAGGTCAACGGGTCGGTGGTTCACCACCCCGGACACCCGGTGGCGGAATCGGATCGCATCACGGTCGACGACCTGCCGCTGCCTGCACCTCCACGACACGTCTACTACCTGCTGAATAAACCGCGTGGCTACATCACCGGCCGGAATGACCCCGAAGAACGCAAGACTGTATTCGAGCTCATCGGCGGGATTAAAGAGCGAGTGGAACCGGTAGGCCGGCTGGATATGGACACCGAAGGTGTGCTGCTGCTGACCAATGACGGTGACCTCGCGCACCGACTTACCCACCCATCGATGCATGTACCAAAGCGCTACATGGTAAAAGTGTGGCGAGCCCCTGACGAGAAGACGCTGAACCGCATCCGAAACGGAATTCGACTGGAAGATGGGCGAACAGCACCATGCAAAGCTCGAGTCGTTGAAACCACTGACAAGGGCAACGCTTGGGTCGAGGTGACGGTCACAGAGGGTAAAAACCGATTGATCCGTCGTATATTTGAAGCCGTCAACCATCCCGTGTCGAAACTTCGGCGAGAGAGCTTCGCAACCATCGCCGTGCGAAACTGTGAACGCGGCAAGCTGCGACCCCTTACCGGCGAAGAAGTGCGTCGACTCCAGGAAATCGCCGCTGGCGGTGACCCCCGGTCAGCAGGCCAGAAGTCGCGATATAAAAAAGGCTTCGCTCGACCCAAGCCAAAGAACGACAAAGGAACGCGCAAGCGTCGAACGCTCAACAAGCGCCGTCAGTGACTCATCGGTCGGTCGGAGGATCAATGTAGCCCAGCGACCGCGCGTGGTCCGTTTGGTCCATAAACGGTTCAGGCATGGGCGGTACTGCATCGAGCGTGGGCCCAAGGTCGGTGACCGGCTGACCTACGCTAAATCGACCCTTTCCTGGCCGGTCAACCAGACGGCCTTCTGACGTAATCGCCACGGTATCTCTCCCCTGCAATCCGGCTGGCGCACACCCGGGTGCACAATCTGATTCACACATACCGCTCTGTCCGACCCAAACCTCACGGGCCGCTATCGCACCGCCTTTCAGCAAGGCCGGAACATCATCAAGCCCCACCCAGCCGGTGATGACGCTCGACTCAATACCGGGGCCCCAACGCACCATCGGAACCTTCAAGACATGGTCTGATATCGACCGCTCATGCTGGAAGCTGCACCGCTCCTCATCGAGAACTTCACCATGGTCCGAGGTGACCACGATGGTCGCCTTACGCGCCCTTAGAACATCAATGAGCGGCTTCAATGTTTTGTCTGCAAGCTGTACCTCTTCTGCGTATCGCTCTCGCTCGGACATCCCTCGCCCCTCGTACGGTCCATGCGGCTCGTACACATGAACCCACAACAGCGCCGGGCGATCACTTGGAAGCCATTTCAGCGCCCGCTCAACGGCCACTGCACCCGCACGCTCGCCCGTCTGCGGACCATCAAACACTTCCCATCCGCGGTCCAACCCTCCTTCTGGGCCTGCCGGGTAGGCGCTAACAAATGCCCCCGTGGCCCAGCCCTCATACCGCTCCGGCAGAAGCACGACGGACTGATTCACTCCGTAACCGTGGTGGTTGTTGGCCCATGAACCGTGTTCCCATGGCATGGAACCCGTCAACATACTGGCATGGGCCGGAGTCGTTAAACCCATCGGCGACCATGCATTTTCATATCGCTCTCCCGACTCTGACAGGGCCCAGATTGTGGGGGTCAATTCCTTCGAGAGATGGTCCGCACGCCATGTATCGATGGTGATGAGCGCCACCGTCTCGTGCTCACTTTTGGCCACCGGTAGTTCATCCACCGACGGACCCATTCCAAGCTGGCAACCAAGTAACCAAAGCATCACCGAAGCAGTCTATCCTTCCACGCTCGGTTAGTGGAACTTTGTGAGCCCAAGCGATTCTCTTTCACTGCACCCGCCGCCGTCAGTTGTGCGGCACTGGGCGTATCCTCTGGCCCAACACAATGGCGCAACCTGAACCCACCGAACCCCCCAGCTTCGTCAAGTGGAGCCTTTCCATCGCCGCATCCGCTGGACTGACTGGAATGTTGTGCTGCGTCGCACCAATGGTCTTGTTCATGACAGGCTTGATGGGCGGAGCCTATGCCATTTCGTTCGCCGATTTTTTCTACACGGAGGATGGTTCTCCCGGTGTCGGCGCATGGGTCCTCCGCGCGGCTGCGGTCATCCTCGGCGGGGTCGGACTGTCGGTATACAGAACCCGACAAAACACCTGTTCCATCGACCCTCGACGGAAACGGACGAACCTGATTTTGATGGTGTGCATCGTTGCCATAACTGGCGTTGCTATATTCCTCTCACTCGAAGCCCTCTCCTCGTGGTACTTCGACCAGTACATCGTTCCCGCCCAGCAGCGTGAACTGGGGCTTTCGCAAAAATACGGAACCTAGTTTTTGCGGGAGTGCAGCGGTTTTTTGCGAACACGCCATGCAACGGATAACCGACCACCCTGCTAGCTCCGGTCCCGTTCGAATGCCCTTGTACAGCGAAACCCTTCTGAACAACTTCGCATCCGCGAAAGGATGCGCCGACAGCATTCTTCAGCAAATGGCTGCGGGACCCGAGCGTGGCATACTGAACCACTTGGGCATCCTGTACGACAACGTCGCCGAGCCGGTGCAGGACCGCTGGAAGACATCCTTGGTCAACATGGACAATCGAAGGTTCTTCCAAGGATATGCCGAGGCCGTTTCAGCCGCTTTTTTCACGCGCTCCGGCTGGTCAGTGGTCGATGTTTGTCACCCCAAGCCCTGCCTTGTGCTGCGGCACCCCGATGGCCGAGAGCTTCGCTTGGTCACCTTGGCATTCTTGCAGCCCGACCCGGATCCCTCGGCACGTGTGGCTTTAGAGACGCTCGCCCGCGTCGTAAATCGCGCGGACACGGATCACCGAATTACAATCTTGGTTCGCAAGTGGACACCCCACGAGTTCAACCCTGAACCGGTCCGTCGTTGCATCGACATCTGGCTAGACGCCATCGCGAACAAAGAATGGCGTGGTCGGTATGCGACCTACGAAGATGACTATATTTCCCTTGAGTTCACCCGCACGGATACGTTCGTGAACGATGGCGAGGGAGCGGTTGCGTTCCTGATTGCACCGGAGAACGGTCTGCGCACCATGGAAGTCATCGAAACGCGTCTCGTGTATGAGTTGGACACGATGCTTACAAATGCTCCCAAGAATACCCAGGTGGTCGTCAGCTTGGTCACGAACACATCGTGGACACTGCCTCCCGGCACCGTTCGGAGCCTGTTTTATGGCAGACCCATCTGGCAAGTGGCCAACGGCCACCGAAGCGACCAACGCTTTGGCTTCGAACTTGGTTCCGAGCCTGCCTTGTTCCATGAGCCTCACTACAGCGCAATCTCAGGAACGCTGATGGTGGATCGTCCGGAGGAACGCGGTCCTTGCGGAAGGGCTTACTTCAACCCTTGGGCAACGCACCAACTGAAGGCCAGTGATGTCGCGTGTGCAGCCTTTATCAGCGATCAAGCAGAGGCTGACTTCCGGGTGATGCGCTGGGATTAACGAGCGACGGGTTCCCCGAACCACGGACACTTGACCATGCTCGCATGAAGTGCTCACCCTTCACGCCCCTGATCTGTTCTTCCGTCCACCCTCGACGCCGGAGTTCTGCCCACAACGCCGGGATCATCGAGGCGTCCTCGAGACCCGCAGGCTTTCGAATATACCCATCAAAATCGCTCCCCAACGCCACCACACCGTGACCGCCAATTCGAGCCATGTGATCGGCATGATCTGCCACGCGCGACACATTGGCTGGGCTTGCAGCGCCCCCCACAAACGGAGCATGGAAATTCAGCCCAATCACACCCCCCGTCTTGGCGATGCATTCAATGGCCTCGTCGGAGAGATTGCGACTGTGTCTTTTCACAGCCACACAGTTCGAATGAGACGCCACCACGGGAATGTTGGAACCGCGGCATATTTCCAGCGTCGTCTGTGTGCTCGCATGCGACACATCGATGACCACTCGCTTCTCACGGGCCAACTTGACCAGTTCCTTGCCTTCCTCGGTCAGGCCTCCGCCCCCGTCTGATGATGAACCGGCGAATCGATTCGACATGCTCCAAGTGAGGCCCAACAGACGCAGGCCTCGGTCAACCAAGGCATCGAAGGTCTCGCGCCAAGCATCGTCGGCCCCAAGCCCATGAGCGCCCTCCAAACTGAGCACAACGGCAATGTTGCCTTCGTTCGCAACTCTCCGAGCTTCAGCCGGCTCCATCGCCAAGAAGAGTTCAGAAGACCGTTTGATTTCCCGTTCCATGAGTGACAACAGGTCGAATGTTCGTTGGCGATGCGCAGTGTTTCGCGGAGGCCAGAGCACCTCCACAGCCACGTTCGTCCCGCCGCGTTTCAACTGGGCCAGTCCGGCTTCAAGCCCAGACGGTGCATCCATGTGCAACCCCTTGGTCAACAACTGAGTCGGTGTGTCGAGGTGCATATCGACCTGAATGTCGACGGGCTGGGCGAATGCAACACCCAAGATAAGAGTCCAAAGCATATCCATTCATTCCGTGGCGGGAGGCGTACAGTCACGGTAAGGAACAGCCACCTTGGAGGCAACCCATGTTGATAATGCTCCTCACATTGATGACTGCAGATGCATCCGTCGTGCGCGCGTCGAGCACGCACAAGGACGCGGACACCAGCTACACGGCAACAAAGGCCTTCGACGGCACCTTTCGGACCAGTTGGGCAGAATCCAAAGCTGGTGGGACGGAGGGAGAATGGCTCGAAATCGATCTCGGTCGAACGACGCAAGTCGACAACGTCGCCATTTGGCCCGGCAACCTCAGCAAAGGCAGCCGGACCTTCCGTGAGTACGCTCGACCCCGCACCATCGAACTTACCTTAGACGGCAAACCGGTCGGCAATTCCATCGTGCTGCAAGACAAAGTCCACAGAAAGGTGATTCCCGTCGATTCACGCGGCCGCAAACTCCGCATTCGAATCATTGATGCTCACGAAGGGATTGTGTTCAGCGACACTCACATTGCGGAAGTCGCTGTAAACTTTCCGTCTGGGCCCCTCACCCGGTACGACAACTGGCTGAAGACGTCTGATGCAAAGCGGCGACACAAGCAATTCCTCGCCAAGCTTGAAGCCGCCTATACCAAACAAAAAGAGACTGAGTTTGGGGACAAAGATGCCTTTCAATACCTGTTCGATGCGGTAGCCGAGGGGCCGCCGTATGCAAAATCTCGCGTCTCGAGCATGGTCCCCATGGGCTACCGTATTCAAGCCGCCCCGAGCAGCGCCAAGGCGATGAAGGCGCTTCGTCTTCTGCAGGATGCAAATGCAGTGGCTGCCTTCGAGATGGCCGCATTGCGGTCGGTCGGGGATGTCGAGAGCGAGGCTCGGCAAACCGCCGAGATGCTTGTCGCGTACCAAGACCTGATCGGGAATCAGCACACCAACGTTCCGTTCTGGGGTGAAACCGGATGGAACTTGGGTGCCCTAAACAGCTTCGGAGAGCCCCTCGCCATGGAGATGGATGCCACAGGGACCATGTACGTCGCCGACACCGGAAACAACCGAATTCAGCGTTTTAGCCTCGAGGGACGTGCTGAAAAACAATACGGCCCTGGTGCAGACCTCTCGGATGCATGGTTTTCCAAGGGTAGAGCTTGGTACGCCAGTGGCG
>DEBL01000057.1:3814-9945 GCA_002348535.1 Deltaproteobacteria bacterium UBA2957 | reverse complement strand
GAGAGGCGGCAGCGCCTCGGCGCTGAGGATTAAACTGAACGGAAGAACAAACCAATACATCCAACGAATGCCGCCGCGAGCGAAAGCTCAACTAAAATCTCGTACATGCTGTTGTCTCCCCCCACTAATACGACGCCGTCCCCTTGGCGTACACATACAAGTCCTATGTGCACAGGCGTAATCCCTCGCATTGAAAAAAAGCCATGATGTGCCTCCCGTGATACCGGCTGGCGGTGGGCAATTTGTTTTCTCGTGATGCGATTTTCGCCGTCCTTTCGTCGGGTTCGAAGGGCAACAGCACCTATGTGGGTGATGGCCAAAATGGGGTCTTGATCGACTGCGGTCCGTCGACCAAGCAGATCCTCACCCGCATGGACGCTGTTGGGCTGCGGGACGCACCCATCGATGCGGTGCTCGTGACTCATGAGCACTCGGACCACGCCGGTTCGTGCCGGGTCCTTGCGAAGCGTCTCGAACGCGAACGGGGCCGACCGGTGCCATTCCATATGACCCCGGGAACAGCGGACTCGCTGAAACCTCAAATGATTCCACACACACTCCAGACGATCGAGGCTGGGCGAATGTTTAGAGTCGGTTCGTTAACGGTCGATCCGTTCCGCATTCCCCACGATACAGCCGACCCGATCGCCTACCGGATTGGAATCGGTGACCGGTGGCTGGGGGTGGTCACAGACCTGGGCCGTCCAACGACGCTGGTAAGCCAGAAGTTGTCGACGCTCTCGGTGGCAGTGGTTGAGTTCAATCACGATGTCGAAATGCTGCTCGATGGGCCGTATCCTTGGTCGGTCAAGCAGCGTGTGCGGTCGTCACACGGACATCTCTCAAACGTGCAGGCGGCCGATTTGCTGGTCGACGCAGCCGGTGCATCTCTTGAGCATGTTGTTTTGGGACACTTGTCCGACGAAAACAATGACCCGAACAAAGCCCTGCATCAGGCCGCGGCCGCTCTCCACAAAATCGGTGCGGCGGGTCGGGTAAAACTGCAAGTTGGCTGCCAAAGTCACGCATTAGAACCCATCACAATCGGAACTAGAGCCGGATAGCCCAGAGGATTGCATCATGATCGATCGGTACACGAAACCTGAAATGGCGGCCATCTGGTCCGAACAACGCAAGGCGGCGATTATGCTCGAGGTGGAGTTGTTGGCATGCGAGGGCATGGAGGCGTTGGGTACGGTTCCAGCGGGAACTTCAGCCGCGTGCCGTGAGGGTGCAGCGCCGATGCTGCCAGAGAACTTCCCGCTCGCTCGGATCGATGAGCTGGATAAGACGCTGAAGCACGATGTGATCGCGTTCTTGACTGGAGTCGGCGAAGTGATCGGTGAGCCAGCGCGGCACCTTCACAAGGGAATGACCAGCTCCGATGTCCTCGATACGACCTTGGCGGTGCAACTCAAGCAGTCGGGTGAACTCATCGTCAAGACCCTCGACACGGTGCTCGAAGTGGTCGAGCGCCGGAGTCGGGAGCATGCACACACGCTGTGCATGGGGCGTTCGCACGGAATCCACGCAGAACCCACTACATTCGGCTTGAAGCTGGCGATTCTTTGGGACGAACTGCGACGCAGTCGGGTTCGCATCGAACGCGCAATCGAGGAAGTTGCCGTTGGTCAGATATCGGGGGCTGTGGGCACCTTTGCTCATCTCGACCCGCAGGTCGAGGCCCACGTCATGAAGCATCTTGGATTGACACCCGCACCCGCGAGCAACCAGGTGGTGCAACGGGACCGGCATGCGCACTACTTTCACTGCTTGGCGCTGTTGGCCACCACCGTGGAAAAGATCGCCGTTGAAATTCGTCATCTCCAGCGAACCGAAGTGCTGGAGGCGCAAGAGGCGTTTACGAAAGGCCAGAAGGGGTCGAGTGCCATGCCCCACAAAAAGAATCCGATCCTGAGTGAAAACCTCACAGGACAGGCAAGGTTGGCCCGCGGCTATGCCAACATGGCCATGGACAACGTCGCACTGTGGCATGAGCGCGACATCTCACATTCGAGTGTGGAGCGAGTGGCGGGTCCCGATGCCAACATTTGTGTGCACTTTATGCTGGTCCGGCTTCGCGGCCTGATGGACGGTCTGATCGTCTACCCAGAAACAATGCTTGCCAACATGGAGAAGACGGGAGGGCTGTTTTATGCCCAGCGCGTCATGCTCGGGTTGGTGGAGTCGGGCTTATCGCGGGAAGAGAGCTACGCGTTGGTTCAGCGCAATGCCTTGCGGGGCTGGGAAGAGGGCCGCCAGCTGCTCGAGCTTCTCAAGGCGGACGAGGATGTGTCGTCCCGGTTGAGCGATGAAGAACTTGACGGACTTGCCGACCCCGCTTGGTACGTTCGGCGCGCTGATGTGATTCTCGACCGCGTGTTTGCTGCCGGTCGGTGAACGGGTCCGCTCAGGGCAGAAACAGCGCCTGCTGATGTTCAGGTAACAGTGGACAAAGGTCGGTACGGCGGCCAAACCATCGGTAACGATTTCGCGCAATGAATCGGTAGACTGCGTTCAGTGCGGCGATGGGCATGCGGGCGCCAAGGCGACTTAGAACGCCGTACAGGCCACCGAGTTGTGCGGCGATTACGAGTGCGGCGTTGCCTTCGGCATGCACCGTGCCATTCGGTAGATACGCGATCACACTGTCGGGTAGGTCTGTGAGCATCGATAGGCGGTCTGCAGCGGTTGTGCCTTGCAAGGGGGCGTAACGAAACAGCCGACCATGCGGGTCACGGTGGAGGAGAAACCGTACCGCTCCGTGGCAAAACCCACAGGTTCCGTCGTAGAAGACGGTCAAGTGCTGCGGTGTATCGTTCATGGCCCATCGGTAACATTGGCCCCACAAAAGGGTTGCAGGTCACCTTGTAAAAAGGCCACACTTGTCCTCAGTCATGCTGTTTTTTGTGTTGGCCGCCTGTGCGCATCATTCCGTCCAGTGGGCGATTGACCCGCCTTCGTTGCTGAGTCCCAAGGTCAGCGAGGTCGCCATCGTCGTGGCGGACGCCCGGTGTCAGCCGATGGCAGATGAGTTGGCTCGGGCAGTGGTTCGGTCTGGAATTCGGGTTGCTCCCGAGGCCCAGACCCGTTTGTTGGTCAACCTTTGCTCGGTCGACATTCGCCGCGACGATCAAGGGGCAACGCTCTCTGGTGGAACGGGTGGAACGCCAATGAATCCGGTGCGGATGCTTCGTGGTGCCGCCACCGCAACCGTCACGATTGAAACCCTTCAATCCCCCGACGGTATGATCGAGGGTCGGGGCTCACGAGTGCGCAACATCACTCACGACGGCTCCAGCTTATTGGTGTACCGGGCGCGCCTCCAGCAAGATGTGATTGATGACGTGGTGGGCTCGCTGATGCTGCAACTCCGGCCTGAGGCCATCGAAATCCGCCGCCGATGGTATTCATCTGCGTCGCCGGGATCGTGGATGGACCTCCTGAACCAAGCGGTGGAGGCGGAACGAGGGGGGGACTGTGCGTTGGCGCGCCGGCATGCAGAAGCTGCATTTAAAATGACCGCTCGGTCTGCCCCGCGTCGATATTTGGAGCAACTTCAGGAGGATTGCCGCCGAGACTGATGCAATGGGATAGGGCCAAGGCATGAATATTTTAACGATTTGTGGCTCGATTCGGACCGACTCTACAACAGCCAGTGCGCTGGCCGTCGCCTCTGAATCCGCTTCGGGCGCTGGCGCCAATGTGCGTACCCTGCAGTTGGGAACGCTGGACCTGCCGTTCTGTGATGGTCGGAACGATGAACGGAGCTACGGAGGCGACACCACACAGTTTATTGATGCCGTCGAGTGGGCCGATGGCTTGCTTATCGGGTCGCCGAACTATCATGGCTCTCTGACGGGGGTGCTCAAGAATGCCTTGGACTTGCTTGGACCGGATGCGATTCGCGACAAGCTCGTCGGATTAATTGCGACCGCACGCGGGGAAGCGGGAGCCATGAATACCCTGAACCACACCCGACACATCTGCCGATGGATGAATGGCTGGGTGATTCCCGCCGAAGTTAGCATTCCCCGCGCTCAAGATGCATTCGCGCCCGATGGAACGGTTCGCGACGCTGAACTGGCTGTGCAGTTGCGTGCCCTCGGTACCGAGCTGGTGCGGTACGCTCAGCTGATCCGAGGATAAACGGCTTCAACCTTCGGGGTCTATCCGCCGAACTCGATCCCGACGGAACGCGCTGCGGCAATGAGGGGGTCAGTCGGGTCCACGGTTCGGTACGTGGCAATTGCGTCCCGGATGGGCACACTGGTCACTTCGCCAGCACTGAGGCACACCATCTCTCCCCATCGCCCGCGGTGTATCAACTCGACCGCCTTCACACCGAACTGCGTAGCGATCACGCGGTCATACGCGACTGGGCTGCCGCCGCGCTGGAGATGGCCAAGCACCGTAGTGCGGGTCTCGACATCAATTCGCTCAGTCAGCAGGTGTGCCAGTGTGTCTGCGGCACCGGATTTGCGGAGCGTACCCTGGCCATGGGGAACGTGGGTGGGCATCCGCTCGCCGCGATGGGGCGCGGCCCCTTCGGCTACAACGACGATGGTGAAGTGGCGCCCCTTCTGCCGTCGATCACGAATTTTGGCCGCAAACCGGTCTGCATCGTAAGGAATCTCCGGAATCGCAATGCAGTCGGCACCTCCGGCCACTCCGGCCCACAGGGCAATCCAGCCCGCATCTCGACCCATCACTTCGAGCAACATGACACGGTCATGGGATTCTGCAGTGGTGTGGAGTCGGTCGAGCGCCTCGGTTGCAGTTTCGACTGCGGACATGAAGCCAAACGTGAAATCGGTCGAATTCAGGTCGTTATCGATGGTTTTCGGGACCCCCACAACCGGGATTCCGTGTTCGTCCATGAGTCGCAGACCAATGGCCTGGGTTCCATCGCCACCAATTACAATCAAGCCTTCCAGTCCTTCAGCCTGTACAGCTTCCGCCACCTCGGCGGATCGGTCGGTCGCGGTGCCATCGCTCATCGGAAATGAAAAGGGATCGCCTCGGTTCGTCGTCCCGAGTACGGTTCCGCCGCGGTGCAGCAAGCCTTGGCAGCTGCGCGGGGTCAAGTCACGGAGGCGCCGCGGAGACTCCAACAGTCCGTTGAACGCATCCTCGATACCGACCATTCGCCAGTTGAGCGTTCCAGCGCCGTACTTCACCGCAGACCGGATTACCGCGTTGAGCCCGGGAGCGTCGCCCCCGCCCGTCAAGATTCCAATTCGGTTTGACTTCATGGGTGCAGTGTACCGAAGTTTTACGCCATTGGGGATCGTCCATCCTGTTCCGTTGCGTGGTGTGCGTTTCATGGAATGACAACGTCTGCTGGGTGGTTTTCTTTGCGTGAATCGGAGCGCTGGCAGGGTCGGGATGGCGCATTACAACGTCGGGGGAGGTACACATGCCAGATTGGGTGAGCGGTCACGGGTTCAACTACAACGCACACGTCGGCTTCGATGAGGCCGAGCGGTCTCAGTCGCAGTCCATTCAAATCGATTTCGACGCACGCACCGATTGGCGGTTGTCTGGTCAGACCGACCGGGCGCAGTCGATTGTTGACTATGCAATAGTGGATTCGGCCATCAAGAAACTTCTCGGCGAACGGGAATGGCGTCTGATTGAAGCGATCGCGGAAGCGGTTGCCAAAATGATCTGTAGTGATTTTCCGGTGGACCAAGTCTCGGTCAAGGTAACCAAAATGCCGCAAGATATGCCGCACTGCGCCGGAGTGAGCGTTCGGTGCAGTCGTACTCCAGCCGACTACGTGTCCTCATGAGAGTATTTACAAACACAGCAGTGAGCCTTGATGGGCGCATCGGTACGGTGGGCGACCACCACTTCAATGTCGCCAGTGATGAGGATCGCCGTCGAATGGGTCTGTTGCGGGCGAAGGCGGATGCGGTATTCATCGGGGGCCAAACCTACCGCATGGGGCCACACCCCATCATTGAGCCCGACGAACTTCGCATTGAAGGCGTGCGCCGTCCTCTCATCAATGCAGTGCTGACGCGCCGAGGCATCGCGGACAACATCAGCGACGAGTGGGGGAGTGTGGACGCGGACTTGCATGTGTTCGGGATGAACCTCGATGCGCCCGCACACGCACGGAGGGG
>DEBL01000057.1:0-3422 GCA_002348535.1 Deltaproteobacteria bacterium UBA2957 | reverse complement strand
CACCTCGGGTGTGAATCGGTGTTGATTGAAGGCGGAGGCGACCTAATCTTTCAACTCATTGCGGCTGATCGTGTCGACACCATCTTCATGACCTTGGCGCCGCGGATCATCGGGGGCGTCGGAGCGCCGAGTCTCGCGGACGGGGTTGGGTTTACGCCGGAGTCAATTCGAGATTTCTCGTTGACGGATCTCGAGCGCTTGGGCGACGAGTTGTACCTCCGGTACGACCGAAAGTCGTAAATCGCCTCAAGTTTCAATGGTGCCGTGCGATACGCGGAACATGGACAAAAACAATCCAATTCTCGTATCGCTCAAAGCTGCCCAGACCGCATTTCGTGCGGGGGACTCCGAGGCCGCCCTGAAAGCGTGCTTGGTGGTGTTGGAGCACGTTCCCAACCACCCCTTGGCTCACCTCATGGCGGGATTGCTCCAGCAACAGGCTGGGGAATATGAGGCCGCCGTTCGGCATCTGCGATTTGCTGTGGCTCACGATCCCAAGGATGTGGAAGCCCGCGAGTCGCTGGCTGCCTGCCTTCTTGGACGGCACCGGCACGCGGAGGCGTTGCCACACCTTCGCCAAGTGGTTGCGCTGGCTCCCGACAACCCGAGAGCGCGGTACAACCTCGGCCGTTGTTTGCTGGACCTTCGGAATTTTTCGGAGGCCGAGCGGGTGTATGAAGCCCATGTCGAGCAAAACCCCACGGATGCTGAGGCATTCAACCACCTTGGGTTGGCCCGACTCGCGAAAGGGAATGCACAGGCTGCGGAGCAGTGTTTCCGGACGGCCATTCAACTGAATGACCAAGACCCGCTGTTTCATGCCAACATTGCGCAGGCCTTTGCGCGACAAAGCAAGGTGAATGAAGCGGATTCGTCGTACGCTACCGCCATTCGTCTAAACCCGCACCATGCGGAGTTCCGCACTCAAGACGGGTGGTTCCGGTTGAGTCGCGGTGATGTCATGCGCGCTGAGGACCGGTTTCGCGAGGCGCTCCAACGCGACCCGCAGAGCGAGAGTGCCAATGCGGGACTCGCTGCAGCGCTCGAGCGTCGTCGTGAGGTGGATGTCGGGATTCAGATTATTCGACCGTTCATTTCATCGGTGGCACCTCACCCCAAGGTGGCGATTAGCTACGCCGCGCTGAGCCGCCGTCGCGATCAGCCAAGCCAAGCCCTTCCAGTCGTGCGGCGAGCCATTCGACCCGGCATTGCCCGGTCGACCGAAGCCGCTCTTCGATTTGCCGAGGGTGATCTCCTTGATGCCATGGGCGAGGTGGACTCGGCATTTGAGGCGTACCAGCGCGCAAACGCTGCCAAAGGCAGTCGATACAATGCACAGGCTCACACCGAGTTTGTAGATTCGCTCATTCGAGTGTTTAGTCGCGAATTGTTCGAAGCGGCTCCGAAGCCTGAATGCGACACCACGCCAAGTGTACTGGTCGTGGGCATGCCGCGGTCGGGGACTACGCTCGTGGAGCAAATACTGGGAATGCACCCAAACATCGATGGTGCCGGTGAACTGGACGACCTTCCCACCATTGCGAGCACCTTGCACCATTATGTTTCCGGCGCTGTTTCGTACCCGGAAGCGGTTCAGTCGATGGATTCGGCGCTCCTGAATGAGCTAGCCAGTGCGCGGATTGGAAGCCTTCGACGTGTTTCAGACGCGCCGCTGGTGATCGACAAGCTTCCCCACAACTTCCTCCACCTCGGACTTGCGGCGCTCTTGACGCCAAGGGCCAAGGTGATCCATGTGGTCCGTGACCCTGTAGACACCTGCTTGTCGTGCTTTTTCCAAAACTTTGGTGGGCCGAGCTTTGCGTTTTCGACGCAACTGGAAGCGCTTTCTGGGTTCTACAGGGAGTACCATCGCTTGATGACACACTGGCAGGCGGTGTTGCCCCTCCAGATCCATAAGCTTCGGTACGAATCGCTGGTCGCGGACTCCGTGTCGGAGACAAAGGCTGTCCTTGATTTCCTTGGCCAGCCATGGCAATCGGGCGTGTTGGACTTTTACAAAAGCGACCGGATCGTGCAGACCGCTTCGTACGCGCAGGTGCAGCAGCCACTGTATTCAACATCGGTCGGGCGTGCTGAGCGGTACCGGCACCGCATTGGCGCGCTGATCGGTCTCACTCAACTCCAGATGTGACCGTGGCCCTCTGCATGCCGGGTCACAGTTCAGTGGTGGTTTGGTTGCCTCAGATGCCATAAGACCAGCGCGGTACGTGAATGATGTTGGTGCCCCAGCTGTGTCATTTCCGCGATCCGCTGTGAGAGGGATATGCTTCGCTTAAAATCGCAGACCCGCGACGATTGGCTGCCGGGCGCACTCGAAAACATGGATGTGATTCTGCTCGACCATGCTCATTGCGAGAAGAAAGCGGCCTCAACCGCGATGAATCTCATTTTTCGCTATCAGTACCGGCCGGAGCTCATGATTCCGTTGTCTGAACTCGCCCGGGAAGAACTGCGGCACTTCGAAATGGTGGTGCGTTTGATTGAGCAGCGGGGCGACACCTTTCGAAAATTGCAGCCATCGACGTACGGCGGAGAACTATACAAAGCAGTCCGTACGGCGGAACCGCATCGCTTCGTCGACACCATGGTCTGCTGTGCGTTCATTGAAGCACGTTCATGCGAGCGAATGAAATTGCTTGCGGAGTCTCTCGAGGACCGTGTGTTGGCTCAAATGTATGCAGGCTTATTGGCCAGCGAGGCACGACACCATCAGACTTACCTCGACCTCGCAGCCACCCAAGTCTCTAGGGATGAGGTTCACGAACGAGTTGCAGTCATCGCCGAGCATGAGGCGAATGTGATTGCTTCTCCGGGCGCGGTCGTCCGACTCCACAGTTGAACCCTCTATCGGCCGGTTGAAAACGGGCCGCCCGGCTCAGGCTTGAAGTCTGTGCCGTCGAAGCGCATTCGCTCGATCGAGACGAGCCGTCTTTTCTCGATGCGGTAGAAACACACGTGCGCGGTGCGGTCCTGTTCCGGCAGATGGGCATAGCCAGATGCACCGGGGTCTAGGACATCAATGGTGTGCTTTGGACCAGCGATCTGCACGTGAAACCCATGGTGCTCGTGCCCGTGTACAATCGCATTAATTCCGGGCGTTGACGCCACCCATTCGCGCACCGTTTCGGCATTTGATAACGCCCGAGTGGCCGGTCCGTACGCTTCGCCGCGGCGTCCAACGAGGGGGTAATGAATGCATAAAAACGTGTACGCAGCATCATTTTGAGCAAGAAGTTCCCGGGCAACATCCAGCTGCTCCTCGGGCGTATAGCCACTCGAAAGAGGGTGGCACCGACAGGTCTCGAGCGTCAGAAATGCAACGTCACCGATGCGGTGCAGGTGAGGCGTTGCTTCACCCATCCACTGGCCGAACATCTCTCGCATTCGATCGCTGGGCGTCT
>DEBL01000143.1 GCA_002348535.1 Deltaproteobacteria bacterium UBA2957 | reverse complement strand
GGCGCGAACATCTTATCGGTGACGGGCACTGCAGGAATCTTGCAGAGCGCCCATGTGACCACCAGCACCATCATGCCACCGAAGCCGATGGGCATGAGCACCTCGCCGACTCCGATTGGGATGGAGGACTCCATCCACACACTCGGAACCATGACCAGAAACCGCTCAGTCCAAATGCCAATAAAGATTAGCGTTGCGACGGTGAGGAAGCTCACCCGAATCTTTTTCATTCCTCGGCTCAGCAACAGTGTCCACGGAACGATGAAGCAGGTCAATACCACCATCTTGGAGACGTCATCCCATGGGTGCAGTTGGGTCCGCAGCAGGATGAAGCCGGTCTCTTCCGTCATGTTTCCGTACCAAATGGCAAGGAATTGCGCGAAGGTGGTGTAGCCCCAGAACATGCAGAACGCGAAAATGAGCTTTCCGAAGTCGTGGAAGAGCGACGGAGTGAGCAGGTGGTCGATGTTCAAGTAGCGCCCAGCGATCAGTGAGTAAATTCCAATGGCGACCATTCCGCTCCACATGCTGCTCATGAAGAACCATGCAGGGAACATATTGGCGAACCAGTGGGGGCTCAAGCTCATCGATAGGTCCACGGCGAGGACGCTGAAGACCAGAGAATACGTGGCGGCAATGATGGCACCCCAGACACGCTGGAGACGCTCGCTGGACTCAATTTCATCGTTGAGGTTGGTCCAATTTCGAGTAAACAGGCCGTACCAGGTAGGCGCCTTGTCGCCCAACTCCGACTGGAGATATCCGAGGTCCGGTCTCCAACTCGCTCGCAGATAAGCAAAGTTGAGCAGGATCATCAGGCCAAGGCCACCGACTTGGCGCCACCAAAAGAATGGCTCGGTCAAATACACCTTTTTGTGTGCTGGCAGGTCCTCATGCATCCACGGGTACAGTTCCATTCCCCCAAAGTGGAGGAACAACAACAGGCCAGCGTAGAGCAGGGGAATGGTTAATGCGAGGGACTCGGCCATCCGTTTGAACGGTCGGCCCCACCGACCCTTGGTCATGGTGAGCGCGATGCTCAGCATGAATCCACCTTGAGCGACGCCGAGCCAATGCACGGTGTTGTGAAGAAAGGCGATCGACGCGCGGTCGGATCCGAGCGAGTCGGCGTACACGGCGCCCGCGATTCCGCCAACGATGGCCAGAACTGACCCAATCAGCAAGGGTTTTGGGACGGGCTGGACGGGGTTGTCGAGAACCGGATCGAAATTGGGTCCGTGGCTCATTCCGTTCCCTCCGCGGTCACCGCGTATTGGGTGCCGTCCATGGTTCGCATGTAGGCCACAAGGTCCCACACGTCCTCGTCGAGCATCGCGTAGCCGTAGCCCGGCATCACATTTGCGCCGTCACGTACGGTATAGAACAAATAGCCATCTGTTCGAAGCGATACAATGTTGCCGGGTCCCGAGAGATTGGGCGGTGGTACCGGGTACCGCTTTCCGGAGCTGTTGTCGGCGACGGGCGCGCCGCCCATCCCGTCTACACCGTGGCAGGCCGTGCAGTAGTTGTCGAACAGGCGTTTGCCTTCGGTAAGATTTCTGCCCGTGGGGATTTCCATTGCCGCCGTTTCAGGAGCCAGCCGGTCGCCGGGCAGGCGAGCATGGTTCCGAGAAATTACGCCATCGGGCAGTGTGGGCATGTTCCACGCATAGGCGCGTTTGTAAACGGCATCCACCATATCGGTGTCCCAAGGGAACGCCCATGCCACGGTGCTGAGCACTCCAAGACCGAGGGCTGCGATGAAGACTTTACGCAAGGCCCACCCCCGTGATGCTCGTCTCAATGGCACCGTGGCCATCAAGCTTGCTTTTGATTTCATTCGCTGTGGCATGGTCGAGGTTTCGCACAACCATACCGAAGACGTCGTCCGACAGGCGGGGGTCTTCCAGTTCTGGGTCCATGTCTTTCGCGGGAAGCCGGCAGTGGTAGAGCAGTCCAATCAGGGTGAACATGCAGCCCCAAAGGACGGTCGACTCGAAGGTGATGACAATGAACGCTGGAATACTGACCAAGGGCTTTCCGGCGGGGATAATCATTGGCCAGTTCAGGTGGGTGATTGAGCAGAGTGTAAATCCGAAGATTCCCCCGAACACAGCGCCTGCAAGCGTGAACCAGCGAACAGGACTTGGCTCCCCTTCATAGATGACCTCTTCGATCTCGTGCCGGGGAAGCGGCGCGGTCACGGCAAAGTCGGTGTAGCCCTCTGACTTGAGGTCAGCAATCGCATCAATGAGGCCGTCGAAGTGGCTGAAAATCGCTTTTACGTTGCTCACTTGGCAGCCTCCTTCGCATCGCTACGCATCGGCGGCGGAAGCAACTCCTTGACCTCGGCAATGGCGACGCTCGGCATCACCTTCACAAACAGCAAGAACCACAAGAAGAACCAAGCGAAGCTGAAGATCAGAACGCCAATCTCAATGTAATTTGGAAGGTAGTAAGTCCACGCAGCGGGGTCGAACTGGTGGGCCAGAGAGCTCGCGATGATGTTGAACCGCTCAAACCACATGCCGATGTTGATGAAGATCGAAACAATCCAGAGGCACCAGTAGTTGGTACGGGCCTTCTTCCACCACCAAACAAGGGGGATCACACAGTTGCAGATGACCATGATCCAGAAGACCCACCAATAGTCACCCACGGCTCGGTAGACGAAGATGCCCCACTCGTATGGGTTGTCGGAGTACCACGCGATGAAGTGCTCCATCAGGTAGGCATAGGTCAGGATTCCGCCGGTCAACAGGCACATCTTCGCAAGGTGCTCGAAGTGCCACTCGTTGATGTAGGCGTCCCATTTGAAGATGACGCTAAGCGGCATCAACAGCGTGATAACCATGGCGCAGCCTGAGAAGATTGCGCCTGCCACGAAGTAGGGAGGGAACAGGGTGGAGTGCCACCCTGCCGTCTGGGCCATTGCGAAGTCCCAAGAAACGACCGAGTGCACAGAGAGGACGAGTGGGGTCGCAAACGCCGCAAAGAAACCATAGGCGGCCATGTAGTGGCGCCACTGACGGTCTGTGCCCCGCCACCCAATGGCAAGGCTCGCGTAGACTTGAGAAATGGCCCCCCGTGTGCGGTCTCGGATGGCGGCAAAATCCGGGATCAGCCCGATATAGAAGAAGATCGTGGACACGGTGAAATAGGTGGAAACCGCGAACACGTCCCACATCAACGGGCTCTTGAAGTTCTGCCAGAGCTGCCGCTGGTTCGGGTAGGGGAACAGCCAGTACGCGTTCCACATCCGCCCAACGTGGAGCGCAGGGAACAGGGCCGCGGTCATAACCGCGAAGATGGTCATGGCCTCGGCGGCGCGGTAGACGCCCGTTCGCCATTTGGAACGGAACAGGAACAGAACCGCGGAGATCAGGGTTCCGGCATGCCCGATTCCGACCCAAAACACGAAGGTGGTGATGTATAAGCCCCAGAATACAGGCTGGCTGTAGCCGGCTACTCCAAGGCCCCACACCAGTTGCTGGATGATGCAGAAGCCACCATAGGCCAGCCCGACAAGGACGAGGCCGAGTCCGGCCCAATAGGCCTTTCCGAACTTGAAGAGGGGTTCGAGAACATCGGTCGTGACTTGGCGGTACGACAGCTCGGTGTCGACCAT
>DEBL01000162.1 GCA_002348535.1 Deltaproteobacteria bacterium UBA2957 | reverse complement strand
GAACCGCCCCATGGCCATAGGCATCCCCTTTGACTGCCGCGAGCACCATGCACCCCGGCTTCAACGACGATCGTACCCGTCCAACGTTGCGCGTAAGCGCATCCAGATCGATTGTGGCAGAGGTCGGCCGCAGGTGCTCCATGGAGTTCTTGTAACCCTTCATTGGTTGGGCATCCGCGACTGCGCTAATCTTGCGTGAGAGAGGTGTAGTCATGAGGGTTTTAGTCACCGGCGGCGCGGGCTTCTTGGGCTCACACTTGGCCGAACGTCTCTTGGCGGACGGGCATGAAGTGGTCGCCCTCGACAACCTGATCACGGGTGACCGAGCAAACCTCGCCTCATTTGCGGCCAACCCACGCTTCACCTTTGTCGAGGCCAATCTGATCGAAGAACTTCCGGTCGATGGCCCGCTGGACCAAATCTACCATTTGGCCTCTCCGGCCAGCCCCATCGACTACGTCGAGTTGCCTTTCGAAACCCTTTATGTGGGTTCCGACGGGACCCGTCGAGTGCTTGAGAGAGCCGTCGATGATGGCGCTCGGGTCATGCTTGCCTCCACCAGCGAGGTGTACGGTGACCCACTCGTCCACCCCCAGGTCGAGGACTATTGGGGAAACGTCAACCCCATCGGTCCGCGCAGCGTGTACGACGAGGCCAAGCGGTTTGCCGAAGCGTTAAGCATGGCCTTTGCTCGCTACCGTGGCTGCGAAGTGCGCATTGCCCGCATTTTCAACACATACGGACCCAGAATGCGCACAAATGACGGGCGAGTCATACCCGCATTCGTCAGTCAGGCGCTTGCCGGGCACCCGCTCACGGTCTTCGGGGCCGGCAGCCAAACACGGAGTTTCTGTTTCGTATCGGACCTCGTCGAGGGATTTGTCCGACTCATGGAGAGCGACCTCGAACATCCCTGCAATCTCGGGAACCCAGTAGAGCAAACGATTCGGACTCTCGCTGAGCATGTAAATCGACTGACGAACAATGCCGGCGGTGTGGTCTACCGTCCGCTGCCGGAGGACGACCCGACGCGCCGGCGTCCCGACATCCGCAGGGCAAATGAGGTGCTCGGCTGGAAACCCATGGTCGCCTTCGAGGATGGCCTGGCCCAGACGATCGAGTGGTTTCGGACGCAGGCTTAAAAGCGCGACACCACGCCCAGCCGAACCGTCAGTACCGCGCCAGTGCCAACGGTCGGCTCGGGGATCGATTGCACGTACTGCCGACCAACGTCGAGAATTCCTGGACCCAGAAGTTGGGTATAGGTGGACTCGATGAATGCGCCAGCGCGCTTTCGGGGGTCGATGCCGAACCCCGCTCCACCCATGGGGCCGTATGTTTGAACGCCGGGCCGGTCCTGAAAGGCAACCTGTTCGAGGTCCGGGGTTTGATAGCGGTCGTTGAAGCGAGTGCTCCATCCACCGATAAGGTAGGGCTTCACCGGTCCGGTTGGTGCAAGGACGAACCGTACCCGCGGCTCAACCAGCAGGGTCAGCGCGGTGGCCGGCTGAAAGACTGTCTGGCTTGCGCACCCCTCACAGAGGTTGCCGCGGTCGTAGTCGACCTTGGAGGCATAGGCTTCGAAACCTGTAATCAACTCCTTGCGTGGAAACTCCATTCCCACATTGAGGCCGAGGTCGAGCCACCATGTCGGCGCGTAGCCGGCGCCAAACACCATTGAAAACGCAGTCGATGGGAGGAATTGATCTCGCTCATAGCTGCCAACCGCACGAAAGGTGCCGGGCCCATCCTCAATCAGCGCTGTTCGAACGGCATAGCGGCGCTGAACGTCCCCAAACACCACTCCTGGGGACAGTTCAACGTAGAAGGTTTTTGCGCGATAGCGTTTCTCGGCGAGGAACTCGACGCGGGACAGCCCTGAAGCTTGAAACTCTTCATATAGACCGCGGGATAAGCCCATGTACCGTCGCTCCTGGTCGGGGCGCATCGCCTTTTGCGTGATTCGCCCAGGGGCCAAGGGGGGCCGGGTCTCTGCAGGCACCATCTTTCGTTTTTCCGCATTATTCGGTGCGGGCGGAGGGACGATGACTCCAAGAGCATCCTTTTTTACAGTGGCGGGTCGGTCCAGTGCCACGGCTCCGGCGACCATTAGTTCGTCCGGGTTCAACCGAAGAGCGTCCTCGGCGACCAACGCGGCATCCACTGCAAACCGATCGGCCATTTCGGCCTGAAATGATGCGTTAAACAGCTCGACCGGATCCTCAAACCCCGGACGGTAGAATGAAAGCTCGGCGCGCAACTCGTTACCGTCCATATTCACGGTGCCCAGCACAGCGAGGGACGCCGGAATCAAGTCATAAATGTTCTCAGGACAGCCCATGTCCTCTACACAGTTCTTGCCCATCGGTCCGACCAATGGTTCAAGATCGTCGCCATCCAGCGGGTTCATCCCCCGGGCAGCGAGGGCCTCAAGCATCGCGGCGTAGACGATTTCAGCTCCCGCCTCGGATGAACCAGGGGCGGCACGAAACTCGGGCACAATGACATCCGTTGCGAGTGCGGCATTCGCAAGCCAGGCAAACCAAATCATGAGTCCTCCGGTGAAGGACGTCGAATGTATCGCCGCGAGGCTTCGCTCCAAGCAGGCCAAGTTTGTCGTCCCATGATTGTCACTCAAAAAGTGATTTGAGAAACCTGCGCCGCTTCGTTAGTTGGCCGTGTCGCCGAGATAGCTCAGTCGGTAGAGCAACTGATTCGTAATCAGTAGGTCGGGTGTTCGATTCACCTTCTCGGCACCACATAGAGCCTCGGCGTCAAGCGCCGAGGTTTTTTTGCGTAGTCGGTGGCCTTCTGGATTTCGGAGCGGATGGGACACGATTCAAGCCCGAGAACAACCCTTCGGCCGACGGGACGGTGCGCCAAGCGGAGGTCCAGAGACCGTTGGGGCACCATTCGTCCGACCCGCTTCCGGATGCCTACGTTTCGGTGCTTCACGGGTGACTGCGTGCGGTGTCCATCAGTTCTTGGTGGAAGGTGTCCTCAACACCGTGTTCCAGTGCTGCATCAAGAAACCACCCATTTCGCCAGCGGTGCTGCTTCAACGACCCGCGGTAGTTCGGGATGGTCAGGCTGTACGCGCACACATTTTGATGCACGTCAGTGGCCTTGAGCGCAGTACCGAGCGCAGCATTGCTGATGCTCACCAACTCCCCCACTAGGCTCTGGATCGACTCTTTTTCGGATCGAACCAGTTCGCCCACCGGTAAGCCGTATACATCGCTCATGAGGCCGAACACGCAGTTCCAAATCAGTTTTCCAGCCATTTCTTCGGTAAAATGGCCTCGGTCCACGGCCACAGCGGGCAACCCAACCCGGTCAAACCAATCGACAACGACGTCTGCCCATGGTCCCGAGAACACAGAAGCCTCGCCAGCAACGGGCCGGTCACCGCGCTTTGCAGCGGCAAAATACAGAAGACCACGCGTGTTTTCTTGCAGCGCATGCGTGGCGAGAAATGTATCCAGCATTCCGTTCTGAGTGAACACAAGGTCACCGTGCCGATCCGACGGAACAGACCGGATCACGTCCGCCAAATCATCGGCGTTGGTGCACACTAAAATGGGTCCAGGCACCCCGTCCTCCGCGACAACGGAATGGCCTTTCGTTCGTGTGACGGCATGAAAACGGGCACCGGTCTCACGAGCGAGCCCGGCCAACCCACCGCCGACGCGTCCGATTCCGTAGACAATCATGTGGCGAATACTCTCGACTGATCTTTGAAGGTCTTGAACTCAACTGCGTTACCGCTGGGTCCCCGGACAAACATGGTTCCCTGCTCTCCCGGCTTGCCTCGGAACCGAATCTTGGGCTCGATTAAAAATTCCGCTCCGCAACGGGTCAGGTGATCGCGGAGCTGCTCCCACTCCTCAAACGGAAGAATCAATCCAAAATGTCGCACTGGAACGGCATCGCCATCGACAGAATTTCGGTCCGAACCTTCGACACTGGGTCGCAGATGCGCACTAATTTGATGACCGTAAAAATCGAAGTCAACCCATCGCGATGCGGAGCGTCCCTCACGGCACCCAAGAACGCCCACGAAAAACTGCCGAGCCTCATCGAGGTCGGTGACTGGGAATGCCAGATGAAAGGGATGCATAGTCACTTTAGGCACCAAGCTTTTTCGCTTCCATACCGCTTTGAGTAGGGCACGTAGAGCAAGCAACTTCCGTCGTGACACACCCACCGGCACGCTGGAACGATTTCGCTGTGAATTTGTTTGTTGCTTCGGCCCGTAACGGTGCTCACCACTCTGTTGTAGGTGGACTTCTGGCCCACCCGTTCGTCCACCGAATGCACCGAGGTCACGATGCCGACCGGTGCCCCATGGAGCCACATCCCCAACCGTTTCTCAATCGCTTTCGCTTGGAGCTGCAGCAGTCCCTGATCGACATCATCTCCGACGGTGAACACATGGGCGAGTCCGTTTCGTACCAGCTTCGACGCCAGCTCTGGACACGACACTCGAATCCGACCGTACCCGCCACCCCCGGGCATTGTCGAACACGCCCAGGTTGTCCCCGAGGCCACGTGAGTTGCGCGCCTTGACGTATCCATCAACTCGGTCACACCCGGACCGAAGCGATGAACAGCACCATAATTTTCAAGCGTGTTGTAGCCATCCAAACGGGCCGATGCGTCCGAATCCACAACCTTAAATGTATCGCCATCATCCCAGCGCACGGCCACGGTCCGGCCATCCAGCTCAATAGTCCCATTGGCTTCGAGGCCAGCAGCAGTGGCCATTCCAGCCAACATGAGTACCGCAGCAACAACGCTCATCCACCACCTCCAACGAAAGACGGCCTGAGCATAACCAACTCAGGCCGTCCAACCTTAACGTCTCTCTGTGTCGATCACGGCTCTGGGAATCGAACGTCCCCGCTGGCCTCAATATCGGAACAGAAGCAGGCCTGGTTCGATGTTCGGCCGTCGATCTCACCACCGCTTCCCGATGTCGAATCGGAGAGCTGGACGGAGAAGTCGAGCGGCTCGCCGGCGATGACGTCGCCAACGATGTCAACGAACCCGCTATCGAGCCAAGACCCAACATGCGAACCGTCGAAGGACAGATAGTCGTAGGCGAATGCCTCCACCTTCGGGAAGGCAGTGTCGTCCGGACTGCTGGGCTCGTAGGAACCGCTCACTGAGGAGTACCCCAGCCAACGGACCAAGAACCCGACCCCAGAATAGGAGCCGCTGATCATGTCGGCCACTTCAGCGCAGGTGTCTGCAGCATCGCTCGCCATGAGGAACATTGCTCCGTCATCGTTGACATACCACGCGGCCGACAGCATCGATGTCGGTGAACCCGCAAAGTCAATGTGACCCGGAAGCGAGCTGGTGATCATCGACGCGTCCGAGGCTCCAACGTCACAAATCCCGGAGGGATCTGCTGCGCCGCCGCCGCCATCATCGCCGGTGTCATCCCCGCCACCGAAGCCGCCATCGCCTCCGCCATCGGCATCGCCGTCTGCGCCGCACTCCATAAAGGTGTCCTCTTCACAGACGCCCTCTTCCGCTCCAGAAGCAACATCGATGAAGCAAAACTCGCATTCACCACAGACAGAAGACGCGGTCGCAGCGGTACACGCCACGCCGCTGCCGGGACCGCCGCCGCCGTCACCGGGACCGCCGCCGCCGTCACCGGGACCGCCACCGCCATCGCCGGGGCCGCCGCCACCCGCTGGAGCGCCGGGGTCTACGCAAATGCAGTCGTCCCCGTACGGTCCGCACGCCGTCGCACAGTCTGCGTCGACATCGCAAGGTGTGATGGATTCGCCCTCGTCAGGTTCTCCATCTGGTTCGCATGTGGGAACAGTGCCCAATGCGGTTCCGCACACATACCCGGGCATGCAGTCCGAGTCGGCGTCGCACGTTGGCGCACAGAAGGCCCCAAACTCGTCGCCATCAGCGGGTCCATCGTCGCCCACACCGCCACCGGCATCGGGATCGAAGCAAACACCTTCGCCTTCGTCACAGACAAATCCGGACGGACACGGCAATGTCGCCGAACATTCAGGATCGCCCGCACCCGGATCGTCGCCGAGCGGCACACATTCGCCAAATCGGCATACCAGCGCGCCGTCGCAATCAGCGTCATCGTCGCACTCGGGCCCGGGAACACAGGTCAGTGTTTCGAGGTCGCACACGTCTCCGGTTTCGCACATCGAATCGTCCGTGCAGCCCGGCGTGCCGGAATCCAGCACACTGGGGGGCCCATCGTCACCCACCCCATCATCGGGTGGAGGACCTTCATCGAAGCCATCATCGGGCGGAGGACCTTCGTCGAAGCCATCATCCGGCGGAGGACCTTCATCGAAGCCATCATCGGGCGGAGGACCTTCATCGAAGCCATCATCGGGTGGAGGACCTTCATCGAAGCCATCATCGGGCGGAGGACCTTCGTCGAAGCCATCATCCGGCGGAGGACCTTCGTCGAAGCCATCATCGGGTGGAGGACCTTCATCGAAGCCATCATCCGGCGGAGGGCCTTCGTCGAAATCACCGTCATCGGGCGGCGGTCCATCGTCTACTGCACCGTCATCCGGTGGAGGCCCTTCGTCGAAATCGGCATCATCGGGTGGGGGCCCGTCATCCGGCGGTGGCCCAGTGTCCGCATCCGCATCGGCGTCTGCATCCGCATCTGCGTCAGCA
>DEBL01000293.1:5609-11025 GCA_002348535.1 Deltaproteobacteria bacterium UBA2957 | reverse complement strand
GGGCAGAGACGAGAGGCATGATGCCCACCATGAAAGGCACATCGGACCAATGGCTGGTCTTGTCCAGAAACACATCAAGCACAGTGAGGTCGAAGACGGGCTGGGAAAAGAAGAACTCTGCCCCTGCGTCAACCTTCTTGCCAAAGCGCGAGACTTCGTAGTCCATGTCGATTGCACCGGGGTTGCAGCCTGCGCCAACGAACAAGGCAGTCTTTCCTCCGATGGGCTTTCCGGCGAAATCAAGGCCTCGATTGAGCATCTGAATGAAGCTGATCAGCCCAACGGCATCGATGTCAAAGACCGCAGTGGCGTCTGGGTAGGTCCCCATCTTCGGGGGGTCTCCGGTAACGGCAAGAATGTTTCGCTGGCCCACAGCATGGGCGCCCATGAGGTCCATCTGCATCCCGAGAAGGTTGCGATCCCGACAACAGTAGTGCACCACGGTCTCGAGATCTGGGACGCGTTGACGGACAAGATTGGAGAGCGCTCCGGGTCCCATTCGGGCGACCGCGCGTGGGCCATCGGCGATGTTGACCACGTCAATCCCCGCATCAGCCAGCATCGCTGCTCCATCCACAGCCCGGTCGGCGGTAACGCCTTTCGGTGGGTCCAACTCAACCGACACACAGAATTTCCCGCTCAACAATCGGCGAGCAAACTCCGACCGTTCTGCAACGGGAGTTGGATCCTCGGTTGGCCCGGGCCGTTTAGCGGCATCGGTTTTCAGGGCTACCGGCACCGTCGCATTCCGCATTGGAGCGATCGAAGACAAGAAGTTTCGGGTTTCGCGAGTTGTCTTTGGGCTGGTACCGCAGCAGCCACCAATCAGGCATGCACCGGCTTGTGCAGTACGTCTCGCGTACTCGGCCATGTATTCAGGGCCCGCCAAGTAAAGCGTCCGCCCTTCTACCATTTGCGGCAGGCCCGCATTCGGCATCGCGCAAATGGGCAATCCGGTTTCCTTGGCCATGGTTTCAACGATGTCCAAGACACCGCGTGGTCCATTGGAACAGTTGGTGCCGATGGCGTCGACTGCCCACGAACGCATGGTCCGGGTGGCTGTGACGATGGCTTCAACGCGACGGTCGGGGTCGATGATCCGTCCGGGATGAAATGTGAGATTGGCGACAATCGGGACATCGCTGAGACTTCGGATGGCTCGGACGGCTTGCCAGAGTTCAGCGGTGTTTCCAAAGGTCTCGAGGACGAACAAATCAACGCCTTCGTTCAGCAGAACAGTCGCTTGGTCTTTGAAGGCCGAAAAGGCCTCACCCGGGCTAATTTTACCAACCGGGGTCAGCTCCACTCCAATGGGCCCCATCGATGCTGCAACCCAAGCCCGACCCCGGGCGGCTGTGCGGGCAAGTTGAACGGCCTTGGCATTGATTTCATCATGATGGTCGGCAAGACCGAATGGCAGCAGGCGGTAGCGGTTGGCCCCAAAAGAGTTGGTGGTAAGGATGTCGGCGCCGGCGTTCAAGTATTCGGTGTGGATGTCGCGCACGAGGTCGGCACCGATGATGTTCATCTCATCGTAGGAACGGTTGATGAACACACCCCTATTGTAAAACTCCGTGCCCATGGCTCCGTCGAACAGAAGGACCCGGTTTTTCAGCGCATCGCGAAACTCTTGCATTGAATGCTCTTTAGCTCAGTCTGGTTGCAATCGAGCCAAAAGAACTGTGATGTTGTCGCCGCCCCCCCCACTGTTGGCCTGGTCGGTGAGCCATCGGCAGCCGGCCCACAGGTCGCTGTGCGAAGCGCCTTCGGCAACGATGGCAGCCTGTCCATCAAAGGTCTTCGCCGCGTAGTCGGTCAACCCGTCGGTCGCGAGGAGGATGGTCTCGTTGGGGAGCAGGGGAATGGTTCGCGTCACTGGAGTGGCCGGAGAAGGATCGCCATTTTCATCAAACCGACCGCAGTAACCAACGAGCGCAAACCCTTCGTTGGCCACGTCTGGCAAGGGGTCACCGGTTTTGTGCGCACACAGCCAGAGCCCTCGAACATTTTGGTCGCCGGATACCAGCGCGACACCCGACTGGCCCACCAAGTAGGCCCGTGAATCACCGAGCGCCGCCAAATACAGCACTGAATCCCGAATGACCGCGAGCAGGGCGGTTGTCCCCATGGGGATTTGTTGGCCGAGATCCCCGTGGGCCAGTTGTACAGACGTCTCGCATATTGACCGGTTGGCGAACGCAAGACTTTTGTTCAGCCACTCGATGATTTCATCTCCGTCCATCGACTCGAGCGCTGTTGCATCGCGTTCCCAGATGTTTGCAATCGCTTGCACTAGGAGGGCGCTGGCAAGGTTCCCGCTTCCAGCCGTAGACACGCTGATCCCGTCCGCCACCAGCATGACGCTGACGCGGTCGGATTGGGCGTAATACACGGCATCTTGATTGGTCTGCATGCGGCGAGATTTTGACAGTCCGATGTGCGTATCGTGGGCGATCTCGACCGACCGGGAGGTGTGCGGTGCGTTGTATCTAACGCGGTTTCGCGCCGAGGCAGCAGCCAGACACGCCCAAAGTTCGGTGCCATCGGCTGGTCGCCGCGCGGGGTTCTCGGCCATGGCTTTCATGGCCACTGCAACCCAGTCAGGCGGAAGGTCGTTTCGAAGTTGGTTGATGTGTGGCAGCACTTCCCCATCGGCCAAAGGGGTGTCTGCAGGCAGCGGTCCAACCGCGGCTTCGAGGATTAGGCGAAGGCCATCTCGGACATCATCGCGCGGGTCTCGATCCTCGGCCGGCCCCAACTGAACGGAGCCGCCCGAATCGACGCGGGCGCCGTGAATTCCGCCCGTCTCGAATGCTGCGTGGCGGTGAGCAAGGGCCTCAGCGAGGCTCAGGCTCAACGAGACCATTCGCTCGACGGAAATGTCTCTGAGGTTTGCGATAAGTTGCGCAGTCGGCGCGCGGACGGTGTCCGTCTTGAGTTCGATGGTATCCCGAGGCTGGTAATCCGTGACCGTGTCCATCATCGTCTCGGACTTGCCTTGCGTATGAAGCCACTCGATGGCTCTGCTTGCATCGTTCATTGTGGTCGCAGTCGCGAGAAGTGCCCCGGCGCCACCGGGAACAACGGAGCACAACCACGCAGCGGCAGGCGGGTCTCCCTCCATGGTGAGCGCCTGGTCCATAATTTCGACGGCAACTTGAAGGCGACGCGATGGGGGCAGTCGGTCGAGCGCTTCGCGGACGCGGTCTTGGGTTTTTGCCCAGCCCGCAGGACCCACGAGGGTCTTGAGCATGGATTGGTCGCCCATGTCGAGTAAGGCGGATGTAACCGCATGTTCTCCGGACCTCGCGAGTGTGCGCAGCGCGTCCATGGCTGCGTCCTCAATGGTTGAGACCAACCGCATGAGAAGCAAGATTGCCGGGATGTCTCGGGCCGTCAGCGCTTGGTGCAAGAGCCGTGTCCGAAGGGACTCGCCGGCATTGTTTACGATGGTCCATCGGACCCGGGGCGATGCACCCAAGAAGGTATCTGGATCTTCGGGGTCGCCGGCCGCGTCGACGCTCAGGCGCGCCCGGTCCGAGTCCCACCGCAGCCGTGTCTGGTCTGGGTGGGCGATGAGCGATTCCCACCAACGGTCAAAGTGCGCGCCACTCAGCAGCTCACGCCCCGTGATCCAGTCACGAATTTCAGCGCGGCCTTGTTGTGTGCCGAGATCGTCCAGCAGGAGCCGAATGGCCTCAGCAGGGTGGTTGTCAACGATCGTCTGGAGAGTCTCTCGGTCGACCACGGACCGAAACAGAAACCCCCCTGGCACACAACGCCGATAGCCTTTGGCGAGCAGGTCGGCGCTCACCATTGGAGGAAGCCTGCTACCATTCGACTCCCAATACAAGCGGGCGGAATCCGGCTCGACCCGGTCCACGATGGCAAAGCCCAGCGCGGGATGATGAATCACATCACCTCGTGTAAGGTCCGCAATGTCGTGAATCGGATCCATCAGCCCCTTGCCGGGGTATACCACGGACGGGAGAAGGCATGGACAACCAAGGCACACCACCGCAAGAGATACGCGATCCAATTCATGGCGCGATTCCGGTTGATGATGCCGAGATGGCGGTCATCGACCATGCGTTCGTTCAGCGTTTACGCGGAATTCGCCAGCTTGGATTTTCGCACCTGCCTTTTCCGGGTGCCACCCACACTCGGTACAGTCACTCGCTCGGTGTGATGCATCTTGCCGGGCGCGCATTTGATGCTTGTTTCCGCGATGAGCCATTTGCGGGTCCGAGCGTCCAGCGGCAGTTCCGTTACTGCGTTCGCTTGGCGGCCCTCTGTCACGATTCAGGCCATGCGCCGTTCTCCCATGCGGCTGAATTTGCAATGCCGACCCTGCGAGCCTTGAACATTCGATGCTACGACCCGGCGAAGGTCGCTCATCGGATCGATAAGCGGGCTCATCACGAAGACTACACGATTGCGATCCTCACGCAGACGAGTCTAGCGGACGCGATTCGGAAGCACTTTGCCTTTACTCCCGAGCATGTGGCTCGGTTGGTGTCGCACGAGGTGGCCATCGACGATGACTTCTTCATTCACAACGGATTCGATCTTCGGTTTTTGTTGAGTCAGTTGATCACATCCGACCTCGACGCGGACCGGCTCGATTACTTGGTTCGGGACTCGTATTACACCGGCGCTCGATACGGTCAGACGGATGTGAACTGGTTGGTGAGCAACCTAGCGCGCCATGTCGATGAACAAGGTCGCGTTTCGTTGGCCATCGATCGCCGGGCCTTGTATGCGTTCGATGACTTCATGATCGCTCGCTTTCACATGTTTGTGATGGTGTACTTTCATCAGAAATCGGTCGCCTACGAGGAGATGTTGAAGCTCTACATGCAGTCCCCGGATTGCGCCTACAGTTTGCCTGCTGATCTCCAAGACTACCGACGGACCGACGACTCTCAGTTGTTGGCCCATCTTCGCAGTCAAGGCAATGAGTGGGCGCGACGCATCGTTGAATTCGATCCGCTCAAAGTCGTATTCGAGGCGACGGGTGGCGGGAGTCAAGATCGATTGGAAGCGGCCCGTGCAGCCCTGCGCGAGCAAGGGATCGAGTCCTGGGCCGTACCGGGGATGGGCGTAGTCTACGGACAACGGAAGCATGGCATGCCTCCCATTTACGTAGTCGACCGTCATCGAAACCCCGGTCATGTGGTTCCGGTGGATGAGGCGACCGTAATCTTCGAGCGGTACCAAGACGAGCGGTGCGTGGGGCGGGTCTATGTCCGCCCTGAGGAGCGAGACGCCGCCTTGGGTTGTCTGAGGGGCGCCGCAACCGTGTAGGGCGGTTTGTTAAATTTGCTCGACGCTTCGAACCTGAGGGATCTCTTCCATCAAGAGCCGTTCGACACCCATCTTGAGTGTGGCGGTGGCCGAGGGGCAGGTGCCGCAA
>DEBL01000293.1:0-5308 GCA_002348535.1 Deltaproteobacteria bacterium UBA2957 | reverse complement strand
GTGGCGGTAGCCGAGGGGCAGGTGCCGCAAGCCCCCACCATCTGCACGGTTACAACGCCGTCGATAAAGCTGACAAAGTTGATGTCTCCGCCATCCATGGCCAATGCAGGCCGAATCTCATCCTCAAGAAGCTTTGTTATTTTGAGTTCGATTGCCCCGAGTTGGCCACCCGTTACCTCGGGTGTGTCTTCGATGATGGCCATTTCACCCGATGACAGGAAACTGCGCATGGCGTCCTTGGCGTCGGGTACGAGGTCGATCCATTCGATGTCAGGTCGCTTTCGCAAGGTGACGAAGCGCGGTGCAATCAGCACCAACTCGATCCCATCCAAGCCCAACAGCGCCGCCGCCAGTGGCGAGGAGTCTGTGTCGTCACCTCTCGTGAACTCGTGGGTGCCCGATGGCACCAGAGTCTCCCGAATCTTCAGCATGATTGCATCAGGGTTCGGTGTTGGGACGGTGTCCACGGGGATCAGGGTGTCAGAATACATTCTGGTCTCCACTCGAAGGGGGTCTATCGCGACGCGAGCCGATATGCAGAGAGTGAGGAGGGGCAATGCGATACGCCGTCACCGGGTCGACTGGGTTTTTGGGGGCCAATTTGGTGCGTCATCTGCTTGATGAAGGGCACCAAGTTGTGGCGCTAATTCGCAAGCCTAATCAGTTGTTAGCCGACCTTGATGTCGAGCTTGCAGCGCCCTCGCTCTTGGACGGGGCCTCGTCTGAATTGTGTGATGCGGTCAGCGATTGTGATGGCATTTTTCACGTTGCTGGCACATTCGACCCGTCGCCGGGCGGCGAGGAGCGCATGCGCGCGGTCCACGTCGTCGCCACACAGTCCTTGATCGAGGCTGCCAAGCGAGCCGAATGCAAACGGCTGGTCCTGTGCTCCTCGTCGGTCACGGTCGGATTTGGAACCAAAGACAATCCCGGTGATGAAACGACCCCACTCAACGCGGATCGCATCTATGGGCGAACAGGCGCGCTGCGGGCGTACTACGACACGAAGTTGGAAGCGGAGGCGTTGGCCGCACACACAACGGGTTTGGATGTCGTCGTGGTGAACCCCGACTTCATCGTTGGGGCTTTCGATGTCAAGCCCACCTCCGGGCAGTCCATCGTCGCCCTGTCAAAGCGGTGGGTGCCGGTGTATCCGAAGGGGGGCAAATGCTTCCAGACCGCCATGGATTGTGCCCGTGGTCATCTGCTGGCAATGGAGCGAGGTGTGCATGGGCGGCGGTATCTTTTGGGCAGCCACAACCTGAGTTACCGCGACTTTATGGCGCAGGTTGCAGCGGTTGTCGGGCGTCGCCCGCCCGCAATTGCATTGCCATCACTCCTGACTGCTGCTGCCGGGGCAGTGGGGCGAGTCGGAAGCCGGTTTGATACGCATCGCTTCGCGGGTCTGGATCCGCATGTCCTCCGATCGATGCAGACGGATCGGTACCGATTAGACCGACGGGCAAGAGAAGAACTTGGGCTGCGTCCGGAACCCCTTGAAGTGGGAATTCAAGCTGCCTACCAGTGGTTTCAGGCCAATGGATACTGTCCGTGATTGCCGGTCTCCTTGTCGCGCTTGGTGTGGCCTGCGATGCCGAGCGTCTCGGTGTGGACATTCCTCGAGGCGGACCCGACGTACTGAGTGCGCCTCACATTAAACGGGACGTATGGCGGTTGACCGACCCGCGTATTGGTGGACGAGTTCCCGGATCTTCGGGGGCGCGACACGTAGCCAAATACACCGCTTTTCGAATGAAGGATAGCGGTCTCGATCCGGCTTTTGATTCGGGCTATCGGGTTGATTTAGGGGCTGACGTAGGCGAGATGGTGTGCGGTGTCCACCGTGGCAGTGGTGACCAGGCCATTCTCATTGCATCGCTTGATCCGGGGGTTGGAACGCTCTCGGTCCTGCCCACAGTCGGCCTGATGAGTCTCGCGAGTACATTCCAGCATCCGCAGGCCCCGATGCACAGTCTGTATTTCTGCTCCATCCCCGAATCGAGTGGACTTTCGGGCCTCCCACTGCGCAGTCCGGTGGCGCTCGCATCATTGCTTGAAGTGTTTTTAGTCGGGACGTTAACCGGCCCAAGATTGGTTGAAGGCGCCGGCCCGAAGGTGGGGCACGTCCGGTCCCGATTGCTTCACTCGGGGGCGCTGAGTTCCGACATCAGCGACCGAGTGGGCGAGCTGGATTACGAGGTGATTCGAGACCGATTGGCCGATGCTCACCGCGTGATTTCAAATGTGGACTGAGCGCTTTCACGAACCGTTTGTAAGCGGTCTTGGTGGGCCAGATCAAGGGCCTGTTCCATAGACTCCACTTCCTTCATCAGTCGCTCAAGATTCGCGAGGTCCGGTCCAGGGTCTGCACCCGCCTTGATGCGTTGCTGTGCGGAACGGGCAGCCGCTTCCAGTTCTCGGGCGATGCCCGCCATGCGACCCGCGAGAACTTCAGTCTCACGCATCCGGTCTGCTTCCCGTGCACTCACGCTTTCGAGCGTGGCTCCGTCTGGGGAACCGACTGAACATGCAAGCAGAAACAACAGCATCGGTGTCTCCTATCCGGCAATACGATACACGAAAACGATGATTGTTAATCCCTCAGAACTATCCCCGCTTGCGGCATACAAGCTTGCGACATCGCTTATCGTTCCACGGCCCATCGCGTGGGTCGGAACACAGTCCAAGGCGGGGGTAACAAACATTGCGCCATTCTCTTACTTCATGGGTGTCTCGTCTCAGCCGCCCTCGCTCGCGATCTCCGTGGCTCGCGGTCGAAATCACTCGATAAAAGATACGGCAGCAAACATTCTCGAGACCGGCGAGTTCAGTGTCTCCGTGGTCAGTCATGCGCTGTGCCATCCGATGGTGCAGTCGAGTCTTCCACTTCCGCCTGATGTCTCCGAGCTTGTTGAAAATGATCTGGACTACGTGCAGTGCGATACCATCTCGGCCCCGCGTCCATTGGGGGCGGTAGCAACCATGGAGTGCAAGCTGGTTCATGCTCATGAAATGGCGTCCGTTCATCTGTTGGTGGGCGAGGTGACCCGCTACCACATCGACGATGCGGCTGTTCAGGTCGACGAGAAGGGCCACAGCACCGCGCGGGTAGACATCCTTGATCCCATTGCACGCCTCGGTGGGTACGACTATTGCCGTGTCACCGAGGTGTTCGCCAAACGGCCTCAGAAGTAGCCGACGGTGACGTCACCGTTTTGGTCGTAGCGCACGTCGATCATCAACCCGCCGATGCCGCGCGGTACGGTCAGGTCGATGGTCTGCGGTTTTTGCGACGGGTGGCGGACGTCGAGACTGATGGGTCCCGGTTCAACCGAGAACGAGTGGACTCCATCGGTGTCCGTCAGTGGAGGGAGGCCGTCCTTCATGGCGACGCGGGTTTGGCTCGGAGCAATCACCACCAACGTACGGCTCCGTGGACGTTCACTCCACGTCATGGCCCGGTAGGCAGCCCCGATGAACCCGGCCACGAACAGCGCGCAAAGTGCCCGAACAGCCCACATGTGGAGGGTTGTTGTCCGAGCGCCCATGCGCTTAGCTCAGCAGGTCGGGCTGTTCGATGTAACGGCGAACCGCTGCGAGGAAGTCGGCCCCCAAGGCACCATCGACCACACGGTGGTCACACGTCAAGGTGACCTTCATTCGCCAACCCACTGAAAGCGACCCATCTACCACGACGGGCACTTGAGCCATGCCGCCGACGGCCAAAATGCAGGCCTCTGGGGGGTTGATGATTGCGGTGAACTGGTTGATGCCTTTCATGCCGAGGTTCGAGATGGTGAAAGTCGAGCCGGTGTACTCCGTCGGGCTGAGCTTTCCATCTTTCGCCTTGGTGGCAAGCGATCGGGTGTCCGATGCGATCGCATCGAGCGCCTTCGTGTCTGCGCCACGGATGACAGGGGTGATCAGACCTCCGGGCAGGGCTACGGCCATGCCGATGTCTACTGCGGCCCGCTGGATGATGCTGTCTTCCGCCCAAGCGGCATTGACTTCAGGAACATCGCGGAGAGCTCGTCCACAGGCTGCGATTACGATGTCATTGTAGGAGACCTTCGTGCCATTGGCTTTGAGGTCCGTTCGGAACTCCACCATGGCGTCGCACTTGAACTCAGTGGTCAAGAAGAAAACGGGTGCGTCACTGTATGCGGCCTTGAGGCGTTTCGCGATGGTCGAACGCATGTTGGTGTTCGGGATCACCTCGTCGCCGGGTTCGGGCGTTGGAAGTGGAATCGCACGAGGCGCGGGTGCCGGAGCAGGCGCAGCGGCAACCATCGCAGGCACACCCGCTGCATGACGCATCACGTCGGCTCGGGTGACTCGTCCACGGGGTCCAGTTCCGATTACGGTTCCGATTTCGATTCGCTGGGCGCGGGCAGCAGCTCTTGCAGCCGGCGAACTCCGGACCTTCCCGGCTGGGAGGGGCGCCGCACCCGGGGATGCGGTGGGCAATGCCACGGTGAAGGTTGGCATCTCCATAATGGAATCATCCACCGTTTTGCCGGCCCAGCTAAAGGGCGTGAGTCCAGTGGTCGTTGGTGCTGCCGCCACCGGAGCGGGAGGCGAAGCCGCGGGGGCGGGAGCTGCTGAGGGCTCCGGTTCGGCTGCTGGCTTCGATCCGCCGCTCGACTTGATGCGTTCGAATTCGGCGAGCAGGTCACTGATGTCTTCGTCGACGCTTGAACCCAGAATGGCGATTGGCTGCCCGGCAGGCACTTGGTCGCCCTCATTTGCGAGGATTTTTAGCAGGACGCCGGAGTCAAACACTTCGATTTCCATGGCCGCTTTGTCAGTCTCGACTTCGGCGAGAACGTCTTGAGGAGACAAGGTGTCGCCTTCGGCTTTCTTCCACGCGAGTACGGTACCCACTTCCATTGTCGGCGAGGCTTGGGGCATTTCGAAAAATTCGGCCACGTTATCGCTCCATTACCGTGCGCACAGCCTGAACGATTCGCTCAGGGCTTGGTACGACCAGCTGTTCCATGTTGGTGGCGTAGGGCTGCGGGACGTCTCGGTTGGTGACGCGCAGCACGGGGGCTTGAAGAATGTCGAAGCACGCCTCTTGGATGCGTGCGCAGATTTCAGCGCCGACACCGGCGAAGAGAAATCCTTCGTGAATCACGACGGCTCGCCCGGTCTTCACAACCGAGTTGAAGACGGTTTCGTGATCGAGGGGGCGCAGCGAGCGGAGGTCCACGATCTCAGCGTTGATTCCTTGCGCTGCGAGTTCACCGGCGGCCTTTTCAACATTAAACAGTTGCTTGCCCCAAGTGATTAGCGTGACATCCGTGCC
>DEBL01000006.1:576-10753 GCA_002348535.1 Deltaproteobacteria bacterium UBA2957 | reverse complement strand
GAGTGAAAGACCGATGGCGACTCCCCCCGATAGCATCCAAGGGTCCGTCAAGCGGTCAAAACCACGGAGCGACTCGAGCAAGTAAAACGGCAAGGGAATCGCGAGCGTGTCCGCCACCAAGACAGGCTTGCCAGCAGTGACCAACACCGGCCCCAAGGACAGCAGGCAGCTGAACGCACTGCCCAACCATAAAAACGCGGTATTGCGCCTGCGGCGTACGAAAGACCACCCTGCAAGAGCAATCAGTACCCATCCCAAGTAGTGTCCATGAATTACCCGGTGCGTCATCGACGATACGACGCGGTAATCTGGCGATCGATAGTCACCAACAGCGACATAGGTGAGCGGATCCGCCGCACCGTGAGACCGAGTAAGTGATCGAATCTGATCGACCGATTGGACGGCATCAACCGCATCGGGCGCCCCTGCAATCGGGGCCACGAGCAGACCGTAGGCTGACAACAATAGCGCACCCGCCAGCAACGGCGCCCAGCGTCCGACGTTCCATGGTGAATCCATCGGGTGCGTTCCGACCAGCACGATTGCGGCCAAGAAACAGCCAGCAATCATGCCGCCATACCAATCGGCAACCCCGGCAAGCACAAAGGCTCCACTGGCCAACGCAAGCCGAAGAGGATCGGGATCGGCTGCAGAACGCCACCCCAACCACACCGCCAATACCGTCCACCCCACCCAGAGGGCACTGGTTTCACCGTTGTGGATGTGCGTGACCAGAATCGGTGCCAGCACCATGGATAGGCCGGCGACATAGGGTCCCCACCCTTGCGCCCCACCGCCACGACGCCACACCAAGAACTCAGCGGCAAAGCGATGAGTGACCCAGCCGGCCAGCAGCAGTTGAAGCCAAAGGAGTGTGGAAAGCGCTGATGCTGCACCAAACGCCCAAACCACGGGAGCCATCAGCGTCGCACCGAGGGGATCACCGATCCAGACGAGCCCACCATCTGGATAGTTGATGTCCTCGGTCATCCACGGCCTGCGTCCACTGAACATCGCATCCGCCCACTGATCCAATGCCCACATTGAATCCCACACATGGGTTCCTCGCGCGCCGGGCACACCAAGCTCGCCACCCGTACCAAAGGACAACAGCACGGCAAATGCAGCGATGGAATACGTTAGTGCCGGAACCAGTTGGCGTCGCATACCACCCGATTAACGCCCCGGTGGAGCAGACGCGGCTGGCGCGATAGGCAAACACATCATCCACGGAGAAACCATGCGTCTTGTCCTCTCAGTTTGTGCACTTTTTGTCGCCGGATGCGGCGAGAAGACCCCCTCAACCACAGGCGCTGCTCCATCCGGCCCCACGTTCACCATGGCCATTCCCGATGGATCCAAAGCCTTCGCGAATGCGCTCGTGACGAGCACGACCAAAGATTTTTCGCCCAGCGACTCTGATGGGGCGGTTTTCGAATACACCAGCTTGCAGTTCCGCGGTGACGGTACCTGGCGGGCAGATGGGTATGTCGAAGCCATGGACGAGCGAATGGAGTGCAGCGAAGCCGGCACATGGGTTCTCGCCGAAGCCGACACTGCATCCGTCGGGACCATCACTTGGACCGTAAACGAAACCTCCTGCGTGGGCCGCGAGAAGGGCACGGAGACACGTGCGCAAGTCACTGTGGGCAGCGGCGGAATTCAATCGGCTCTCTTTCGGTAGTTATGCGATCGGCGCGAACCGTTCGATCAAGACCATGGACGCTCTGTAGCCATCCAAAGCTGCTGAGATGATGCCACCGGCGTAACCGGCCCCCTCACCCACGGGCATAAGGTCTCGCACGGTTGGCGAGGTGAGGTGCTCATCGCGCAAGAATCGAACCGGGGAGGTGGTCCTCGTCTCCGGTGCGATGATGACGCCATCGGACCCCGCAAACCCGTTGACCCGACCATCGAAGTGCCGGATCGCAGCCTGCATGCCCTCAACGATAAACGGCGGAAGGACCTCGCGCAGGTCCACCGGTGTCGTTCCCAAGATGTAGCTGTTCTTCGGAAGGTCTACACTCGGTCGATTGGCCAAAAAGTCTTCGACTCGCTGTGCCGGAGCCGTAAAATCCTTGCCGGCCAATGCGTAGGCGCGCGCCTCAATTTCATCTTGAAATCGAACGCCAGCCAGCGGATCGGTCCCTGGGTAGTCTGATGGATCCACTGCAACAATCACGGCGCTGTTGGCGTGAAAAGCCGCTCGCTTCGAGTAGCTCATCCCGTTGACCACCACCCGGTCGGGGTGGTTGGTGGCTGGCACAACGGTGCCACCCGGACACATGCAAAAGGTGTGCGCAGCCCGTGCATGGTCTGGATTGGACCGCAGTCGATAGCTCGCCGGAGGGAACTCGCCGCGCGGACCACCGTAACGACTCTGGTCAATCAAGCGCTGAGGGTGCTCGATGCGCGCGCCGATGTGGATCGGTCGTGGCTCCGCAGCGGCTCCCGCAGCCAGCATCCATTCCCACGAATCCCGCGCCGAGTGGCCCGTCGCTGCGATGATCGGTCCACCCATGAGTTCAGAGCCGTCCGCCAACTGCACACCGACAGCACGGCCGTGCTCCACCAAGAGTTCTGTCACGTTGCTGTTGAACCGAACCTCCACGCCCAGTTCCTGCATGCGGTGTCTAATCTCTGGAATGACCTGTCGAATCTTGTCGGTCCCCAGATGGGCATACCCCTCCGCAAGAATTTCAGGATCCGCCCCGGCATCGACGAGGCGTCGAAAAATCCATCCAAGGTCTCCATCCCGACGCCGAGTGTAAATCTTGCCATCCGAGAAGGCACCTGCCCCACCTTCGCCGAAGACCACGTTGCTCTCCGGATCAAGGGAACGGTGACGCCAAAAATCGCGTACCCGGTAATGGCGCTGCTCAACTCCATCGCCCCTCTCCAGCAAGATTGCCGGAGCTCCAGCCTCTGCCAAACGCAGCGCGGCAAACATTCCTGCAGGGCCTGCGCCGATCACGATGGGTCGCACTGACTTTGGCCAAGGGAGGCGTACTGGAGGTTCAGGATCACGCGTGGCAAATCGACTGTAATCCCGTTCTGTGGCAGGTCGGACGCCGTGAATGTGACGCGCCAAAACGGCCCGATCTCCACCGTGAAGTGTGACCAGATAGTTGGCCAACCATCGTGGGGGCCGACGCCGACCATCCACACTCCGTCTCAGCAGTTGAGCGGACTCTATCGCGGTCGTCGGAACGCCCAGCCGTTCGGCCAGCGCCGCTTTGGGATCCCCATCCGGTCCGGACCACTCCACTTCTGCAACCAACAGTGCCATACAGCGGCTTAACACCCTGGCTCGCTCTCTCCCGCGTGTTAGACCGCCGCTCCTTTACCTACACTCGGATCTGCGCGTCCGCGCGCGCAGATGAACACACTCTTTAGGGACCTACACCTCATGGCAACTCGAGTCGCAATCAATGGGTTTGGCCGAATCGGCCGAAATGTACTTCGAACTTCAATAAACGAACCTGAAATTGATATCGTACACATCAACGACCTCACTCCACTGGACCTGCTGGTTCACCTGCTCAAATACGACTCAGTCCATGGACAGTTCAACGCCGATGTGCAGAAGGCCGAGGGCGGAATCAGCGTCAATGGAAAGTTCATTTCCACGAGCGCGATTAAGGACCCTTCCGCTCTGCCTTGGACGGAACGAAAGGTAGACGTGGCGATGGAGTGCACAGGACTCTTCCGGACGCGCGACCAAGCCGCAATGCATCTCACCGCGGGCGCGAAACGCGTCATTATTTCCGCCCCGGGCATCGAACCCGACGCAACCGTATGCGTGGGTGTCAATGAAGGAACCCTCAAGGCAGACCATACGGTGATTTCGAATGCTTCGTGCACCACCAACTGCCTCGCTCCAATGGCAAAAGTTCTGGATGCGACCTTCGGCATCGAGGAAGGCTTGATCACAACCATCCACAGCTACACGATGGATCAACGACTGCTGGATTCAACCCACAAAGACTTCCGTCGGGCACGAGCAGCCGCTCAAAACATGGTTCCAACCACGACGGGAGCAGCCGCAGCCGTCGGGCTCGTGCTTCCGGGACTGTCCGGCAAACTCAATGGCATGTCCGTGCGGGTACCCACACCAAACGTGTCGATTGTGGACCTCGTGTTTCGGTCTTCGAAGCCCATGACTTCTACGTCCATTAATCAAGCGCTTGCAGACGCGGCCGACGGTTCAATGTCTGGCGTGTTGGCCTTTTCTACTGAGCCGCTGGTGTCCTCCGACCTCATCGGCAACCCTCACTCAACCATCATCGATGGCCTTTCTACACAAACCATGGGTTCTCACATGGCGAAGGTACTCGCGTGGTACGACAACGAATGGGGCTTCTCCAACCGCATGGTTGACCTGACCAAAACGATTGCCTCTCTGGGATAATTTATGACTGCTACAATCCGCGACCTCGACCTGCAGAACGCTGAGGTCCTCCTTCGGGTGGACTTCAATGTTCCAATGAGCAACGGCACGATTGCGGATGATACCCGCATCCGGGCTGCGCTTCCTACGATTCAGTACTTGAAGGAACAAGGATGCAAGACGGTGATTTGCAGCCATCTGGGTCGACCCGGGGGCCAAGTGGATCCATCCGCATCCCTTGAACCCGTAGCCAGCCGACTTGCGGAGCTGCTCGAAACTGAAATCGTGTTCTCGCCAGAGATTACCGGTGACGGCGTGCAGGAGATCGCACGCACCCTACCAACCGGCGGAATCATGGTTCTCGAAAACCTCCGGTTCCACCCGGGAGAAAAAGCGGGAGCACTCGACTTCTCTGGTGACCTCGCCCGGCTGGGCAAGGTGTATGTAAACGACGCGTTTGGAGCGATGCACAGAAAGGACGCCTCCATTGCCGGTGTCCCTACACTCATGGAGCAGGCAGCCGTGGGGCTCTTGGTCGGAGAGGAGATCGAGGCGCTTACCAAACTGGTCGACGGTCCAAAGCGCCCCTTCGTGGGTGTCCTCGGGGGTGCGAAGGTGTCGGATAAAATCAACATTGTCGATGCCTTGGCTCGGCGGTGCGACACCTTGATCATCGGTGGAGCGATGGCCTACACCTTCCTGAAAGCCAAAGGCGTCGAGATCGGCGGAAGCCGCGTGGAAAACGGAAAACTCAACCACGCCAGACGCGTTCTTGAACGCTGCGAAAACCGTGGAGTTCAGGTTTTGCTGCCCATCGACCATGTGGTCGCCAATGAGCTCTCCGAAGACGCAGATACGCAGGTGGTCAGCGAGATCGGGGACGGCTTAATGGGCCTCGATATCGGGCCTGAAACCATCGCCGCCTACCGCGAAGCATTGAGCGCTGCAGGTACCATCTTCTGGAATGGTCCGATGGGCGTATTCGAAATGGCGGCCTTCGCTGGGGGGACCCAAGGCGTCGCACAGGCCGTAGCGGATTCTTCAGCCTACAGTGTTGTGGGGGGAGGTGACTCCGCCGCCGCCGCCGCCAAGTTCGAGCTGACCGAGGATATGAGCCACATCTCAACGGGCGGCGGGGCATCGCTGGCCTTTGTGGAAGGGACCCCGCTCCCCGGCATTCGAGTCATCAACGAAAGGCGGTCATAATGGCTCGCAGACCGTTTATTGCTGGAAACTGGAAAATGAACCTCGGACCGGCCGCCGCTGGAGAACTCGCCTCATCGCTGAAATCGGCGCTTATGGATGAAACCGGCGTTGATATCTTAGTGGCACCCACCGCTCTCGCAATTCCAAGCGTCGTAGACAAGCTGCGGCACACCGGATTGTTGGTGGGCGCACAGGACCTCCATCCGGCCAACAACGGGGCCTACACAAGCCAAGTCAGCGGCCCCATGTTCCGCGAAGCTGGGTGCACCCACGTGCTCGTGGGCCATTCTGAACGACGCAGTCTGTTCGGGGATGACGATGAAGTGGTGAATGAAAAGGTTCAGGCTTCCTTTTCCTCTGGTCTGCTCCCCATTCTCTGTGTGGGGGAGACCCTGAGCCAACGGGAGGCCGGGCAAGCCGAGTCGGTGGTCGCCGCACAACTGCATGCGGGCCTCGCTGGCCTAGCCCCAGACCAAGTGGTGTCAACCACAATCGCGTACGAGCCTGTATGGGCAATTGGGACGGGCGTCACAGCGAGCCCCGACCAAGCTCAGGAGATGCACGCGTTCATTCGTTCCGTTCTGGCGAGCACATATCCATCCTTCGTGGCTGCTCAGACCCGGATCCAATATGGAGGGAGCGTGAAGCCCAGCAACGCCGCTGAGCTGCTCGCGCAACCCGATATTGATGGCGCTTTGGTCGGGGGAGCCGCCCTTACCGTCGAAAGCTTTGTTGCCATTGTCCGCGCAGGATCCTAAAGGGGGCTGCTATGCAATTATTTGTAACCATCACACACATCATTCTCGCGTTCACCATGATCCTCATCATTCTGCTGCAACCCGGCAAGGAGGGTGGAGCCGCTCTCGCCGGCGGGTCGAGCGGCAACCAGATGTACGGTCCTCGTGGTGCAGGGAACTTCCTCGGCAAAGCAACCACATTCGTGGCATCTGGTTTCATGATGACCAGCATCGCGTTGGCATTGTACAGTTCTGAAAAAGTGCAGTCGGGCACAAACATTGAAGACGCAATCCAACGCCTCGAGGGTGCAGAGGACGATGAGGGCTTTGGCATTCCTATGCCTGTAAAGACCGACGCTCCTGAACCCACCGAAGGCATCGATGCCATCGAAGCGGGGCAAGAGGCTCTAGAGGTTCAGGATGCTGGCGAGGATGCACCGGTAGGAACTCCGGCCTCTGAGGCGGTGGACGAGCCACAAACCGAGGCGCCCGCGCAACCGGGAACAGCGCCAAGCGAGTGACTCGGTTGACATCATTTCACCGGGAGTTACACCCCCGGTGTTCACACTCTGCGAGGGTGGCGGAATTGGTAGACGCGCTGGATTAAGGATCCAGTGGCCATAGGCTGTGGGGGTTCGATTCCCCCCCTTCGCACCATACACGAAAGAGCCGAGAGCCCACCGCGGGCCTCTCGGCTTCTTTGTTGCCAGCTCGTTTATTGGGCTTACCGCTTCCGGGTATGACGTGCGCACGCTTCCTTGTCGATGCACTCACCAAACAAGGTCATTCTGTGACTGGTGAGCCGTACGCCGAGACCCTTCGCGATGGATACCTGCCGTTCTTCGATAATGGGGTCTTCGAACTCAAAGATTCGACCGCACTTCGTGCACAGCAGATGGTCGTGATGGTGGTCCGGCTCTGCCGGTTCATACATCGCGGGGCCGTCGCCGAATCGACGTTCTTTTGCCACCCCTGCCGCCACAAACAAACGGAGTGTGCGGTACACCGTGGCGTAACCGACGGCTGGGTATACTTCCTGCACCGCCTCCAGCAGCCCGTCAATGGTGGTGTGGTCGTCAGAACGCAAGAATGTCTCAAGGATCACGTCCCGCTGCCGGGTTCGCTTCAAATTATGTTCGGACATGTGCTTGGCGAGCAAGCTTTTCAACTCTTCCGCACGGTCCTGCATTCCGGGCCTCCTGACTTTACGTTCATAGCCTGTCGGCACGGAATGCGGGACCATTGCATTGCGGATCCGAGAAACTTATTCCTCGGATCCGGAGCTTTCCTCTGCTGAGTCGGCAGTTGCAGCCGGGGCCTCTTCCTCATCAACGCTTGGAGCGGCGGCTTCAACGGCCTTTGGCTTCGCAGCGGATGGGTCAAAGTCTCCAACCAACTCGATGAGTGCCATGGGGGCATCATCACCTGACCGGAAGCCCGCCTTGAGAATACGGGTGTAACCACCGGGGCGCTGTTTGTAGCGCTCGGCGTATTCACCGAACAGCCGCTCAAGTGCCTCAGGGTTGTTTACCCAACGACGAGCGCGTCGGATGAAGTGAAGGCGACGGGCTTGGGCTGCCTTCAGTTCTTCTCCCTTGAGACCATCGAGGGTGGACGGAGGAACCCGCTTACCCATAGTGATGATCTTGTCGGCGATGCGGCGAAGTTCCTTCGCCTTGGCTTCAGTAGTCTTGATTTGGCCGTGCACCATCAGGGACGTCACCATGTTTCGATACATGGCCTTGCGGTGTGCGCTGTTTCGTCCGAGACGACGACCTGCTTTGCGGTGTCGCATGATTGACTCCTTCGGGATGTCAGCGGCCGAAGCCGCTTCAATCTACTTGGTGCGATCTTTTGGGAAGTTGTGAAGTTTCATTCCAAGGGACAGGCCAAGCTCGGCCAGAATCTCTTGGATCTCGTTGAGCGACTTGCGACCAAAGTTCTTGGTCTTCAGCATCTCAGGGACGCTGCGCTCAACAAGCTGCCAAATGTACTCGATACCCGCGTTCTGCAAGCAGTTGGCCGAGCGCACAGAGAGCTCCAGTTCGTCCACTCGCTTGAACAGGTTTTCGTTCCAGTCCTCTTCCGGTGCTGTGTCTTCTGCAGCGACAGGCTCTGGCTCTTCAACAAAGTTGATGAAGATCTGGACCTGCTCCTTCAGAATTTTTGCAGCGAATGCAACTGCATCCTCGGGCGATACTGAACCGTCAGTCCAGATCTCCAGGGTGAGTTGGTCGAAGTCGGTGCGGTGTCCGACACGCGCATTGGTCACGGTGTACTTGACCTTTTGGATTGGGCTGTGAAGCGCGTCCACGGGGATGGTCCCCACTGCAGCCTCAAGTTCTTCGGTCATGGCACCGAGGACAAACCCCCGTCCCATTGCAGCAGTAACTTCGGCTTGGAAGCGACCGCCTTCAGTCAGGGTGGCGATTACGAGGCCGGGGTTGAGGACTTCGGCTTCACCATCGAAGCGGATGTCACCGGCTGTCACGTCTACCGTTTCGCCTTCACCACAGGTCTTATCGATATGACCGGTAAGAACCTCGCTTGAAGAGGTGCGTATGCGAACCTGCTTCAGGTTCAGCACAATGTTGGTCACATCGTCGACAACACCGGGAATGGAGCAAAACTCATGGAGCACTCCATCAATCTTCACGGTCTTGATGGCCGCACCCTGAAGGCTCGACAACAGAATCCGACGAAGGGCGTTGCCCAAGGTGATGCCGAAACCGCGCTCGAGCGGACGCACGACAAACTTGCCGTAGGTATCCGTTGATGTACGTGCTTCGACTCGCTTTGGACGAATGAGGGAACGCCAGTTGGCGGCGACTACTTCTTGCATGATGACTCCACCTGGGTTTCTGCCTGCTGGACCATGCAGGTTCTACACCCAGTTGAACAAAGGGGTCGGGCCGTGCGCGAGATGCGCAGGCCCCGGTCCGGTAAACAATAATGACGGGTTTAAACGCGTCGTTTCTTAGGCGGGCGGCATCCGTTGTGAGGAATCGGTGTCACATCACGAATGTGGGTGATCCGAAGTCCAGCACTCGCCACAGCACGCAAGGCGCTCTCGCGACCGGAACCCGGTCCCTTCACAAAGACACCGACTGCCTTGAGGCCGTGTTCCATGGCCTTCTTGCATGCGTCTTCGGCGACCAGACCGGCAGCAAAGGGGGTGCTCTTACGCGAGCCCTTGAACCCTTTTACGCCGGCTGACGACCACGCAAGGGTGTTCCCTGCTTGGTCGGTGACCGTCACGATGGTGTTGTTGAATGTCGCCTGAATGTAGACGATTCCACTTGGAATGTTCTTTTTGGTCCGGCGGGCGGACCGAGTCTTGGGCTTGGCCATGGTTCAATCCTCCTTTTAGCGCTTTCGACCAGCAGTGCGAACAGGTCCCTTGCGGGTCCGTGCGTTGGTGTGAGTGCGTTGACCGCGAACTGGAAGGCCCTTCTTGTGGCGCAAGCCACGGTAGGCTCCGATGTCGATCAGACGCTTGATGTTCATTGCAATGTCTTTCCGAAGGTCACCCTCAACTTGGTATTCGTTTTGGATAACGGTCCGGATTGCGGCGACCTCACTCTCGGAGAGATCGTTTGCCTTGATGTCGCGAGCAACATTGGCCTTGTCGCAAATGTCTGCAGCAGTCTTGCGACCGATGCCAAAAATGTATGTGAGAGCGATATCCACGCGCTTGTTGCGTGGAAGGTCTACACCTTCAATACGTGCCATGTCTTACCTCTGCCTCTGCTTGCACTTTGGGTTTACGCAAATCACGCGCAGAACGCCGCGTCGTTTCACGATGCGGCACTTATCGCAGATTTTCTTTACGGAAGATCTTACT
>DEBL01000006.1:0-263 GCA_002348535.1 Deltaproteobacteria bacterium UBA2957 | reverse complement strand
TTTACGGAAGATCTTACTTTCATGTTGTACTCCCCTCGCCGGCATTGCCGGTTCATCAGGTGTTTGGGTTCAATCCAGAACGGTGAGAATCTCCGCCCCGGATGATGTGATGGCGATGGTGTGCTCGAAGTGGGCAGACAAGCTGCCGTCCGATGTCACCACCGTCCAGAAATCGTTAAGTGTCTTTGTTTTCCAAGTCCCCAAGGTCACCATCGGTTCAATCGCGAGGCACAAGCCCAGCTTCAGAACATCTCCGGTGTTCG
>DEBL01000245.1 GCA_002348535.1 Deltaproteobacteria bacterium UBA2957 | reverse complement strand
GGTTGGGGTCGGCTTCATAATTGGCACGACGATCGCGGCTGCAGAACTCTACCAAGCTTGGTGGAGCGGTGAGGTGGCACGTTCGGAGTTGTCGGTTTCTGTGAGATTTGCCGAGTCTGAGCAAAAGAACCGATTGCTTGGCATCCTCTACGGCGAACAGTGCTCCGATCGGTCCGATTGCACTCCTGCGCATCACCATCGCTTGAGAAGCGAAGCGCTTCTTGAGTTGCAGGCAATGGCCCCCCGACAACCCACCGTTCGGGATCTCAGCGGTGCGCTGTTGTCCGACATTGCCCTATTTGGCCTCAACCTTTCAAACTTTGTGTTCGATCGCGCCGACTTGTCCGATTCTGTATTCGGATCCGCACCCGTGATCTCTTCCGCCACTGATTGCGACCAAGTAATTCGCGGCTCAAACTTGGGGAACACCTCCATGAACGACACCAAGATGACCGGTTTGGTCCTCGCAGGTGCGACTCTCGACGGGGCTATTCTGCAACCCTTTGGTCCGGCCGAAGCAATGGATTTTCGATTCGTCTCCGGGGATGCAAACACCACACTCCTTGGCGTCTTTCCAACCGCGAACCTTTCTTGTGCACAGTTGAGTCAGGCCAAGATTCGCTACTCTGACTTACGCGAAAGCAGGGGCATCGGATTGAATCTCAGCGGTGCAGACCTGCGAGAGACAAACTTCTCAGGTTCGACTCTGACAAGCGCCAACTTCAAAGGCTCAAATTTATCGGGCGCCAACTTTGAAAATGCTGTGCTCGATGGGGCAGACTTTCGAGGCGCGATCCTGACCGGTGTCAACTTTTCGGGCACCGCCAGCACGCTTGGGAAATCTACCGAAGGAGAGCTTTTAAAATTGCTCGAACACGCAACCATTGATGGTCAGACCGTTTTTCCGGAAGGTTTCTCACCCGAACGGCACGGAACCATGATCCGAAAGCCCTGAAAATGCTTGCCATGCCCTCAAACGTGAGCTGAAAAAGTCATCCACTCGATTCATGCGGGTCACCCAAAAACGCGCAGCGAAAACCCTCTTTGTGCGTTTTTTCCATCATCAATCGACCGGCAGGCATGTAGAGAAACGGCAGGGAATCGGTTCGGTTGCCCCCTTTGACGATAAGCCCCACTTTGCGGGTTTGATCTTCTGACCATGTCACCGGTTCTGGCGGCGCTCCTCCATTCGGCCGCGCGCAATTTTTCACCGTGCCGCTGATCATCCCATACGGGTCCTTGATGTGTTCTCCCCAACACGATTGCAGCGGCTTTTCGACGCCACCCGGAGAAGACGTTCCCGGATGCATTGCAATCAACTGTGTCGTATGGGTCTCTTTGTTGCCGTCCCACCATTGTTGCCAGGTCTCAAGTTGCTTGGCTTGGTCGGCGAGCGTTGCCCGCGAGTCGAACGGAAATCCTTGGCCGGTCTTCTCTTGCAGATCCCGAAGGATGTTCGCTTTGCGTTCGTGCACTTTGCACTTGGGGTCGCCTGTACAAAGGTTTGCATCCGCCAAGTCAGCCATCAATGCATCCGGGCACGCAAACAACCTGCAATACACAGCCCGGTGCCGGTCTTCGCCAAGCTCAGACCACGTCACCGTGCCCGGCAGCACAAATTCAGCGGCGTTGCCGGCCAAATGGCACACTCCTTGGGGGGTGCAACCCATTTCGGTATCGACGGCGACCGGATCTTCATCTTCGGGGGTGCTATCCCAACTCGAATGGTCCCAACGGTCGTAATGGCCGTTCATCAAACCAAAGTCGCTCTCGTTCGTGGGAACTTGATCGCCCCATGGATATCGACGCGGATCTGGCTCAGGTCCTCTCGCGGCGAATTCCCAATGGTCTTCAGACGGGAGGGCACCCCCAAAAAAGGCACACACTGCAGTGGCCTGCTCGAATGAGAGGATCGCGGGATAATCGTGGTTTTTCGAAGCCAAATGTTTATCAGTGAGGTCAGCTCTCGCATCTCGGATCTGTTTTTCGTACCACTCCCGTGCCGAGTCTTCGATGGGCAATCGTTCCAACTGACCAAAATCATTGGTTTTCCGGTCAACAAAGGCGGCGACGGCGCGATACGATACCTCGGTTTTCATGATCCAGAACGGCCCAACTCCAACCAGTGTTGCAGGTCGGGAATACAGCGCTACTGCGAGACGCCAACAGTGGGCTGGAATCACTCCTTCGGTGTGAAAATCCACGCAGTTGACCTCTGGATCGTCGCCGCCAACGATGCTTGGGTTGGAGCCCGCCCAACGCGTCGCCGGCGCAAAAGGAAACACGCCATCGTCGTTGAACCACTCGTCTTCGCCGAAGCCTTTGACGAGGTTGCCGGCGGCGATTTTTGCCACGTTTGACGTGCACTCGGGAGCGCACATGCCTCCAACCACGTTGAGGTCGTCGCCGAGGTCGCATTCTTCTTGAGGCTGAACCACCCCATCGCCGCATTGCATGGGCACAACAACGTGCTCCCACCCCACCGCCAACACAATGGCAGCTGCACATCCTGCGACCATCCGACGAACCCAAAACCCCACTCGGCCGTTGGCTCGGCCGGCCCCGCGAAAGGAGCGTTGCCGCTCAAACATCTGGGCGAATTCATCCAACGCGTCGGGCAACGTGTCGGAAATTCCCTCCCGTTGGTACTGCAGCTTGGCCAGTGATGGGTATTTTTCGGGGTCGATTGCACCCCCTCCTTGTTGCCTCGCCTCAGCGAGCGTCACCTTGGCGATCAAGGAGGATTTTGTTTGGTCATCTAAGTCGTAGTGCTGAATCCCTTCGCGTTCAACTTCATCGATGCGCCCATCATCTAGCAAGGCTTCCCGAAACTGGCGCTCGAACCGTTCGAGAACAGGCCGAACCATCGGCCGAAAACTGCCGAGGTATTTTTCCTCCTGCACGGGATCGAGACGCAACGCTGAAAGATCAATGACCCGCTCGCTTGGTGGGTGATTTCCATCGCTGAGAACCCATTGATTGGTGCTGAAACTAAACCGATGAAACACCGAAAAATCCTCGATGAACCGGTTGGTAGATGCATCGGTGTTCACAACCAACAACCGCTTCAAATCGAGCAACCGGACCCGACCATCATCAAGGCAGACAATGTGAATGCTCGCCGACGGATCGAGCGAAGACTGGGTCCATTGAAGGTTCAATGCCTTTTTTCGATTCCGACCCAAAAACCACCACAATGCTCCCTCGTATTGACTGGGACCAAGGCGGCGTTTAGCGGCCACCGAGAACATGGGGTACTGCTGCCACCACCTAGACAGCGCACGCATCAGTTCCGTCATTCGGCCCCGGTAGTCCCCGCCCATGGCCCGCTCTTGAGTGGGGGCAAGGTTAACGGCTTGGTGACCCTGAACATCGTTGCGAAGGCGGATCGCTTGCTGACTGAGCAACATCGCTGAGTCACTGAGTTTTCGTTCGCTGCTGTTTCTCCAGAACCATTGGTTGTGCAACGCAAAGAATCGCTGATCGGCCGGCACCTCTTTGAGCAGCTTCATGATGCAGAGGTACAACTGCCAATAGGTGCCCAATGCCAATCCTTTCCGACCGCCGAGCTTGGGCACCAAACCCGGCTCGGCTTCGATCCGTTGTCGAATGCGCGCCCAGTCAAAATGGATCAACCCTTCGGCGAGCGCAAAGGTGGTCAATGTTTGCAGCGCAAGTTCGAGACAGGCGGTCAGCTTCTGCGGCTCGCCGCCGCTTTCGACCACGAGTGCCCATTGCCGCGCGATGTAGCTGGGGGAACCATCAATGATGTACTGGTCGTCTGCGCGCACAGTTCAATCCTCACCGCCCCGGATGGCGCCGTCATCTTACCAAAGTTGGGTTGCTCCGCAATCGCGGCCTTGACGAGAACTGTCTAAGCGATTTGAGGGGATCAAAATGCGGCAATGTGTGGTAATTTTCGGCCCCGGGAGTTGGTGATGGATCGTTCGATGGAACTCGTTTGCCGGATTGCGGCAGGGGTTTTCGCACTCGGCTTGGCCTGCATGGTGTCGATTCCAGACGCCAAAGCCGATGTTTTTGGCGTGGTTGTCGACACCTCTGAGTCGATGCAGTGGAGGGGAAACGACCCCGATCACATGGCACTGCTCGGCGTGGTCATGCTGTCAGACCTGTTGGAGCCACAAAATACCCGAGATGAACTGATCGCCATACCGTTTGACGGAGCGGTGACTGGACCGGCCGATCGCGCGCGCGCGCCGGTGGTTCTGAGAAGCAACTTTCCCCCGGGCAGTGCTGGCACCGATCTTTTTCGGGACCAACTGTCCAAAACCATCCAATACCGGGAAGCCAACACTCACTTTGCTCCCGCGCTTGAACAGGTGATCAACGAGGTAAAGTCCGTTCAGGGCACTCACGAAAATCGCGTGGTCATTTTGCTGACCGACGGAAAGCCAAGCGATCCGGCGGGCGAATTAAGTGCCTTTGAGAACCGCATCAAACCCCTCGCGCGCGGCGCGGTTCAGGTCTGGACCATTGCACTGGGCTCGGCGCCGACATCCGACCCCATGTCGAAATCCGCCATCGAGTTTTTTCAACGGGAAAACCTGGGCGGATTTGAACCTGCACCGAGAGCCAGTGACCTGCTTCAAGCCTTCGCCAAAGTGTTGAGTGAAACCACAAAACGAGAGTTTGAACACCATTCGCTTAGCGCCGGCCAAACCTACCGGTTTCAAGCCCTGCCAACCCTAGACCGCAGCGATTGGGTGGTCATGATGAAGCGTCCGGGTCGAATCAAGGAGGCCACCGGCTCAGTCACCCAACCGGGAGGAAAAATTTGGCGCCCCAGTGGCGGCCAGAGCGCGGTCCGCGAAGTCAATGCAGTGGGGATGCACCCGCCATTGGTTCACGGACCCGGCAAGGGTACGACTCCTAAGGCTCGCTCCCATCGGCGCATTCGACTCCAGAACCCAAGTGCCGGACAGTGGGAGTTCAAAACCACGGTTCCCATCGAGTTGTTGGCGATTCATCGAAACGACTTCGCGCTGAAAAACACCACCGAGCCCGTGAGCACTACCGGTCCGGTTCTCCGCGCAGTGGCGGGCGAGCCGTTGTGTTTCCGCACCCAAGTCACGTCCCTTCCCAGCGCCGTCATGCCCGGGCAGCCCATCACGGATCCAAAGACGCTCAGCAGCCTCAACGTGATGATTGAAATCCGGGAAATGAACGGCGGCCCGTTGGCCACCGGTGGACCTACGCAACTGCTTGATGACGGGGTTTCGGCGCCCATGACCCACGACAAAACCGCAGCAGACGGCGTATTCGGTCGATGCTGGGTGCCCACCAACACCGATGTTGAAAAACTGTTCGACGTGGAAGTGTCGCTGGAAAACCTCACCACACGAAAGGTAGAAACCCGAGCCGCATTCCCTCGAGTAGAGATCATTCCTAGGCTGGAATTGGACTTGACCCCAAACCCACTGCCAATCAACGGGGCCATGCCGATGGCCACCAACCAAACCACCACCCCGTGCGAGAGCGTCGAAACAGGGACCAAAGCTTCGTTGATGACGGAAATCAATGGCATTTGGCAACCCGAGGCCTCGTTTCGGGTGGAGTTGGGTCACCGCGATTCGAGCGGAGTGTGGGTGGAAGGCGGACCGCGAGGTGAGCCGGTTGAAAACGTACAGGTTTCCATCGATGGCGTTCCGGCACAACGGGTGTCCATTGGTACCCTGCGGGCGGTGTTGGGATGGGAAATTAATTGGACGCACGCACAGTCCGAGCATGCGGTGTGCGTGACCATGGGCACCCGGTCATCGGGCGGCAAATCGACCAAGCCCCTCACCCTTCGTTTTGTCCCCAAAGATGACACCTACGACGCCTACGGTATCGAATTTGATCTTCAACTTGACATCTCTGCCACCGAGCCCAGCCTGTGGGAGCAATACCGGGCATCAATCCTGCTCGCCACGGTGCTGTTGCTTGGCGTGGCCTTTTTCTTCATGTCTCGCAAACGGCCAGAAATTCCACCGGGCGTGACGCTGTATGTCTGGCAGTCGCTCGACCGGCCTCCGGAACCAATAGACGTAGCCAGTAAAAATCAAAACCCCTACCTAAACCCTGACCTCGGCATCACGATCGAAATGACGTCCAATGGAGAACTGAAGGCCACAGGTCAAGAAGACCGCAACATTAGAATCAGCGAGCGATTTTACTACGAACCGAAGGGTGTGTGGCTGAGGGTGGCTCGACTGTTTGGCGACGAGGACGACATGTCATGAGCCTGCTTTTACTAACTCTGATGTGGTTCAGTGTTGCGGAAGCGAACCAAGCGCCATGGGATGTGCGTCTCATTATTGACCAGTCGTGTTCGATGACTGATGGAAATGACGCCTTTGATCCGGATGGCTACGCCTTGATCGGACCAGCAATCATTGCCGACTTCGCCAGCGAGGCTGATGGCCTAACGGTGTATCAACAAGACAACCCAGACCCGTTCAAACTGACTGGCAATCGCTCTCAGTTCAAGACGCGTCTTGGTTCCGTCACCGGTGGTTCCAGTTGGAGCCCCGCCATGGCTCGCGCAGTATCGGATATCGAGTCATTGCCCGAAAGTGTGCGCCGCTTGTTGGTGTTGATTTACGACGGTGGAGAGTGGATTTCGGGCATCAACCCTGATGCAGAGCGGCTGCTGCAGAGCGGTGGCGATGGCCTTGTGATCGGTTTGGGAACTCAAGTGACCCAGGCCGACCGAAGGCCCACCATGACGCAGTTTGGCGACCACCGAGCAAAAATTGTTCCCAATGGTGACGGTAAGGCCTTTTTGGGGGCCTTCGCCGACGTGTTTGGGTATCTGCTGGGCTCAACCCCCTTGGTGGGCAATGCGGCCCCAGGCGCCATTCAAGTCAGGGTGGATCCGAATGTAGACAAGGCTTGGTTGGTTGTCCTTGCCCGACAACCACTTCAGCAAATCACCTCGTTGCCCGGCAATCCGGCTGGCACAGCCACGCCACCGGCCAACAGTGGCTGGACCCACCCGGAAACGAATCGCTCCTACAGCATTCTTGAACTCGACGCACCAGCCGCCGGAACGTGGAAGTTCATGGCAAAAACTGGCGCACAGGCTGTCGATTATTTGTTTCTGCAGACCTTCGCTTACGGTGCAATGTCGCTATCGGTGGCCCCCTGCGCGGCCAACGCTCCCTGCACGGTCACGGCGCATTTTGACGGCACACCGCCACCCATCGACTCTGCCGTCATCGCCCACCCCGAGGGCGGCTCACCCACCCCACTGACCCGGCAACAAGACGGTTCGTACACAGGCAAAGTCACGTTTACAGATCCGGGCAACAAGGACATTCGCGTGGTCGCCGAGGCCGGCCAATACCGGGACGAAGCCCGGCAGCAGCTCAAGGTGGCAAAAACCACGCACCATCTGCAGTGCAAGGGGGACGAGCGAACCGTGCCCGCGGGCGCTGAGTTCACCATGACCGTACAACAAGCAAATGCCGACTACCCGCTCGAACAAGCATGGCTGAAAGTCGATGGGGTCCAAGTGGCGCTTGAACCGCAAGGGCCAGGTCTGTACGCTGGTTCGATTCCGATTCCGGCTCGACTCGGCACCGTGAAGGCAGAAGTCGGCAGTCGGTTTGCGGGCGAAGAGTCGGTGTGCACTGAGACCTGGGAGCTGCGGCCCATGGTCGATTTGCAATTGAACGTACCTGCGGAGATTTCGGTGGGACCAAGCGAGCTCACACCGTGGTGGTACCCCTTTTCGGGCTGCCAGCCGAGCGATCCGGCGGTGGCGGGTCAAGATCCGAACTCACGTTGCCAGCAATGCGGCGATTGTTCTGGAGCGTCCGAGTTCATGAGCACGGCGGGCACGCGGATCATTCCCAGCGAAGCGATCGACGCCATCATAGAGCTCACCACCGACCTGCCGGAAGGCATTCGTGTTCACTTCGTCACCGGTGAGGGTGCAACTGAACTTCGCAGCGGACGGGCAGAGTCCTTTTTGTTAGACGCCAATGCTGCAGTGCTGCCGGTGGCCACCTGCGGGTCGAACTGCCCGGAGGCCGGAGTGCACAGCCTGAGTTTCGCCGTTCGCGTTCCCAATGCGTTTGCCGTATCCACCGGTGCCAACACGCTGGGGGCCGCAGCGACCATCGAACGCAGCGTTCAGTTGACACTGAAGGTTGAAAAATCGAATTGGTGGACATGCTGGGCATGGCTGATCTACACCATCGCATTGAGCACATTGATGCTGTACATCATTCGAGGATTCTACCGCCCACTGAAGTTCAAAGAGCGGCGTTCAAACTTCCCGCAAGAGGTTCGAACAGTAACTGCATCCGATTTCAGTGAGGAAGGTGATGCGGCATTCATGCAGTCGTTCCGGCATGCCATTTATGATGAAGCCAGCAGAGTCTGGTACCCCGTGCGCGATGGCCAAACCATCTGGTTCGACCGTGCAGGGAGAATGCAAAATCACAATCAGGGCGCTGTAGTCAAAGTTGAACTGCGCCGCGAGGAAACCCAAGTCAGGGCATGGTTTGTGCCTCTTGGCGGACAACCGTTTGTGTGTGGAAACAAAGAAGACCCGTTTACAAGTGACCACTATGACCAGTTGTGCGAGCCCGGCATAGGCCTTCCTCTGAAGTTGAACCATATCTATGTACCGCTGGATTCTAACTACGACTTCGATCCGGACTCAACAGATCCTTGTTTCTTGTTCAGCAAATCGTAAACTCTCTCTCAACCCGCAGCGAGGACAACCATGCCACTTCCAGACCTCATTCCAGAACAGTTGTTCGACCCCCAACAGATACAAGCCACCACACCACAACTGTTTGTAGGGTTGGGAGGAACGGGCGGTCTGATTGTTCAGCGCATTTTTGACCGCATGAACTCGAACCCTCATTGGCGCCAGTACGAAAGCAAGGCTGTGGGCTTTTTGGTGCTGGACACAAACGTCCGGGACCTCGATCGTTTCGAAGAAAACGGGAAGATCAACAAAGTCTGCATCAAAAAATCGTCGCAATACGACGATTTGGTGCGCCTAATCAATGCCCAAGACCCCCACCTTCTTCAGTGGATGCAAAAAGGCTACCGGCCCCGCCAAAGCGATGAGGGTGCCGGTCAGATTCGACTGGAAAGCCGCGTTGCGCACTACGTCAACAGTCTCGAAATCGCCAATCAACTCGACCGAATCATTGCTGGCTTGATCGATGATTCAAACCAGTTTGTGGACACCGATCGGCAAAAAATCCAGATCTATGTGTTCGCCACGTTGGCTGGAGGCACAGGCAGCGGTTGTTTCTTGCCCATGACCTACCTAATGAAGGAACGGTGTCGAAACCGCGGTCTCACAACCGCCGTCGATGGCTACCTGCTCACCTCACAAACCGTGAAGGGCCACCAGGCCGTCAAACCCGAGTTGTTCAACAAAATCGATGCCAACACATACGCGGCCCTCAAGGAGCTTGAGTTGTTCAACGGTTTGGGCACAAAAGACGCAAACCATGCAGTGAAGCCGTTTGCCTTTCCGTACCGTCGCCCCAACACGGCAAGTGACCCCATCCCCCGAGTCAGCGAGCCACCATTCGAATGGATCACGTTGATCGACCAGCCCAAAACACGGGAAATCCGGCAAGAAAACATTTGGAAGGCTGTCGCCGACATGGCCTACATGAACATTGCGAGCCCGTCCGAGGATTCAGAAAAAGGCGCCCTCGACAACTACACCGTCTACAAACTCAAACGAAGTTTTCCGCACTTTTCACCCGGTCTTCAAGTTGCGAAGGGTTTTTCGAACTACTGGGGCACCGCTGGGGCCGCGGCGTTGATTTGCCCGCGCCAAGAACTTCTTGGCTATTGCCAAAAACGGTTCACAGCCGAAGTTCTCAGAAACCAGTTCTCACTGATCGCGAACGAAACCGAAAAAGAAAGCCTTCCGGTCCACGAAATTAAAGACCGTGAAGAGCGACTCAAAGTCATCAACAGCCTGTGGAAGGAAAATTTCACCAAAATGGCCACCGATGAAATGAAGACCGTTGAGGCTTCCATCGCCAAATGGATGGCGAAAGATCTGGATGCGATCCGTGCCGACCCATCGATCGCTGTGAAGGCGGCGCATGGCAACCTCAAATACGCGGCGATTTACAAAACCGTTCATGGCCGTCACCCGAGCCTGAAAGAGGATGTTGAAGGGCTGAGTGGAAAACCAAAGAAGTCGAAAAAGAGCTTTGGGCAGAAACAATCTGACGACGACTCCAGCAAGGCCAACAAACCCGTGAAGGTTGAAGCCACGCCGCTGGTCGAGACGGTGAAAGCTCTTCTGGATGCACGTTGCCCGACAATCTCCCTGATCAATCCTCGCAAACTCAATGTTGGAGACAAAGACATCGAGCAAGGTCAGCTCTTGTCTCGTTGGCATGCAGCCTCAACTGAAGCAAACAGCAAATGGGCTGAGCTCGAACCGCGCCTAAGGAAACTGGCGCACAGCGCAAGTGACCTTCTGAGCGAAGCCCGAAAGGCAGCAGGAGACAGTCCTTACGGGGCCATTGGTGAACGGTACCTCGTTCTGGAACTGCTGAACACACATGCAGGCCGATGGCTGCAAACCGCCAAAGATGACCGCGACAAATACGCAAACAAGACGATCTTGAATGCCAAGCACTGGGAAGAAACCGTCAAGGAGGTTCATAAAAGAGCGGAAGAGATTCAAATAGACGAACCTCTTGAGTACATCAAAGAGTGGACCGGAAAGTCCAACTACAAAAAAGACATTCAGGGGATTGCCCAAGAGCGAATGGAAGCCGGTCTCGCCATCATCATCTCAACAAATAAATGGGCTCAAAAAGAATTCGAAGTGCAGCAACTTGAGGCCTTTCATGCATTCTTGACCAAGCGCGCGGCGACCTTTGCCGAAATCCAAGACCTTGCCGACCGACGGTCCGTAGAACTGGAGCAGGAGGCCAATGAATTATTGAGTCGTCCCGATGTTCTTGAGCCAGACAAGGCCTTCCAGCAGCGCGTGGAAGTGTTGCGCGATATTGGTACCAACAAGCGGCATTGGGACGGCTTTTGGAACTGCCGGGGACCGAAGGCCGTCGCCGCTTTGCTCGACGATCATGAGGGCCTAGGTGCTGAGGTAGACAAAGCCTTCACCAGTGGGGAGCGCAAAGCGAGCAGCGAAGGTCAACCTCTGAGCGTACAAGCAATTCTGCATGCCAGCGAAGAAGCCTTTCAACAGCGGTCATTTGAGGCCGTGTGCGCGCTGATCCGCAAAGAAACCTCCATTGACAGACTGTTGGTTCTGGAGGCCATTTTCGGCACCCATGACCCCGAGTCGCCGGCCCTGACGGCAATCACCGTGAACGAAATCGAAACGGCGCTGGGCGACCCCACACACAACGACCACGCCACCATCAAACAGCGACTCAATCACTACGTGACGAGCAAGCTAAAGGTGCTGAAAGAAAGGGCGGTGCTGATGGCGAGCTACTCCGCAGAAAAAGTGGACAACACTGCCAACCCACCGGCAGCGCTGACCTCTCTCGTCGCCACCAAAGATGTACTGGCAAACCTCGAGGCCCGCTTCGACACATCACTGAAAGTGCTTCACAAGTTCAAAGACCTCAGCGAAGAAAAAACCAAGGGCCGGTACGCTTGGACCGACCCTCGGACGTTGATGGTCTATCACTGCGTCAAAGCGGCACCGATTTATGCCTTCGACGACATCGAACGAAACCTGCACGGCGCGTACATCAACCTTCAAGACCCAGCGCGGAAGCCAAACCCGCTGCACATCGATAACCGCTGGGAAAACGCAGACGCATTGGACAACTTGACGGTGGCGTCGCGAATGGGCGACCAAATCAAAAGTTGGCGCACTGAAAATCGAGCTTTTCTCATCGAACTCATGCGCGCTGGTGTGTTGAGAGTGAATCACTCCAAGTGGTCAATGGAAGGCGATGGGTATGCTTGGCCTGACGACGGATCGGATGTTGAGGTGGACGACGAATATACCGCCAATCAATGGTTCGAGAGGCTAATGGCCAAGCTCACCGCACAGCTTCGGCCGGTGCTCAAAGACGACATCGCTGCACGCGGGACCAAGGTGCGCTTTGGTGGGCAGGCTGCCACCGCACTCGAACAGATCGCTCGGCTCGGCCGAACCAGCGGTTGGACTGACCAGTCAATCGTCAAAGAGTTCGAGACTCTGGCCGCCCAACTGCGCAAAAAGCTCTAAGGCTGAACCATGGCTCGTCGCGCCGCATACCCAACAGTTGTGCTGTCTTTGGGAAAACCCAAAGACAGCGCGGCCAAGGTGTGCCGTGACTTGGAAGCCGACATCCGAGAAATCGATGACCCAATGATCGATGTCAACATCGAGATTCCAAATTGGCAACATGAGCACTCCACACACACTTCAATCAACCAAGACACAAATCCAACTGAATCCAGAATCTCCGTTGCGGCACACCGCACGGTTCAGCACTTGAAAAGTATGCTTCGTGAGGACCGAGATCGCTTGTTGGGTTTTCGGATAATTGGCGTTGCGGATGCCACCGATAACGCTCACGAGTGGTCGACGGTGCTTAGACGAGCTGAAGAAATTCGCCAAGCCGTGATCAACGAATTTCCGCCAAGCACCCAACGACACCGGATTCAATGTTTTCTAGTTGCCATGACGCCGGATGCAGAATCAACCAACACCGCTTGGTCCACCGAAGTCCAGAAACTTAAGACTGAATTCGGCGGCATATATTTTACCGTGCGTCACGGACCGCGGGATTTGTCGACCCACCAGCTCCGTGCCCAGTGTTTCAAAGTGCTCCGATTGCTGATATCGGAGCCATTTCGAGATTCAATGCACCCCGGCGGGTTGCTCCCTCGCGCGGGCGAATTGCACCGTTGGGAGACTTGGGAGTTGATCGACGGGTTTGAAGAACGACGAAAAACCATTCAATACAGGCTCGCGCGCGAGCAAGCCCGCCATCTTCGCAACGCAGCCATTCCGCCTGATAAGAATCCCTTCGACACCAAGCCGGTGCACGAGTTTTGCAAGACATGGGCTGAGCGAAGGTTTCCACAGTGGAAAAAAGGGGAACCCGGCTATGCCACATACGGCGACTACAGCCGATTCCGCGACACCATTCGAAAAAAGTTTGAAGCCATTGGATCCAAGGTCGCAGACGACTACGCAGAAAACGCCGAACTGAACCGAGATTCTTGGTCCAGTTCGGCCTATCAACGGCTGGCCGAAGATGTAAAGAAGCTAGCGCGACCCGGCTCCATCCCAGTCGCCGCAGAGGTCTGGGATTCACCCAAGAACCCATCAATAGCCGCCCTTGATCTCAATCCACCGGACCAGTCCGAAGTGTTGCAGCTAAAGCGATTTCACCCTGCCGAGGTCGGAGGAGGTGTGACGG
>DEBL01000227.1:4246-4935 GCA_002348535.1 Deltaproteobacteria bacterium UBA2957 | reverse complement strand
GAGTTCGAGGATATGGCGGTTCCGGACCCGATCGCAGCTGGCGTCGATGCGCTGCGCAAGACCGGAGTTCGATGCCGGGCGGGACGATGGTTGGTGCAGGGTCGACCGGTCGCGGTGCTGCTTGATGTCGCCTCGCTTCAAGACCGTGTCGCTTCTGCGGCAGGCGCTCTCCCGGACCAACTTCAGCGTGCCGCCGACCTCGATGATGCGTTGATTCGTGACGCGATCGCGTTTGGGGAAGGAGTGCACATCTTTGCCAGCGCGGTCGAGAAAGCCTCCGACACTCCGCTATTGATCCACATGCATGAATGGCAGGCAGCAACGTCAGCGAGCGCACTGGCGCAGCTTAGCAGTGGGATTCGAACCGTCTTCACGACCCATGCCACGCTCTTGGGACGCTACATGGCCGGCGACATGCAGCGATCTCACGAACAACTGGAAGCCATCGACGCAGACGCACTGGCGGAACAGTATGGGATCGGCTTTCAACATGGGATTGAGCGGTTGGCAGCGGCCTCATCGACTGTATTCAGTACTGTATCGAGCACTACGGCGCGTGAGTGTTCGGCATTACTTGGTCGTGACCCCGATATTTTGCTGCCGAACGGCATCAACATCAACCGATTCGAGGTCATTCACGAATTTCAAGGCTTACACCAGCGCAACAAGAATCGACTTCATGAGTTCAG
>DEBL01000227.1:0-3852 GCA_002348535.1 Deltaproteobacteria bacterium UBA2957 | reverse complement strand
GGCCGGTTTGAGTTCCGCAATAAGGGCATGGATATGTGCCTTGATGCGCTGGCTCAACTGAATGAGCGTTTGAAGCACACCCAGAGCACCAAGACCATTGTGTTCTTTTTAATATCGAATCGTCCGGTTCGATCAATGAGTGTCGGGTCATTGGAATACCGGAGCATGTTTCAAGAGCTTCAGAGCATTGCCAAACAAATGGCCTTGGAAGTTGAGAATGAACTGATTGGAGAGATTTCCTCCGGACGAATCCCGGACCTTAATGCGTTGGTCAGCGACCCGACTCGTCTGCGCCTTCGTCGCGCAATGCAGGCTTGGGAAAGAGAATGGCTGCCCCCTATCGTCACGCACGATCTCATCGATGACGTGCACGATCCAGTTCTGGAGCGACTTCGGTCGTTGAAGCTGTTCAACCTCGAGGAGGATCGAGTAAAAATTGTCTACCACCCCCAGTTTGTTGATTCGACCAATCCGTTGTTCGGTATGGAGTACGAGGATTTGATCCGCGGTTGTCATCTGGGGGTGTTCCCCAGTGCCTACGAGCCTTGGGGGTATACGCCACTCGAATGTTTAGCGATGGGCATTCCGGCGGTGTCGAGTACGCTTGCGGGGTTCGGAACCTATGCGTCGAACCTCAAGAATAACCTATCGAAGCATGGCCTGTATTTGGTTGACCGGGATCGACGCCCCTACGCCGAGGCCGTGAATCAGCTTTCTGATCAGTTGTTTAGTTTCTCTGCAATGACGCGCAGGCAACGGGTGGCCCAACGCAACCGAGCCGAGCAGTTGGCTCAACACTTCGATTGGAAGCATCTCGCGCGGCATTACGAGGATGCGCACAACCTTGCAATGCAGGCCGAATGGCCCCGTTGATTCAGTCGCCGAACGAAGGATGAATGGCGGTCACTCGGCGGTTCACGGTGTCGAGTGTTGTGGATGTCCGGGCTCCACCAGGCCACAGCACGTCGAGGCGCACCGAGGTTGCGGAACCGAGTCCGAAATGAAGGACGTCGGGGCCTTGGCCTACCGTCCGAAGGCCGTGCAGTTGCTGCTGCTGTGTGGTCCCATCAGCGGTTATCGTCACCGTCGCTCCAAACCCTTGCGTGTTTCCAGTCGGACCGAAAAAGTCGACCTGAAGCCACGCTTCCGAGCCGCAAGGATTGTTCCACACATCGGGTTCGACATCGTAGCCGGCAGTAATGATTTCCAGCCAGCCATCACCATCCAAATCGGCGGTAGCCAGACCGTACCGGGAGTTCATACCGAGATTCCCAAAGCCAGCCTCTTGGGTGCGTTCGACGAATCCGAAGGTCGTGCCTTGCCAGATCGCATCGGGCTGAAACCAGGAAATGTCGGCGTGGATGATGCTGCCCATTTCGGGCGGTACACCGGCCACAGTTGCAGCGTCCGGCTTGGCGTCATTGTTCAGATCCGTCATCTCCACGGACCAAGGTGACCATTGCGATTCCAGCACCGCCATCTCTGAGTCTGTGGTGTCTTCGGGTACCGTCGGATTATCACTGAAGCGATGAAACAGACCGAGGGAACTCCCGCCTTCGTAGTAGCCGCCAGCGCCGTCGGAGATGAGGCAAACCAGCGTCGGCGCAATGCTGCTCATGCAGTAGTCAGGCAGTCCATCCTCATTGAGGTCGACCTGCCCAAGGCCCATACCGTTTATTCCTACATCGGCACTGATCGCGGGTGCATCGTCGATGAGGTTCCCGTCCTGATTATTAAAAAATGCGGTTTTGTAGCCGCCCATGGGTGAACGGTCTGAAACCAGAAGTACGTCTTGGTCTCCATCGAGATCGCGATCGGTCACCGCGGCCAAGACCGAGAGAGTCGGGTTGGTGACCGGGGTGAGGACCCCGGCTTCCACGAAGTTGCCGAGCCCATCACCGTGGAGGACGTGGACGGGGGCACCATCCATGGGGTGGTCGACCAGAGGGATCGAGCCTTCAACCGGAATCAAGTCTGCACCGGGTACAACGAGATCGAGTACCTCATCCCCATTGAGGTCTCCCCACGCGAAAGTCGCCATGCAGGTGCGGGGCCATTCAGTCTGCTCCCACACCATCTTGAAGTCAGAGAACTCGCCATCACCAAAGTTTAGGGATGTTGCCACAAATCCAAGACCCACAACGACCAAGTCTGGCCGTCGGTTCCCGTCGATGTCTACCCAACCGTGGGCTTGCAAGTCACGCCCGTCGGTCCATTCGGGTCCGGGCATACAGGGATGCAGGGTGCCATCGCCCGAGTTGCAGTAGATCCATGGAAACCCGTCTCGGTCATGAAAACTTAGCTCGGGTAATCCATCGTTGTTTAGGTCATGGGCGGCGAGCCCACCCGGTATGGTCATGCACGATTGGGTCGAGGTGTCTGAGTCGATGGGTCCCATGAGGCCTCGTGCGCGACCGGACGCCGTAAAGCGTTCAAACCCAGTCGTGGGCGATGAACAGACCTTGGAGGGACCCAGTGAAAACTGGCTGGACGAGTCAAGGTCATCCGAGGTGTCGTCAGTGCTGGGGTACTCGGGTCGAGTATCCACAGTCCCGTACTTGGCTTCGCACCCAGCAACGCCAAGGAGGGCAATCGTACTGATCACGGCTCTTCGCTTGCGTGTCTTCATGACCGTTAGTGTAGCGGACATTCATGGACCATGGGTCGGACGCATGGCCGGTCCCATTTGTGTGCAGATGGTGGAGTTACAGCGCAGGGGGCGTTGACTCTCCAAAGCCGTCGTATCCCCAACACAATGCGTCTCCGGAGGCAGTGACGCCGCAAGAGTGGCGGTTCCCAGCGCTCACGTTGGCGAACGCCGCATCGGGTGGAGCGGTTGGCCCATCAAGGTCTGAACCCCAGCATTGAACAGTTCCGTCCGCCTTGGTGGCACATGTGTGATTGCTGCCCGAACTCACGCTCAAGAACTCCCCAGAGGGCGGGGTTGCTTGCCCGAAGTAGTTGAATCCCCAACAGCGAAGCGTTGTGCGAACAGGCAGGTCGGGTTCTTCATCATCGCAATCGCCCGCGTCGAAATCAAAGGTGTCGCAATAGAGGTGTACGTCCCAAAAACCGTCATCGCAAAAGTCATCGGCAAGGTAGGTGTCGACCACCGTTTCGAGTACGCACTCAAGCGCGCAATCATGGATGTAGCCTTCTCCACACTCGTCACCCGGCCCTCCGCTGACCGTCGCGCAGGCATGCCCTGCCCCCGCGCTGACCGTACTGAAGGCGCCGATGGGGGGGAGCGTTCGGTCGTCTGCGTCGTATCCCCAACAGGTCAATGCGCCTTCGAGCGTAACCCCACAGGTGTGTTTAGCGCCGGCATTCACCTGTGCGAAAGAGCCTGCCGGTGGCGTGGATTGGCCATCGTCATCTCGGCCCCAACACGCCACATCTCCATCGACTCTGACGCCGCAGCTATGAAAACCGCCTGCGCTGACCGTTTCGAAGGAGCCCGCCGGCGGTGTGGATTGGCCATCGTCGTCTCGGCCCCAGCAGGCCACGGAGCCTTCTCGGGTCACGCCACACGAGTGGAATACGCCCGCGCTGACACTCACGAAATCCTCCTCGGGCGGGTCTGCCTGACCGTCCGTATTTTTACCCCAACAAAGCACGGTACCGGTTGTCGTCAATCCGCAAGAGTGGTTTCCTCCGGCGGAAACAGTCCGCCAGCAGACTGTGGATGAGGTATCCTCATCGTCGCAGTCGGATGCGGTTCCAACACCGTCACCATCGCAATCGCCGAGTTCAAGCAGCTCGGGATCGGTGTCATCGCAGTCGTCGCTGGCCGGGATGCCATCACCGTCCGAGTCGGCGGACGGATCGGTGTCGGCATCGGCATCGGCATCG
>DEBL01000196.1:33780-40101 GCA_002348535.1 Deltaproteobacteria bacterium UBA2957 | reverse complement strand
CATGATGCGCAGCAAACCCTGCAGGAGACGATTCAGGCGCCGGTCTTGCCGCTCCCGTTGCTGATGGACAGCCCATTTGACCGCGAAAGCATCCAGACCCTCGCCGGTCAGCTCGATGCAGCAATGGAGCCCGAATGAACGCTCAGGTCATCGTGTGCTGCGGTTCGGGAGGCGTCGGCAAGACAACGACGAGCGCTGCTCTTGCCGTACGATGGGCAACTGAAGGAGATCGTGTGTGTGTACTCACGATCGACCCTGCCAAACGCCTCGCAGATAGCCTTGGTCTTACCCATATCGGAGGCCGACCAACAGTCATTCCTATGCCGAACGCTCCGGGCCAGTGCGATGCCGTCATGTTGGATGTTCAAGAAACGTTCGAGGGGCTAATTCGTACCTTCTCGGCTTCCGAGGCCTCGGCATCGCGCATTCTTGAAAACCGATACTTTCAGTTCGCAAGCACTCGCCTCGGTGGTGTTCATGAATACATGGCTGCGGAGAAGGTACGAGAACTGGCGACGAACGGCCATTACGACACCATCATCGTTGACACACCGCCGACTCGAAATGCGCTGGACTTCCTCGAGGCACCCGAGCGGATGGCAGAACTCATGAACGGATCCGTGATGCGTTGGCTTTCATCGACATCAAAAACGGGAGGTTGGAAAGCATTCGAACTGGGCGGTGAGGCCATCACACGTGTCCTTCAGACCTTGGTTGGTGACAACACCATCGGGGACATTGCACAGTTCTTCGACTTGTTTCGTGAACTTTGGGATGGTTTTCAATCGCGCTCGCTGGAGGTGCAGGCGATGCTTCGAGATGAAACCACTCGTTTTCTCCTCGTCAGCTCACCGTCATCAGCCGCGCGAACGGAGGCGTTGTTTTTCCTCGACCAACTCCGGGACAAGGCCATGCCCTTTGGCGGTTTCCTCGTCAACAGAGTCGAGGGGCCTGTGCCATTTGAGAAGAGCTTACTGCCGACAAATGGCCCCGGGGATTGGGCTACAGTTGCTGCACAGATCGAGCAAATGCATGCCACGCAGAGTGACCTTGTCGCGATTCATGAGCGCAGCATTGACTCGCTTGCATCCGCTGGCCCACCCAACACGCCGATCTGGAGAATCCCGCATCAAGGGACACCCGTCAATAGCATTGCATCGTTGACGGCACTCGCCGAGTTTCTTCCCAGCAGAAATGAGATCTGATGCAGGAATCAGAGCGAATCGGTAGCCTTGCTACGGTTCAAAACGAGCTTCAGCGATGCAAAGGTCGTTGTACTGAGACCCCTTCACAACCTCAGTGAACGTGACGGTGACCTTGTTGGTGGTCTTGGCAGGGAACGTGATCGTCTGCTCCATCAGGGAGGTTTTTATGGCAATGTCATGTTTGGTGCCGTCTGCAAAGGTCAGCGTTGCTGCCTTGGCTCGGTTCGTAGCCATAAAGGCGGAGAAACTACCGGCGGACCCGTTCCGCATCTTCAACTTCGATACCGATGCAGCAGTTCCAAAATCGAACTCGATTGACTCGCCCGTGCCATCGCCATCGGCATTCCCTTCGCACCACAGCGAATCCACGAGTCCATCCACAAGTTGGTCAGCCGCGTAGGTTTGCCCATCGCTCTCCAGTGTAGAACTGGGCGTATAGGCGGATGGCACGACAAAGGGAGATGGCTGCTTGTCGAGCACCTGAATTTCTGAAAACCCCGTGTCGTTGAATGTACTGCCGCGGTACACGCTTTTGAGCTTTATCTTTACGAAGTCCGTGTCTTTCGTTGTCGAAAACCGGACCTGCTCTGCCACAAATTCATCTTTCAGAGTCAACGTTTCCTTTGACCCGTCTGAAAACTCGACATCAATCTCTTTGGCTCGATTGTGCCGAGTCCAGAAGTCGTGACTAATCCAATAGCCATTCCAAATCTTAAGCCCGGTCACAGACTTTGTACCACCAAGGTCAATTTTCACCCATGAACCCAGTCCGCTACTGTCCGCCCCTTCCAGCCACGCGTTGTCCAGCTTGCCATCCGCAACACCCTTCCCTTCATAGGCTTGGCCTTTATCGGACACAAGGTAGGAAGAGGCTTCGACCCCAGCGGGCTTTACGGTCGCCGCTAAGGCACTTCCAATCAAAACGAATGCAATGGACATGATTCCTCCGAAAGGCGCTCACTCGCGCTTCTTACTTGTACTCTACGAACACCAGACAGTCCGCCTACAAACGCAAAACGCTTGCCAAGAACTAAAACACACCGTTGAGACTAAACCGCGCACCCTCGAATCCTGGGAGTGATCGGCATTGCCCTCCTGAACAACGAATGCCAGCCTTGTACGCACCATAAAACGCCTTCAACGTCATATTTGTGCTCGGCTTGTGCTGCACTTCAAGGGCTCCATACAGGTCATCAGAAAGATTCCCCTCGCTTTGAATCAACGGGTTGTCAGTCCAATCTTGGTAAGCGACAAAGATCCATCGTTCACCGTGGTGCCACGCCAGCGCGTTGGCCATCTCCGTGAAGTCGGCCTGCTGCTGCTCGTTAATGCCCCACTCAAAGACCTTGGCATCAATGTCGATCTCAAGCGCTTCCTCTCCAAACAATGGGATGTGCACGGTGGCATCAAGGTGACTCATGCGATCGGCACCTTCCGCGGCGTCTTGTCGTTGGTCGATGCGATGCCCCGCGTTCAGCTGCACCGCATAATGATTGGCAGCGTATTCGATCCCGGCCATTGGATGGAAGATGTGTTCCGGACTGTCATTGAAGTGCAGTCCATCGGTATCGTTGTCGACGAGGTAGCTGGCGGCGACGTACGGCATGATCGAACCGGGAACGGCTGCGTAGTCGACCCGTACTCGCGTCCCCATGATGTCATTCGAGTTGACAGCCGCAGCACCGTCCTCCGTGATCACGCGTTCGTATTCGAGCGTCGGTACATTACTTGGCTCCCAACCTTCAGAGGTGGAGAATGTCGTGATCCGCTCGGTGTCGCGTGTCGCCTTGGCTTCAACCAGCACTACCGCCTTGCCGGGATAGGCAGCCACCGACCCATACGTTGCCCATCCGGTGCGTCCTTCTTCCGAACCCGCCATCTCAATCGCCCGGTAGTCAAAAACATCACCCTCAAAAAAGAGGTCGAGGCCGGCCACTCCATTGGCTTCGATGGTCGCTCCATAGATGGCAGCATCGAGGTCGGATCCGTACCGCTCGATTGGCGTAGCGGGTGCAGGCTCAGACGTACGCGCGAAACTGTATACGGCTCCGTGAATACCCAAAGTGATTGGACCAAACCACTCCGCACGCGCACCCGAAACCACATGGGCTGTGTTGGGGTCGATGGAGTTGTTTGGGTTGTCCTGACTGATCTGCTGTTGATTGGTGATGCCCGTGATGGCCGTGAGGTCTGTGGAACCCAGACGAAACACTCCCTTTGCTCCCCGTATTGAGGTGTCAACGTCGATGTCAGTGTTTTTGACAATGTTCAAGGCAATGCCGCGGCCGAAACTGCCGTAAGTATCCCCCACTGTGAGTTCTACGGCATCCCACTTGTTCTTCACGAACATCTTCTCGACTAAAAAGTACCCGTCCTTGAATGGCGAGTTCACTCCTTGCCCGTACAACGGGACGGTTTGCATGTCTTCGCCATCCAGCACATAGCGATTCGAAAACAATGCAACTTGGTCCACTTGGAGCCCAATACTCAGCGCGCCCTTGGTTACCTGGACGTTGGTTCGGCTGACCTGCTCAAAATAGTCATTCACCTTCATCGACGGGAACAACTCGAATGGCCCGTCCGCCACCCGACGCCCAGGATCGTCCAGCATGGTCTGGTGATAGCGCATCTCTGCATCGGTCATGATTTGAACCGAGGCACCCGCCAATGGACCCGTACCCCACAACTGAAACGCGTGGGCAGGAGTCCCGGCGACCAGAGCGCTCGCTACAAGAAACCTCATCTATTCTCCGGAGTTGAGAAGGGCTTCTACATCGTGGCGAAGCTCAACTTCATCACCGGGGTTGTACCCTTGATACACCTTGTGGATGTTTCCACCGCGATCAATCAGGACGTTGTACGGAAGGGTCTTTGCCGGGTTGTACTGGGCTACAACAGTCGTGTCCTTGTCGAGAAGTACGGTGAACCCATAGCCACCTCGTTTCACCAACGGCTTAACTTTGCTGGAGGCCCGGGCATCATCGGTGCTAATGGACAACACCTCGAATCCTTTCGACTCAAGCTCTCGGTCCATTTTGTCGAGGTGGGGCATTTCCAGTTTGCACGGTCCGCACCACGTCGCCCAGAAGTTCACCAGAACAACTTTCCCTTTGTGGCTCGACAGACTGACTTCTTTGCCGTTGATGTCACGCAAACTAAAATCGGGGGCGGCCTCGCCTCCCCATGCCGACCCGGCGAGGCCACACGCCACGGAGACAACCAGAGTCATCCGACTCAAAAATCCATTCATGGGAACTCCCTTTGGTTGAGAAAGGATACATTAGGCCGAATCTACCGGCCAGCGCCGGATGGGATACGGCACTTACTATGGCTAAGCGAATCCTCATCGTCGACGACGAACCCAGCATTCGGATGGTGCTTCGCGCCCATCTGACCCGAAGCGGATACGACGTCACGGCCGCGGAAAACGGTGCGGAAGCGCTGTCGCTCCTGCGCAACGATGCGTTTCACTTGATCGTCAGTGATCTCAAAATGCCGATCATTGGAGGGATGGAACTGCTCTCGCACTGCCAAGAGTCGTACCCGGGCCTCCCCGTGATCCTCATTACGGCGCACGGTACCGTCGACTCTGCGGTTGAGGCGATCAAAAACGGTGCAACCGATTACGTCACCAAGCCGTTCGACTCGGACGAACTGTTGCCGATCATCGAAAAAGCACTGCGTACGGAAGAAAAAACGCGCCACGCTCTCCATGAAGACGCCGCCGGCCGGTATAAAATTATCGGTCAGACTGCACGCATGAAGAGTGTTTACGGGATGATTGAAAAAGTTTGTAGGTCGCCCACTACGGTCTTGATCACCGGAGAAAGCGGCACCGGAAAAGAATTGGTGGCTCGCGCGTTGCACGACCATTCGGATCGATCATCGGCGCCGTTTATTCAAGTAAACTGCGGTGCCATTCCCGAAAATCTATTCGAATCTGAACTCTTCGGTCACGAAAAGGGGGCGTTCACCGGTGCGGTTGCTGCGAAGCCCGGAAAGTTTGAAATGGCGGACGGAGGCACCCTTTTTCTCGATGAAATCGGAGAACTTCCAAAGGATATGCAGGTTAAGCTGCTTCGAGTGCTTCAAGACGGCCAGTTTGAGCGCGTGGGCGGAATCCGAAGTCAAACGGTCGACGTTCGACTTGTTGCAGCCACCAATCGCGTACTCGAAGACGAAGTCCGCACCGGCACCTTTCGCGAGGACCTGTTCTATCGACTAAACGTCATCCCAATCCAGCTTCCACCGTTACGGGATCGAGCGGATGATATCCCGCTTCTGGTTGACCATTTTGTGGAGAAGTTCAACGGACGTCTGGGCACGGACGTCGAGGGGCTGACACCGGACGCGATGGCCGCATTGCTTGCGCACAAATGGCCCGGCAACATTCGAGAACTTGAAAACCTGATCGAACGGTCTGTACTCCTCGTCGATGGCAACGTGTTGTCATTGGCGGACCTGCCGGGGCTCACCCGGGACCCGATCGAATCGACCGCCGAAATTGATGCTGAGGAAATGGGCCTCAAGGAGTACGTGCGGGTCTACACCGCGAAGCTTGAGCGTGCCCGAATACAACGCGTGCTCGAAGAGGAAGACAACAACGTGACTCGTGCGTCTAAAAAGTTGGGCATCTCACGAAAGAGCCTTCAGATGAAAATGAAAGACTACGGGCTACGCGACCTGAAAGAGTCCAATGACGAACCATTCGAAGCGTGACGCAACTGCCGGCTTGACCCCTAGGAAATGCTGCCGTACTTTCGGTTTAGCGAGGCCGGTATGCTGATTCCCTTTCTTTTGCTCTCCAACGCCGCAAGCGCAGCAGACATTACGACATTGCCACCGCAATACAGAGGCGACCTTTCGATTGCTTACCGTGCACTCATCGTTCCCGACACCCTCGAACAGGATGACGTAACTGTCGGCAATCGCAGGTCAGTCAACCACGGGATCGAATACACCGCCCTGTTTTCAGCGACTGACTACCTCGCGCTTCAAGTTTCACTTCCCTACACGGCCCAACACAACATCCGATTCTCCGAATCCCGAGCCATGGTCTACGACCCAATTGAAGAGACGGGGACGATGCGCAACACCGGTCCAATCGCCGACTCGT
>DEBL01000196.1:21975-33545 GCA_002348535.1 Deltaproteobacteria bacterium UBA2957 | reverse complement strand
CACAACATTCAATTCTCCGAATCCAGAGCCATTACCTACGACCCAATTGAGGAGACGGGGACGATGCTCAACACCGGCCCAATCGCCGACTCGAGCCGGTCGGGTAGTGGCCTCGGCGGAACTCGAGTTCGGTTAGTCGGCACCCCGTTTTCAGAGTCTGTTTTCGCGTCGCGCGGTGACCAAGTGACTTGGATGATCGCGATAGGTCTCCAGTTCCGCGATGACTCAAGCTTTTGGACGGTTTCAGACGGTGAACGCGGAGCGGGACCTGCGTCAGCAGCCTTCGAACTGGACTCCACATGGTCGGCTGACCACCCACACGCCTCGCCATACGTTGGTGTGTCTTGGGTTCGGCGCTCACCGAATGCTGAAGGAACGATACCCATCAAGGACCCGTCGGACTTGGTTTTCGTCACGGGGCTTGAGATACCCATTTTCGAAGATCCCGATTGGGCAAATGGTCTCGGTACCGACCTGACGGTCGACCTCAGTGGTCGGTTTGGGTACCACACCTACGGCGATGGCATCAGCGGTGTTCTGCTGCCAACCATCCTCCCGATATCCTCTGGGCTGGCGGCAACTCAATCGGAAACCAGCAGTTTGTGGGGTCACGCACAGGTGCGCTGGCGCGCGGCCAAGTACGTGGATTGGGCCCTAAACGGCTCCATGGGTGGAATATTAGGGCACCGCCTTGAGCACCACTACCCAATCCGCACCGCAACGGGAGGAAAGGTGGGCTGGAGCCTTGGGACGACCATCACCTTTCGTGCACGGGACCCGCTGTTTGACGCAGGCTAGTTCCTCGACTTTTCAAGGTCCATGAGGGCATTGTAGGCATCCCGCTTTGAGCACTCCCAGCGTTCCGCCAGCCGAGCAGCGATCTCCTTTAGCTCTGAGGCGTGGCGATCGGATGCTGCGGCAACTGGCGCGCCCGGTCCGACAACCAAAACAACTTCGCCCTTCTGCTCCGTTGTGGGCATCTCGCGGGCTGGCCTCCGCAGTATCTCTTCATATTTTTTGCTCATCTCTCGGCACATCACCAACTCTCGATCGGCGCACAGTTCAGCGAGTGTCCCAATCAGCCGCCCCACCCGCCGACCAGACTCCAGAAACACAAACGGCCCTTGAAGTTGACTGGCTTGCGTAATCAATGCCCGAAGTGGACCCGATTTCCGGGGTGGGAACCCCAAGAAATGAAACGGTGTGGCTGCAAATCCCGCCACCGATAAGGCAGCCACCACAGAAGAGGGGCCCGCTACGCAACGGACGTCGAGGCCTGCAGCATGGGCGGCAGCAACGATAATCCCGCCGGGATCCGAAATTCCTGGCGTGCCCGCGTCGCTGACCAAGGCGACATGTTCTCCGTCTCGAAGCCGCCTCACAATGTCATCCACCCGGGTGGTCTCATTGTGGGCGTGACAACTTTTGAGCGGTCTGGCTGGAATTTCAAGGGCAGTGAGCAACGCTCGCGTCCTGCGAGTGTCCTCACAGAGAATCAAATCAGATTCCCTGAGCACTCGGATCATCCGTGGAGATGCGTCTTCGAGGTTCCCAATGGGGGTAGCAACAACGATCAGGGGCACAGCAACTCCACATCGAAGGCATCGTCGTACCACGTCATCCCATCGGGCTCGACCAAAACCACGGTAAAAGCCAGTTCGTGGTACACGACCTCACTTTGTTGAAGCCATGCATTGGCGGCCCGGGCGAGTCGCATCCGCTTGCGTGCATCAACGGCTTCAATGCCGACGGGGTCAGCACTGGACCGGGTCTTGACCTCAATGAAGCGCAGCGAACCGTTGCGGATGGCTACGACGTCAAGCTCACCACCGCCACCTTTCCAGTTTCGACACAGCACTGCCCAGCCCGCCCGCTCCAATGACCGGGCAACTCGCGTCTCACCTTCAGCGCCACGCTGAAGTGCAGCCAGACGGGCACTGCGCCCAGTTACTGGCGAATCTCCTTGAGACGTGCACGCTTACCGGTGCGGTCCCGGAGGTAGTAGAGTTTCGCCCGACGAACACGGTGACGGCTCTTGACCTCAACCTTCACCACGTTTGGGCTGTGGGTCGGGAACACACGCTCGACACCAATACCAAACGACATCTTCCGAACCGTAAAGGTTTCTGCAGGACCGGCGTGCTTCTTGGCAATGACGGTGCCTTCGAACACCTGAATTCGGGTCTTCCCGCCTTCCTGAATGCGCACATGGACCCGCACTGTGTCGCCAATGCTGACGGACGAGTGCTGGAGTTCACCAGTGATTTCGTTGTTGATTTCGGTCATGGTGGGCATGGTCCCATCCTCTCAATTCGTGTTGTGCGCTGAACCTGAAGGAGCGCTGTAAAAAGCACTCGGAGCGAAGGCCCAGCGGAAGCCGTCGGGATGTATCGCCTAACACCCACACCGTCAAGTGACCGATCGCCAACCACGCTCCACTCTACTCATGCTCGTCAGGCTTCGCGACCAAGTCTGGCCGAACCCTCTGAGTGAGTTCCGCGGCCATCTCACTTCGCCACGACTCGATGTTCGCGTGGTGTCCGCTGACGAGAACATCGGGCACAGAGAGCCCCTTGTACGTTCGCGGCCGCGTATACTGAGGCGCCTCAAGCAAACCATCCGCAAACGACTCTTGCAGGGCGCTGTCCGTGTTTCCCAAGACAGATGGAAGCAATCGCGCAACTGCATCCGTCACCACCATTGCAGCGAGCTCACCACCCGTGAGAACAAAGTCCCCTATCGATATCACTTCGTCCACCAAGTGCTCGCGTACCCGTGCATCGATGCCTTCGTAGTGGCCACAAATAAGAATTAAGTGCTCATGGTTTGCAAGGCGTTCGGCGTGCCGCTGAGAAAATGGGGTGCCCACGGGATCCATCAAGACCACACGACTACTTGCATTGCGAAGTGCCTCGATACCGCGATCGACCACGTCAACTCGCATGACCATCCCAGCCCCGCCGCCGTACGGCGTGTCATCGGCTGTGCGATGCTTCCCCTCTGCCCATTGCCGGAGGTCATGTACCGCCACGGTGATGAGTCCAGCCTCCTGCGCCCGCCCGAGAATGCTCTGCTCCAAGGGGCCGCGGCACATTTCAGGATGAAGGGTGAGCAGGTCAAACCGCATGGCTTACTCCTCAAGATTTGGTGGGGGTACGATCACCACCAAGCCAGCAGCCACATCCACCGACAACACGACATCTTTGATGGCTGGTACGATCAGTTCACCTTCGTGGGACTCGATTTGCCAACAGTCGACAACCTCTCCCACCAGTACATCGGTCAGGCATCCAAGGACATGGCCATCCGGGTCTTGAACCGTCATGCCAATGAGATCCCGATGGTAATATTCATCGTCGTCGGGAACGGGAAGATCGGCTTCAGAACACACCATCTCCCAGTTCATGAACGAGCGAGCCGAGCCCGGATCCGAAACGCCATCAATGCGCCCCAAGATACGCTTACCGGCCCCACTCCTCGAGACTACTTTGCGACGCAACCGCTCTCCGTCTGGTGAGACCAGCGTCACCTCGAATCCATCCGCAGCAAACAAGGTCGAATCTCGGTTGTGCAAAAACAACCGCACCTCACCACGAACGCCAAACACGCCATTCACCCGGCCGAGGCGTACCTCATCGGCGTGAATGGCGTGTTCTTGCTTGGGGAAACGCCCCAAGCCCTATTCCTCGGCTGAGTCGCCGACCAGTTCAAGCACACCGCGGCGAGAGTCGTCCGATGCGGCGAGAATCTGGCGCATGGCTTCAATCAGGGGTCGGTCGCCTGATGTGAGCTTCGCGCGGTCTTCGTCATGAACAGTCAACTCGAAGAACACCGATGCGTCTCCCTCGGTCACGTTGAGCGAAACAGCGTCATCGTGATTGACGACTGAGCGAACCATGTAGTCAACGAGCTGCTCCACAACTAGCCTTCCGAACCAGCGCGGGCTTTCTTGATCAGTGAGGCAGCGGTGTCGGATGGCGATGCGCCGACTCCCAACCAATAGTCGACGCGCTCAAGGTTGAGGGTCAACTGGTCTTCATCTGCCATTGGATCGTAGTGCCCCAATCGCTCGATGTAGCGACCATCGCGTGGCATACGACCATCGGCTGCGACGATACGGTAAAACGGGCGCTTCTTGCGGCCGTGACGGGCCAAGCGAATGCGAACTGCCATGATATCTCCAGATTAGGCTAGGTAGCCGATGCTGACGGCACGGCCACGGAACGGCCCCTTGTTACCCGGCAACGGCTTACCGTCAAGCACAAAGGGCGAAGCCAACACGCACCGCTCACTCGTGCTAACCCATCGAATGCGTTCACCGTCTTTCTGGATCGTCCTGCCCATCTCGATAGCCGTTGTGCTCTTTGTCGGTGGAATTGCCGGAGCCGGCTTTGTCGCGGACGATGCATTCAATCTCGCCAAGCACGCCAATCATGGTGACTGGTTGGGAGAGTGGACAACTCCGACCTACGAGCATGCTGGCGGTGACCGCGGTCACATTTGGCGTCCAATCCCAGCTTGGGTACAGCATGTCGCAGCCAGCACTTGGGGTCGCACGGGTTCAACGTTTCGGACCATCAACCTTGTGGTCCATAGCGCCAATGTTTGCGTGCTTGTTTTGGTGGCCCGTCGACTGGGTGCGAGCGCACCCGCTGCAGGCCTCGGCGCCATTCTGTGGACCACTCATCCGACCCTGACGGAAGCTGTGTGCTGGAGTTCTGATTTGTACGACCTGATGGCGACCACAGGGTGTCTATTCGCCGTCTATGGCGTGACATGCACGACTCGGGTGAAGCGACTTTCCGCCGTGATCGCCGCGATGCTCGTGGCCTGCCTTGCCAAAGAATCGGCCATGGCCATGCTGCCAGGATTGGTGGCCGTTGCTGCCTTGGCTGGTGGACGCTCGAGAGTCATCGAAGCGGGTGTTGCTGGCGGGACTGCGGTCGCTGCATACAGCCAACTTCACCAGCATGTGACGGCCCAGACCTACATGGATGTCGCACGGAGCGTCCCCTTTTCAGAAGCCCTCGATGGGCTCTTAATGACGGTTGGTTGGTGGGCCCACACACCCGCGAGAGCACCCATGGCCCACCTGTTCGATAGCATCCGCGACCACTCGGAAATCACGATGGGTGCTGCCGTGTTGGTGGCTACGAGCATCGCCGTAGCCCATCTGTACAGGCAACAACACCCTCGGTACCGCTGGCTGCTTGCCGCGTTCATTGCGGCTGCCGGATTGAGTGTCCCCGCTGCGATGGGAATCCCATACATCGGTGTCGCTCCCTTCCGTTACGCGTACACCCCTCTCGCCATCGGCATCTGCATCGGAGCCAGCGCGTGGACCGGTCCGATCGGAAAACCATGGATCGTCGCTGCGGCCATCTTTGCAGCCGTCGGCTCGTTTCGAATCGCCGATCGTGTGCCCGATTTTCAGAATGACGCGACTCTATGGTCAGCGGAGCTGAAGCATGAACCCAACAATCCATACGCTGCAGGCAACCTCGCACGCGCAAAAATCGCATCCGGGGACATTCAGGAAGCGATGGTTCTGTGGACCCGTGCCATCGAGAACGCCCCCCCCGGCATCAGGGTGTTCCGACGATCGAACGAGCGGTGGCTGTTGGCCCAAACCGCCTTCATGAAGGGTCACCCTCGCGTCGCCCTTGAACAGACGACCCGCCTCCTGAACGAAGGCGGCGCAGAAAACCCAAACATGGCTCACTGCCTCCTCGCGGACAGCCTCGATGCCTTGGGACGGCATCAAGAAGCGGAGGCAGCCGGTCAGCGTTGCCGGCCCTGAACGATAACGATCCTCAACGCCAACAAAAGCCCCGCAAGTCGGTGGTAGCTCAACGGATAAACATCGAAGGTCGGAAGACCGCAAATCAACATGGCGACAACACCCACGGCAACGGGTCGCTCACGCCAATGCCTCCCCATAAGAATCGCGACAATGGGCAGTGCCCATACGTAGTGATGCTCCCACGCTACAGGCGACACGAGGAGCATTGTTGCCAGCCCGATCGCACCGGCTTCATCCACGTCTCTGCAGTCACGCGTCGCGACCAGCACCGCACCGCCAATGGCCAACGATACCGCTGTTCCGATCAGACGAAGTGGGCCCTCTAATCCCACGATGGTTCCACCCATAGTGTCAATCGGCACCCGTACGGTATTGAAAATGAACCCTGTGAAGCTGTTGTCCCGGAAATACTCACCCGAAACAAACTGCGGGCCGTGCATAAAAAACTCTTGCCACAGTGTGGGCGGAGACGAAAAGGCTACTTGATATGCCGCGATCGCTGCAGTCACCCCAGCACCGGCGAGGACGAGGCGATGGCGACGCAAGATTGCCATGGGAACCAGCACAACCAACGGGAGCAGCTTGATGTGTGCTGCAAGACCAACCAACGCACCGGCCGCAAGCGGACGCTCACGCGCCCGATCGATGCCCAACAAGACAAGGTTCAGAACCACTAAGTTGACTTGGTTGTGCCGAATGGTGCGTTCCAGCGGCGTACAAACGATCAGCAGTGCGGCCACCACAGCCGCCGCGATCAACGGCTCGCAGCCCTGTCTACGCAGCAAGCGAAACAACAGGTAAACGGACAATGCCACCATCAGCACCTGAAACGAGTGCCATACGAAAAAGACCAACATCCAATGCTTTGGACTGTTGAGCGACAAGAACTCACCGAGTGCGGCAAAGGCCGGGTACGCTCCAGCCATAAACTCGGCCACGAGTGGTGGATAGAGGTAGCAGTCATTGTAGGGCGAGTCGCCCGCCATGACAGCCTCAGCACCGCCCACGTAGCACTTCCAATCCCAACTCGGTTTGGCGTACTCGCTGATTTGATGGATGGCGCCAAACACGGGTAGAAGCCACAGCACCAAGATGCCCACAGTCGTCGCGTCGCGATCGGTCCGCGCCCACATCCAGACCACTGCAAACCCAAGGGTCATCAATGACAAGAACATGCCCAACAGTTCGAACGGCTGATGGGCACTTCCGTAGCTGGCGTCCACAAATGCGGGCGACTTCTGCCACAACGCGATGGCTGCCACGGTCACCACAGCCCAGCACAACCCCAGTGCCCCCAAGGTGCGTGCGTGCAGCGGCGTGCTCCCCAGCGGTTCCATGGGCCGTCCTTCGTCCGACTAAAGCGGGATGTTGCCGTGCTTCTTCGGCGGATTCCGGTCGCGCTTGTTCTCGAGCGAGTCGAAGGCCTCGATCAGTCGCGCACGGGTCTCTCGAGGGAGCAAAATCTCATCGATGTAGCCCAACTCCGCGGCCCGATAGGGGTTTGCAAATTTCTCTTTGTAGTCAGCGACCAATTCGTCTTTTCGCGCAGCGGCATCGTCGGCGTCGGCAAGCTCCCGCCGGAAGATGATGTTGACCGCTCCATCGGGGCCCATCACAGCAATTTCAGCGGTTGGCCATGCAAAGTTTAGGTCCGCGCGAATGTGCTTTGAGTTCATGACACAGTAGGCTCCACCGTATGCCTTTCGGCTGATGAGGGTGACCTTGGGAACGGTTGCCTCTGCAAACGCGTACAACAACTTCGCGCCATGCTTGATGATTCCGCCATGTTCTTGATCCACCCCGGGTAAGAATCCGGGCACATCTTCAACCACCCAAAGCGGAACATTGAAGGCATCGCAGAATCGCACAAAGCGAGCGGCCTTCAGTGAGCTATCAACGTCGAGCACTCCAGCGAGGTGAGCCGGTTGATTGGCGACCACGCCAACAGAACGCCCCCCAAGTCGCAAAAACCCAACAACCACGTTCGCGGCATATTGTGGTTGAACCTCCAAAAATGAACCGTCGTCGGCAACAGTGGTGATCAGGTCTTTGACATCGTATGGCTTGTTCGGATTCTCGGGGACCAGCGTGTCGAGTGACAGACAAAGGCGTTCCGCTGAATCATTGGTCTCGCGACGCGGTGGTTCCTCCATGTTGTTGCTGGGCAGGTAGCTCAGCAACTCGCGAAGCAAGGCCAGTGCGGCGGCTTCATCGGGCACCGAGAAGTGGGCAACGCCGCTCGTCTCGCAGTGCGTATCTGCGCCGCCGAGTTCCTCTTTGGTCACTTCCTCATGGGTCACAGTCTTGATGACATCGGGTCCAGTCACGAACATGAAACTGGTCGACCGGACCATACAAATGAAATCGGTGATCGCGGGCGAGTAAACCGCTCCGCCTGCACACGGCCCCAAGATCGCCGACAACTGGGGCACGACCCCGCTGGCAGTGACGTTTCGTAGGAAAATGTCGGCGTATCCACCGAGAGACTTGACGCCCTCCTGAATCCGCGCACCACCCGAGTCGTTGAGGCCAACGACCGGAGCGCCATTGCGAACCGCGAGGTCCATAATCTTGCAGATCTTGCGCGCATACGCACCGGAGAGTGAGCCCCCAAACACAGTAAAGTCCTGCGCAAATACGTACACGAGGCGTCCATCCACTCGTCCGTATCCGGTGACGACCCCATCGCCGTAAATCTTCTTTTTTTCCATCCCAAAATCAGCGCAGTCGTGGGTGACAAAACGATCCATCTCCCGGAAGGACCCCGGATCGAGGAACGCATCGATCCGCTCTCTGGCGGTCCACTTTCCGCGTTCATGCTGCTTATCAATGGCAGCCTGCCCGCCACCGAGTTTGGCCAGTTCCGACCGTTCAACCAACTTGGATTCCAATTCTTGGTGAGACACACGACCTCCAGAAACTACCCCTTATCCCGCACAACTGGTTGAGGTCCATCGAGTTCCCGAGTACACCGTTGGAAGGAGAATTAGTCATGAAGCCCGGATTTTTCATTGCAATGTCCTTCATTGCAGTCGGTTGTGCCCCAAAGAACGAAGACGAGGCCGCAGACACTGGCGAAGGCCCTTCGGTCGCGTGGCCCGACGAAGGCTGCATCAGCATCAACGGTGAGGGTGGCTTCGCGACCATTGGAGACGCTCTCGAATGGGCATCTGACGGCGATACGATCTCGCTTTGTGGCGGGAACTATGAAGAAAAATTGCGCATCGATAAGTCGGTCACCATCAAGGGACCCAACTCGGGGGAGCCTGCGATTCTCACGGGTCCTCCGGACGACTCGGCGGTGTCCATTCGTGCCGCGGATGCGACCCTTCAGTGGCTGACGATCAACTCATCCTCCTCGGGGATCTACGTAAAGGATGTGGATGGCGTCCAACTGGCAGGACTAAAGTTTGGTTCCCTCGCCAGTACGGCCATCCGGGCGGCCGGCAGCACCAACCTGACGATTCAGAGCAACACCTTCGAAGACATCACCACGGGGGTTGTGTTTATGGATGCGGGGGGAAGTGTACGCATCTACAACAATGTGTTTGAGGGGAACACAGGCAACACGATCTACGTGACCGATGGCGTCGAGGTCAGCCTCGAAAGCAATGAGTTCTACGGCAACATGCCCGATGCCGACGGTGCGAACGCAGCGGCTCGATTTACGGGGGCGACCGAGGTCAGTTCGACCAACAACCTGTTTAGTGGCAACACCGGCAAGGGTCTGAGTTTAAACGAATCAAACTTGGTCTCACTGAATGACACATTTACGCTGGGAACCCACGCCATCGTTGCCGTCGGCGGCAGCGCCGATGTGGATGGAGCGACCGTCACCAACCCAACCGTTTCTGGGATCGTCGTGCAGACCTCGACCGGGTCCGCCGCTGTACGGAATTCAACGGTCACGGGAAATCCCGAAACGGGTCTGAGCCTCACCCAATCCGAGTGGAACGCCGGGCAATCTAGCCGGGCCGTGGGCGTCCACCTTACGGCGATGGATTTCATCGAACTTGACACCGTCGACATCAGCGGATTCAACAATGCCGGCTTGGTTCTCGATCGGCGCGGAAGCGACAACGTGCCCACAAGCCTCATGGGGGTATCCATCGACGATTCCGGATGGCTGGGCATCTATGCCACTCGAATCGATGCTTCCTTTACCGATGTCCACGTTACCAACACTCGTACCTACGGCGAGATGGACGATACGCAGTGCACCTCCGTCGGGATGAACTCGGGCGTTTCCGTATCAAACTCCTCCCTCGACTGGGTGGGTGGAACCATCACCGGAAACGACGGATACGGCCTCAGTGGGAACACCTCGACGATGGACTTGGCCGGCATGACGGTCGGCGGAAACACATGCGCTGGCGTAATGAACTTCGGCGGGACCGCTGCAGTGGATGACTCCGACTTTACAGCCGAGAGCGGTACGATTCTCGCTGCGAACGTCATTGGCTACAACGGGCTGGGGACATCGGTCACCAACTCCCGGTTCACCGACGGCAGCTTCATCGGTGAGACGGAACGGTCCGTCATCGACTACGGCACCGTGGTGTATGAGTACGTGTATTACGACCGTGTCGGAAGCGACGTGCAACTGTTCTTTTCCGGGGACAATCTCATCGAAGGAAACGCATTTAGCGACGGGGCCCAAGGCATACTGCTTCAAGAGGCCGATGCCACAATCCTAAACAACACTTGGACTGGGTACAGCAGTTTCGGAGTGTTCAATTACCAAGGCAACGCAACGATAAGCGGGGCCGATTTCTCGCTGGGTTCCGGACACACAATCGCTTGTCGCGAAGGAACAGTCTCTGCCGAAAACATCAACGTCAATGACATCACCACCAGCACAGACCGCTCCTATGAAATCTACATCGATGGGGTACTGAGCGGTTCCTACTCGTCGCCTGCAAACTACTCGACCGCCTACTTCGAGGGATGCGAAGCCTCGTTGGCCAACGCTGCTTTCGCCGACATTTCGGGTGAAGGGATCCGCGGCATGGGAGGCAACCTCAGCTTAGATACCGTCACGATCGATCGTTCGACCTCGGGCGGCTCCTTCGGCGGATCATCCGTCCTGCTGGAAAACAGCTACACCAGCATTGATGGGCTGTACGTTGTCTCGGACATGAACGTCACGGCAAATGCTCTGACGATCAACGATCCCGCTACCGGGTACGGTCTCTCCTACGAAGGCACGACTGGCAGCGACGGGTCCTATCGGGCGACCGGTTCATTCACAGGCCTAAGCATCACGGGAGCACCCTCCTATGCAATGTCACTGACCTCCGTGAAGTCCGATTTTGCGTCGGCGACCATTGCTGATTCTGGGGGCAATGGGGTTTATGCATCGTCCGCCGAAGTGAGCTTTGTGGATTCGACGATCAGCAACAGTGGTTCCGTGGGCCTCTCCGCGGTCAACTCAAGCACGCTGCTTACCGACACCACAGTGCGCGATTCTTTCGCCGCAGGCATTTTGTTGAACAACGGCACACTGTCGATGATCGGTGGAGCCAGCGATGGCAATGCCGCCGATGGAATCTCTCTGCTGGGAAGCGGAGGTGTGGCAACAGTACTCGGTGCGCAGGCGGCCACCAACGGCGGGTACGGCCTCTCGTGTGGCCCGTTCGAGATCGCAAGCTGCGACATTGACCTCTTCGAAAACAGCTTAGGCAGTACGAATGGATGCCCAGCCGTTTGCGAAGCGGATGCTGATGCCGATGCAGACGCCGATGCCGATGCAGACGCCGATGCAGAC
>DEBL01000196.1:4994-21649 GCA_002348535.1 Deltaproteobacteria bacterium UBA2957 | reverse complement strand
GCAGACGCCGATGCAGACGCCGATGCCGATGCCGATGCAGACCCTGACCCGCCCGGCCTTGACACCGGCGACCTCGAAACCGAGCCCGTCGATACCGGACTGTGACGACCCAATCAGTCTCCCGCTGAATGCTCCAAGATGACGGCACCGCCTCGTTTGATCCGGGCTTCCGCCTTTGGGTGCACGTACTGTGCCGTCCAGACAGGTTGACCCGATTGCCGAAGACTCATGTGCGGCCCGACACTGAGTTCGCTTGACTCCAAGACCGTACCCGCCGGTAAAATCGCCCAGCTGTGCCCCTGAATGTCCGGCTCGAAGGAAGGACCCCCATCGGGAAACCGTGACGATGGCACCATCAAGGAGACTACTCCGCGTTTATCGGTCCCATCCATGGCGAGAGCCCCCTCCAGCGCAAGTGCATTCACCACTACACGGTCCGTTATCGCCATTGCCGACCCCGCCTGAATGACCCATGGCCCCAGCACCGTAGGACCCGCCTCGGTGGCCACTCGCTCTGCACGCACGACACGTTTGGTCCATATTTTATTGGATTGAACAACATCCTCAATGATTCGGACCACCTCGAGGTCTCCATCGCCCACGTCACTCGGTAAAATTTCCACCGGGGTACCCGTCCGTGAGGTGATCTCAAACTCGATCGGATGGGTCTCGCCTGCAACAACCGCTTCATCCGGCGCCCAGACTTGGGCGGTCACAATCGGGTCGGGCACCAACTCCTTGGTGGATGGGTCGGTTTTTAGAGACCGAAACGCCTCCATTTCCCCAACTTTGACAGGATGGACCGCTTCGCGATCGTACAGCCAGACGAGATCTTCAGCAGCGCCCGAGAACTGCCCCAACTTTGCCCGCAGCTTTGCACGCTCAAATCGCAACAGTTCCGAATCCCTGAACCGCTGGACACCTGAATTGAGCCGCGACAATGCTTGGTGGTCTGCGCCAAGACTGCGAAGCGCGCGCACCTCCCACGCCACGAGACCTGCACGGTCCGGGTCAAGCGATGACGCCCTTGCGAAGGCCTCTGCAGCGACCTCTGGCGCACCCGTCGCCAACGCTACGCGCCCATCTTCGTAGGCTTCCAACGCCTTGCCCAAATGCCCATATTCCGGATCGGAACACGCAACGGCCAACCAAATTAGCATCGCAACCCAATAACACTGCCTTGCCGACCCGCATGGGCGCCCTCCTGTCGATGGCTCCACAATCGCGGGTCGCAACGGCTGCAGACGGTGACCCGTTCGATGGTTTGAACACCGCCCTCTCTCAGTTGAGCGACTGCAGCAGCACCGGGGTCCACATGCGGCCGTTTCCCCGTGCGATCGACAAACTCGTGTTCCGGCGTCCACGTTGCAAGCCCTGCGACCACCTCTTCGCCAACTTCATAGCAACTCAAGCAGATCGCAGGCCCAACCGCTGCATGCAACGGCCCACATTGCCCCATGGCATCGATGGTCGCCGCGATTACTCCCGCAGCTAAACCACGCCATCCCGCATGAATCACTGCCACTGCACCCACGCCGGCGATGACTATCGGCACACAATCCGCAGTACGAATGACAAGCAGTAAGTCTGGAACATCCGTCCAAATGGCGTCCGCCTCCCCCACGCTGCCGGGCCCCGAGGCATACCGCACAGACCGACCATGCACTTGCGACGCATGGGCCATGGGCCGAACCGATCCGGCCACCTCGATGGATACGCGATCCCACACACGTGCGTCCGCGCCGGTCCGCAAATCAAGCGAAGCGCCGTGCGTGTCCGTCCGCGTGCAGAATCCGTGGACGACATCGACCCGACGAGCCAAGGCACGCGCGCGAATTGGTACTTCAGGGTTTGTCATCACGGCCATTCTCGTCTCCAAGCGAGCCCACCTCCATTTGAGGCTCTGTCATCGAAGGAGACTCACTAAGTCGGGCAGGCCCTGCTCCAAATCGGAAAGCAACAGGTCTGGCTTCGCTGCCTGCAAGGCCTGCACTGGTGCAAAACCCGTCTGAACCGCAACGGCGAGAACGTCCAAGTCTGGCATCTGGTCGGCTCCCGCCCTCGCACATGCGACATCGGCCACCGTGTCACCAATGACCACCACTCGTCGTACAGCCCCCCACCGTCGTCTGGCACGGTTCACGGCTACGGGCACCAGTTCGTTTCTGTGCATCCCGTCCCCACCGTATGCACCCACGCAGCCATCAAACAACTCCGCAAGACCAAACCCAGCAAGCTTGGCCCACGCGCCCTCGAACCAGTTCCCGGTCAACAGTCCTACCTTCGCGTGCGGACGCACCGCGTGCACAGACGCCTCCGCACCCGGGCAAACCTCACCCTCCGGCTCACGCAGCGCGCGTTTCAGCCGCCGCACGTAGCGATAGCGAAGACGTCCAACGCGACGGCCCGTGGGAGGCAATCCCGATGCAGCCATCGCTTGGCGTACGATTTGGGAGTCGACGGCCCCCGCGAAGGACAAGCCCTCGAACATGTCCTCCACACCAAACAGCTCGCGAGCCGCTTGTTGCATGGAACCCCGACCCGCACCGCCGCTGCGCAGAAGCGTCCCATCAATGTCGTACAAGACTAAATCTATCCCTGCCATGGATTGCCCTGTTGCAAGAGTGCAGCGACGGAAGGGGTAACCCACTCGTCCACCGTCAACCCACGCTTGACCCGATCGCGCACAGCGGTGCTGCTGACATCGGCAAACACCCGCGACTCTTCGGGCGATTCATAGCCCGCCCGCCCCACAACGATGGGATCATAGACTTGCTGGATTCGCTCCCAATCCTTCCAACCACTCACCGAATCAAGGATGTCCGCTCCCACCACCAGTCGAAAGGAGTGCTCAGGGTGGTTCGATGCCAAGTAGTCGAGTGTATCCACCGAATACGATGGAACCGGCAGTTCTTCTTCAACCGTGCTGACCACGACCGTCACGGAGAGGTCATGGGCAAGTGCTCGGCACCATCGAACGCGGTCTTCGAAGGCGGCCAGTGCCTTGTCATGCTGCCCCTCAAAAGCGTGCGCAAAAACAGGGACCAACCACACCGCATCGGCGAGTCCGGATTCGACCACCCATTCGGCCACTAAACCGTGAACCTTGTGAGGCGGGTTGAAGCTCCCTCCGTATAGCGCAACACGCACAATCGTTTCCTTTGTTTTAGGGTGCTTCACCAGCGTATCCGGGCCCGGCACATGTTACCTGTCTAAGGCTCACGGAGTGCACCTTGCCAACACAGGAACTTCCCATCGGAGTGTTTGACTCAGGCGTCGGCGGCTTGACTGTTGTGCGTGCGTTGCGGGAGGCACTGCCCAATGAGGACATCTTGTACCTCGGCGATACCGCACGTGTCCCCTATGGCACCCGGTCGTCGGCCACCGTCGAACGGTATGCGCAACGGGTAGCGGGTCACTTGGTTCGTCGCGGAATCAAGGCCCTCGTGGTTGGCTGCAACACCGCCACCACTTACGCACTCGATGGACTGCGCACGGTTGGCACCCAACGCGGCATCCCCGTCATCGGCGTCATCGAGCCCGGGGTGGATGCGGCCCTCGCTGTCACCGGCGGGCACGTTGGCGTGATCGGTACAGAGGGAACGATTCGCGGGGGTGCCTACTCAAACCTGCTGAAGGCACGAAACCCGGACTTGACGGTATCAACGGCTGCCTGCCCCCTATTTGTGTCCCTCGCCGAGGAAGGCTGGGTCGATGACGATATTGCACGCGCGGTGGCGGCTCGGTACCTCAGCCCTTTTGCCGGGGGGCCGGACACTCTCATCCTTGGGTGCACTCACTACCCTCTGCTTTTTGATGCCATTGCCCACGCACTGCCCGGCGTTCACTTGGTCGATTCCGCAACGTCAACTGCGCAAACTGTTGTCCGCGCACTGTCCGAGCAAGGGCTGCTAAAACAGCAAGGCGTTGGCACCACGCGCTATTTGGTGACGGACAACGAGCGTCGCTTTAGGGACACTGGCCTTCGCTTCTTGGGGACTACCCCTCAACCAACCGAATTAATTGATTTAGACGATGTCGATCAGGCAGCTTGGGCTGCCGAGGTGGCTTCATGATTCGTGCCTACCATGTGACCAAGCGATACGGCGATGTCCACGCACTCCGCGATGTCACGGTTAAACTTGGAAAAGGTGAGTTTTGCTATGTGACGGGCCCATCGGGCGCCGGCAAAACAACCATGCTGAAGATGCTCTACGGGGCTGTACAGCCAACCGAGGGGAAATTGCTTGTGGGGGGCGTAGACGTCTCTCGGCTGTCCAAACGTCGCTTGCCGTACTTGCGGAGAAACATCGGCATCGTGTTTCAAGACTTCAAGCTGATCCCGACACGCACACTGGCTGAAAATGTTGGTCTCGCGCTCGAAGTTCTCGGCACCTCGCGAGACGTCATCGACCGGCGGGTGAATGCGGTTCTGGGCATTGTCGGGCTGCGCGGGCGCGGCCACGAGTACCCGCCCACCTTGTCCGGTGGTGAACAGCAGCGCGTCGCGGTCGCGCGCGCCATTGTCAATGACCCATCCATTCTGCTCGCAGACGAACCAACTGGAAACCTCGACGGCGCCATGGCCATCGAAGTGATGGAGATCCTGCAGGCAATCAACCTCCGCGGAACCACGGTCATGGTGGCTACACACGACACCGGACTGATGAATCGGTTCCCGTTCCGAAAACTCCGCTTTGAGGCGGGTCGCTTGGTGGAGTCCTGATGTCTCCTCGTTTGAAGCACGTCTTTCGCCGGGCCTTCCGTTCACTGTGGGAGAATGCGTACCTCAACTCGGTCAGCGCCGGGGTAATCGCCGCGACAACACTGCTGTTTGGGGTGTATTTAGCGGTGCAGTTCAACCTCAATAAGATGGTTGACACGTGGGATCGGGACATCCACATCAGCGCGTACTTTCACCCCGACGTGCCCGAAAATCGTCGTTTCGATGTGAGAGACGAAATCGCAACTAGGTCCGAGGTGACCAAGGTTCGCTACGTTTCTTCGGAAGCTGCGAATGAGTGGATGCAGGTTCGAATGCCCGCGATGGAAGACATCTTAAAAGAGCTTGGGTCCGACACCCTCCCGTCGAGCTTAGAAATTTCGCTCACCGCATCGGCCGCTCGCCCGACGGCTATCGACGCGTTCGCGCGCACACTGTCCGTCACGGACTTTTCAGATGTGGACTACGGCCAAGAATGGATTGAAAAGTTTCAGGGCTTCATGGCCATGCTGAAACTCCTCGGTGCGATCATGGGATCGCTGATTTTGGTCGCTGCCACATTCCTCGTCATGAACACCGTGCATCTTGTGGTTTACAATCGCAAGGAAGAACTGGAAATCCAAAAGCTTGTTGGCGCGACCGAAGGCTACGTCATGGCCCCATTCTTGGTGGAGGGCCTCATCCAAGGGTTGATTGGGTCCCTGCTCGCTCTCGGCGGTCTTGCAGCCGTACACCGGCTGTTAGTCGCACGCCTAAAAGACGCGTTTGAGTTGGCCGTCACAGCTGACCTCCAATTCCTCCCGAGCAGCTACATCGCTCTGCTGTTTGCCGCTGGGAGCATTCTTGGAGTGGTCGCTGCGTTGCTGGCCGTTCAACGATTCTTGTCGAAGGTGACCTGACGTGACACGATTTGTCCTCTTCGTCATCGCCATCGTGCTGCCCGTCTTTGGCCAAGAGACAACGCCGCGGGAAGACCTCGAGCAGGCGCGCGCAAAAGAGCGAAACATCCTCGATGAGATTAACGAGGTCGACCGCCAACTGTATGACATCTCGACGGAGACCGCCGACCTCCAACAACGCATCTCGGACTATGACGACTCTCGGATTCGACACCAGGATGAGGTCGCGAGTGCAAACGCATTGCTCGAGCGCCGGCGAGAAGATGTCGCCCAGCGTGTCGGCGGCCTGTACAAGCTGCAGCGCCGGGGCCTCGCTCGCCTCGTATTTGGAGCGGAAGATGCCTCTGAACTGCGGCGAAGAATGCGATACCTCCGATCCCTCGTCGAGGGCGATGCCGGGCACCTCGCTGATTTTCAAGAAAACCTCGCTCGCCGAGAGTTGGCCATGGAAGCGATGGAACAGGATTTGAAATCGCTGACTGCCCTCAGGGCAGAGCTGCGCCTAAAAGAAGCCGAACTGCGTGACCAACGTGCCCAGCGGACGGCCATTCTGGATGAGATCCGATCACAAAAAGACCTCGCCATGCGGGCCCTTGCCGAACAAGCACGAGCGAACACAGGCCTCAGCAACAGGCTTACCCCACCTGTGAAGATCATCCCCAGCGAGCCTGAGGCCGCATCACTGGCCACGAGTGTGAACTTCCGCACACTCCACGGTTCATTGCCGTGGCCGGTGTCGACCGGCCGTATCGTTCGACGATTCGGAAAATACACTGACACCTACACCGGCAAGCGCGCAAACAGCATGGGCATCGACATTTCGGTGGCTTTCGGCTCCCCCATTCGAGCGGTTGCACCCGGGACCGTAAAGCTGGCTGAGTTTATCAGTGGGTACGGCCAGACCGTCGCGATTGAGCACGGCCCATACACGACCGTATACGCCCATGCCGACCGACTGCTGGTGCGTCGCGGGCAGACGGTGCAGGCCGGCCAAGAAATCGGGCGGGCAGGAAACACGGGCCTCACCACTGGCTCCGACAACGTCCTGACCTTCGAGATTCGATACAATGGGTCGCCGCAAGACCCCACCCCTTGGTTGGCACCGCGCTGATGAATCGTTTGTCTATCGCACGCGCTTTTATCTTCGCCGGTGGAGTGTCCACCGCAGGCCTGCTTGGGGGCGTTCACTTGGCACGGACAGCATCAGCAGCAGGTGCTGACCCGTATGCATCGATCGACACCTTGGCCAGTGCACTGCACCAAATCCAAGCCCATTACTTAGAAGACCTCTCGACCACCGCGCTCATGTACGGCGCCATCGATGGAATGATGGATGTGCTCGATGTGCACTCGCAATTTCTCGACCCGGATGCACTGGAAGCCAATGAGGTCCGCACTGAAGGGGTGTACTCGGGGGTTGGGGTCGAGTTAGCAGAACGAGGCGGCGCAGTGACTGTCATCCGCACAGTCCCGCAATCGCCGTCCGACGGCACATTGGTACCGGGTGATGCCATCGTAGCGATCGATGGCAACGTCATTCAGAACATCGACGATGCATCCGAAGCCCTGAAGGGCAATCCGGGCACCAGCGTGGTGATCGGGTATCGACGCGGCTCGAACAAATTGGAAACCACGCTGCAGCGCGAGCGCATCCGAGACAGGACCGTTCGTGTCAGTCCCTTGCCGAACGGCTGGGCACTGGCTGAGATTTCTCGCTTTCAGCGAAACACTGCCGCCGACTTACGGCGTGGAGTCGAAGCCTCAGGAGCCGACAAGGGGCTCATCGTGGACCTGCGCGGAAATGGCGGAGGCCTCCTCGACGAAGCAATTGGTGTGGTCGACATGTTTGCCGAACGGGGCCTCATCGTTCAGACGCGTGGACGGGATGGTGTGGTTCTTGAGCGCCACGACGCTACGCCCACCGCACCGTTTCGAGGCCTGCAGCTAATCATCCTTGTGGACGCCGGCTCAGCCAGTGCGAGTGAAATTGTCGCGGGGGCTCTGCGCGAACTATCGAATGCGAAACTCGTCGGTTCAACAACATTCGGAAAGTGGTCTGTTCAACGGGTCTATGTTTTCGAAGACAAAAGTGCGCTGAAGCTCACCGTTGCGAACTACGAGATTGCAAACCGGGATTCAGAACCCAGCGGCCTTGAGCCCGATGTGACGGTCAGCCAACCGTTGTTGCAGACCGACGCGATGATTGGTCTTCAGAAACGTTTATCAGGAGACAAGCAAGCCCTTGAGTGGCTATCCGAACTGATTGCGGAAGCCCCACCCGGCATCTCGCCTCCCCCCCTCGGACCGTTACAGGACCGTCTAACCCAAGACCCCCAACTCGCTGCCGCATGGACTCTGGCGCTCGCCAATCGCTGAAACGCTACTTCGGTATCGCCGTTGTGATCTTCGCCGTTGTTGCAGGAGTGGTGTGGACCGTGCCCGCATTTCTCGGGACCGACTCGGTGACCTCGGACACCCCGCCTTTGCCGGCCAAGGCCACCGTGGCGCCGGAGGCCCTCGACCGTTTCATGGAAGACGCGCTCCAGCGGATCGGTGCGAAGGCCGTCCTGAGTCGTGAAGACGATGACGGCGTAATCAGAGGAATTTTTCAACTTCCTGAAGGCGCCGAGAACACAATGATCGGACAGCGACTTCGACGCTTCGCCGACGAGGAGGACATCGAACTCTACGCCAGTCCTGTCGACGGCCTCGATCTCGAGGTTCGTGCCTACGCGGGGCCCTCTCTGAGACAGCAAGTGTTGCTCGTTCCCAATCTTCCCGCCCCCCCAACCTTCAATAAATCGGTACGTGCGCTTGACCGCCCCCTTCTATCGATCGTGGTCACCAATGTTGGTGACGCATCGGCCGACGCCATTCTCAAGGTGACTGTGCCCGTCAGCGTGGCGATTCGGCCGTACACACCATTCGCGCTTCGGTCCGCACGAATTGCAGCCTCGAGTTGGCATGAAGTCCTCGCTCATGTCCCTCGCGAGATGACCCCTCAAGAGGCTCAACGTGCAGTCCCTTTAGCGACAGGAATCTGGTTCGATGGTACCCCAGTCGCACCACTCGGAACACATGATGTGGTTGTGGTTCCCGCTGATCGCATCAGCGGGGCTCGAACTCCAGAGGCCCTCCGCGTCCTGCCTGCCCAGCGGAGCGACCGAAAGGACTCCTTGTCCACCTTGAACCGAGCGCGCCATATCGCGTCTCGGATGGGGCGCTCAGCTCTCGTTGTGTCCGCGGACGACCCGGCACTCGAAACGATTTTAGCGTGGGCCGAGAAGGCACACTCCGAGGGCTATCGGATTGTCTTGGCGAGCGAAGCCGCACGTTCGTCGGAAATCACAGGGCCCCTGTAAAATAAGGGACCGAGTTACCCGACAAAGTCGCCGTTACGATTCCGATAGAACCGTGCGAGTTCACGGATAGCCCGCAGCACAACCTTCGGGTCGGCACCGGTTTGCTCGCCAGCCGGCCGGGCAAAATGCGAGACCGGAATCTGCTTGATCGTAAATCCGCGTTGAGACGACTTTAGAAGGATCTCGGCGTTCACAAAGGCGCCCGTTGAAGTCAACTCGAGGCCTTCGAAAACCTCGGCGCGAAACAACTTAAACGCACAGTTCACGTCCTGAACGTCCAAGCCAAATGCCCCATACAATGCCATTGCCCATGCAACGGCATTGGCACGCCTCATCCAAGGGTCTTGTCGGGGGGTCCGCACGCCCGCGACAATGTCGAACTCGCCGACGAACGGAACCAATCGGTCGAGTTCCTCAACATCGAACTGCAGGTCGGCGTCGGTGAAGAAGACGAGGTCACCTTGAGCCGCATCAAAACCCGTCCGCAGAGCGGCGCCGTAGCCCATGTTCGCCTTGTGCGAGACCACGCGACAACGTGGTTCAACCAACGCTCTCGCACGCGCCGCGGTCCCATCCTGGCTTCCATCATCGACGACAACGATTTCCCACTCCGCAATGAGTCCTTGGCTCTCGAGGCGAGCAAGCACTGAACACCCTCGTCGGATGCTCTCGGTGATGTTGGCTTCTTCGTTGAAGGCCGGCAGTACGAAGCTCAGACTCTTAGCCATGCGGCGAAGCCTATTCAGTCGCAACGTTAAACGTACTCGCCTTGAGCGTGTCCGTATCCGCACCGGTGGGCACCACTGCTTCATTGCCCGCGCTATCGAACGCTTTCACGTAGTAGCGCATGTACGCCGACCCGAGAGAATACGAGGGGATGGTGCCACGCCATTCATCGAGATTTGGACCTCGAGTCATTGACACCTCTTCCCAAGAATCACTGCCCGCGGTGGACTGCTGGAAGAACAACTTGATACCGACAAGGGTGACTGTTGGGCATTCCTCGTCAAGATATACGTAGCTCGAGACCACCACGTCCGAGCCTTTAGGCTGAGAGCCTTCTACTTCTTCAAGATCGACCTCTGGGGGCTCATTGCAGTTAGCCAGTTCGTTGTTTTCTTCCCCAACAACCTCATAGTCAACGGGTTCGGATTCGCACCCGAACAGGGCTATCGCAATGCACATCAGTGCGGCGTTCTTCATGGTTGTCTCCTCTTGAATCCTGACTGTTCCTACCTCAAGGTAGTCTTAAAATGGGGTCGTTCGCTCGAACGAAATCAAAAATGCCGTTTTGCCCTTCTACTACCCAAGCGTGTTTCGGGCCACCGACCCATGACTCACGCCTCGCTCACCGCCTTTAGGGGCCGTCCGCGTTGAGAACCGTCGCCCCATCGGGAACCGTGAACGAAAACTGGTGCGTACTGAGGTCAGGATTCAGCTTCACTTTGTTGAAGCTTAGCTCCACTTCGTTGCCAAACGCGTCCAGCATAACCACGTGCTCCACTGCGTATCCCGTGCTCGCCAAACGCAATGTAAGCTTCTGAAAACCTGCCTCAGTTTTTGGTTTCAACGCGAGAACCACGGAGTTGGGATGCCCCGTGTTGTCAACAAGCGACGCATCAAATAGCTCGCCGAGTCGATTGAGGTCGTCGAGGAGCTGCGCCATCCCTTGACCCGAAGCCGACCCGGCTTTCGAAACGATGACCTGCTTTTCTGCGGCCGACCACACCCACATGGTCTCGCCATTGGTAACAAAGGTATTCCCTGCAGGTTGCGTGAACTCCCACCGCATCATCTTTGGCCGCTTCAATAAAACCTGCCCTTTCTGCTTGGTTTCATCTCCCATCGCAGCAGACCGAGTCACCTGCACGAAGTCTGCCTGCAAGCTTGATACGTCGGCATAGGCCGCCTCGACTCCATCGATCACCGTGGTCACATTCGAATCTGCGGACGCCGGGGTCACGAAGGCGATCAACACCACTAGGGCAACATGTTTATACACAGTTTCTCCATTCGCAGAAACGGTTTACCGCTGCAGTTATCGGACAGCAATCGCCAGAGGTGACGTTTCAGTGCCAGAGACGACTGAACACGGCAATTCATTCCACTCGGGTCACTATCCGGTGCGCCCAACGAGGATCTCACGCGGACGCGCGCCATCCGCGGCCCCGATCACCCCTTCTTGCTCCATCACTTCGATGATGCGCGCTGCGCGGTTGTATCCGATCTTGAACTTTCTCTGAATCATGGATGAACTTGCCTTGCCCGATTCGACCACGAACGCCACGGCTTGGTCATACAACTCGTCGTACTCTTCTGCATCGATCGACCGGCCGTTCCCGTCCTCAGCGCGAATCTCAGCCTCGTACACAGGCTGTCCCTGGTCACGCACAAAGTCCGTTACACCGTTGACCTCGTCGTCCGACACAAAGGCGCCGTGCAAGCGCTCAAGGCTTGCCGTCCCGGGTGGGAGGAACAACATGTCGCCTTTTCCGAGCAGCGCTTCGGCGCCATTCTGGTCGAGAATTGTCCGTCCATCAATCTTCGTTCGCACTTGGAACGCAATGCGACTGGGCATGTTGGCTTTGATGAGCCCTGTGATGACGTTCACCGATGGTCGCTGGGTCGCAACGATAAGGTGGATCCCCGCAGCACGCGCCTTTTGCGCGATCCGAATGATGGACTCCTCAACATCCTTGGCTGCCACCATCATCAGGTCGGCGAGCTCATCAATGACGATAACCAGGTAAGGCATCCGCTTTGGTGGAGGCGGTGGCTCGTGCTCGGGCCAGTCCTTCGGCGCATACTGACGCGCTTTTGCTGGCGTCCAGTCTTCCAGTTCACGCTCAACCTTCGCGTTGTAGTTCTCAATGTTGCGAACCTTCCAACGGGTGAGTTGCCGATAGCGATCATCCATCTCGGTGCAGGCCCACTTGAGAACAGCACTGGCCAATTTGGGCTCTGTAACGACCGGGTGCAGAAGATGAGGAATGTCTCGATACATCTCGAACTCCAGCATCTTTGGGTCGACAAGAATCATTCGCAACTCTTCAGGGGTTCTCGTGTAGAGAAGCGACAGCAACATCGAGTTGACACCCACCGACTTCCCCGAGCCCGTCGTTCCGCCAACAAGAAGGTGGGGCATCTTCGCGAGGTCGGCCACTCGAGGCCGGCCATCCACGGTTTTGCCGAGGGCCATGGGGAGCGCCATGTCTGCTTCTTTGAACGCCTCCGAAGCGATCATGTCTCGGATCCAGACAATCTGCCGTGATGAACTCGGGATCTCGATGCCCACCACATCCGTCTTGGGAATGGGCGCGATGATCCGAACTCGCAGCGCCTTCAATGCCATGGCAATGTCGTCTTGAAGTCCAGCAATCTTGGACACCTTGATGCCCGGTGCGGGCTTAAACTCGAACGTAGTGATCACGGGGCCGGGCCGAATGGCGACCACCTCACCCGCGACCTTGAAGTTGGCCAGAGCCTCTTTCAGCCGCTCACTCATGCGAGTCAGCTCTTCTCGATCGAAGCTCGCCACGTCTCGGGGGTGCTTATCAAGAAGATCGAGATGCGGAAGTTCAAACGGGGTGCGGAGTTCCGGAACAACGATTGCCCGCCCATCGTCGTCGCTGCCGCCACTAACGAGGTCTCCCGGTGTGATCTCGGGGCCAGACTCTGTGACAAAAGACCTCGGTACAACCTCGAGCGACCGTTCACTGTGTATGACCGGCTCGTCCAACGGCGGAACGGTGGGTGCTTCCTCCGGGTCTGAATCAAGGCCCGGCTCACAGGCTGAGCCATCTACACCCATCGTATCCGGCATGGCCGGCTCTGGAATTCCAGAAGTCGATATCGGTGCATAGGTCGGGTCAGGGGCTTCTACGGCAGCGGCGAGCAGGGCGGCGTCTAGTGAAATCGGGTCAGCCGTCGGTGTCGGAGCTTCCACAACAGGCGGCGCACTGACAACAGACTGCGCACCTGCGTTCGGCTCCGCTTCAACACCCGCTTCAGTCCCCCACTCCACTTCAACCAACTCCGGCATTTGAACCACCGTATTGTCGGCCGGTTCGTCATCCGGAAGGTGGACAAAGCCAGCCGCAATGTCTTCGAATCCCTCATTCGGTTCAACCGTTGGAGTCGGAATGGCTCCCACAGAGGGGCCATCCATGCCGATCGATATTTCAACTTGGTCGAAGCCGTCTTCCTCGTCCATGGGACGTTTGGGTAGTGCGTGCAACAATCGCTGGTGAACAACCCTCAAAGCGCTACCTGAGGCAACCGCCCCACCGGATACAAGCGCCCGAACTCTGGCGACAAACAGGACGCTGGCCGCCGGCAGCCGAGTCTCAACAAACCTGACACAACCGCTCAATATGTCTTCCCAGTCAACGCCCAACACAAACGGCGCTGCGCCAGCGAGGCAGAAGACCACAACGATCCACGAACCCGCAGGGCCGATAACCGAAACGAGTGTTTCGGATGCAAGCCAACCCACGTACCCTCCGGCAGGAAAGGCCTGTGTCTCTTCCAAGGGAACCAGCAACGCCAGTGCGGTGAGAACGGAACAGAACGCGATCAATGCAGCGACACCTGTCAAGAAGCCACCAAGCGATCGACCCGCCATTTTCAGGGCACAGACAACAGTAAATCCGCCGAGCGCCCATGCTCCATGGCCAAACATTTGAAACGCTACGTCGGCGAGCCACGCACCCGCAGGTCCGGCGGCATTCTGCACAGCACCGCTTCCCGTATGGCTAAAGGCAGGATCGGAAGGCGTGTACCCAAGCATGGCAATGCACAAATAGACAGAGCCCAAACATCCACCCAGCAATGAAAGTTGGCGCATCCGACGCAGGCTTGCCGGGGAGACCAGCGGTGACGGGCTGGATGGCGAGGCGGACTTTTTTAAATTGCGTTGTTTCTTCGTAGGGGATGGCACGATTGAAGCTCCAATGGTCATGGACTAGTCTTGACGTGTCATTAGTGTACCTTATAAAAAACATTAAGTCTTCCACATAGCCGCCGACGGGATACACTCTCTGCCGGAGAAGCCATGTCTGCGAAGGTCTTAGTTGTCGGTGGAGCCGGCTACATCGGAAGCGTTACATCGGCAGTGCTCGTCGGCGAAGGGTTCGATGTGGTCACGTTCGATGACCTTTCCACTGGTCACGCTGCTGCCGCTGCGGGAACGCTGGTTGTTGGGGATATTCGGGACCGCGCTCTGTTGACCACGGTCCTGCGCGAAGGGAACTTCGATGCAGTCATGCACTTTGCGGCAAAATCTCTCGTCGGCGAGAGCGTGGCTCACCCTCTTCGCTATTACGACGTGAACGTAGGTGGAACCGCGAGCCTCATCTGCGCGATGCAGGAAGCCAAGGTGCAATGCTTAGTGTTTTCATCTACTTGCGCCATTTATGGAAACCCACATTATTTACCACTGGATGAACATCACCCGCAGCACCCCGTGAGCCCGTACGGCGACTCCAAAAAAATGGTGGAAAAAATGCTGGAGGCATGTCGCGCAAAAGAGGACCTTCGGGTCACAACACTGCGGTACTTCAACGCCGCCGGCTGTATGCCCGACGGTTCGCTGGGTGAATCGCACAAAACAGAGACCCACCTGATACCGCTCGCCATTGCGGCTGCTCTTGGTCGACGCCCCCCACTCTCGCTATTTGGCACCGACTATGACACGCGAGACGGTACCTGCATACGCGACTACATCCATGTTCTGGATCTCGCCGACGCGCACGTCAAAGCATTGAACCGACTACTGGCAGGGGACCCTGGCGACTCCTACAACGTTGGTACAGGCGTCGGAACAACGGTTCGAGAGGTCTTGGCAGCCATCGGACGCGCATTAGGGCAGGATGTTCCCCATGAAGTCGCCGAGCGGCGGGCGGGAGATCCGCCAGCGCTATTTGCAGCGGCGGAAAAAATCAAGCGCGAGCTCGAATGGAGCCCTCAATGGACGGACATCAACTCCATCGTTGAGACTGCTGCGCGGTGGACACAGAACCCCCGTTTTTGAACGGCCCGAGCGTTAATAGGTGGCCGTGAGACCCAAGCTGAGCACCGTGTCGTCGTACTCAATGTCTGGATGGTCACCATCGGCGCTGCCGCGCTGCTTCCAGCCAACACCCGCTGTGACATCCAAAAACTTGGTCGCTCGATAGGCAAGGTCGGCCTTGATGTTGACCAAGTGGTCATCCCGCGACACTTCGCCAAGGTATTGCTCGTAACGATACCCCAAGTTGACTTTCGCCCCGACGCGGTCTGCGAACATGCCTTCGTACCGCAAAAATACATTGTGGAAGTCGACGAAGTTCGTGAAGTACACGTCTTGGAAAGCTTTCCGATACCCCATCGTGACCGACTGCCGCTCCGCAGGGTGGTACCCAAGTTCAACGATTGCAATCACGCCTTCGGGGAACCCCTTCAGATCCCGGTCGTACCCCTGTTCGCTGGCGGAGCCCTCAACAGCTTGGCCCGTAACGGATGACTCATCGTAATCCATTTGGCCGTAGCCACCGATAAGACCCAACACCAGCTTTTCAGTAAACCGGCCCCGCAGACCAAGGGTAGTCCGCCACTCAGACCCATTCGGGATACCGAGGCTGTCGCCGAAGTCGGTCTCCGTTAGACCATCACCTCGGGTGTCCACGAGATTGTTCTCCCAAGTGAAACTGGTTTGGCTAAACGAGCCAACAATTGCAGTCTTTGGAAAGAACCGCCATTTAAGGTCAGCCACGGGCCCGTAACCAACACGACTGTTGAGCGCTGGGCTACCCTCTCGGCCGGAACCTGCGGACACATCATACTTGTCGTAGGCATAATGTCCCCCAACATCGACCTCGAGTGAGGAGCCTGGCCGAAGGCTGATGCGACCGCTGGTGTGATTCATGATGTGGTTGATGTACGCATCTGTCGCGTACTCAGCTTCCATTTCACGCCCAGAGATGTTGAAACGTTCATTGAGTTTCAGGCCAACGGGAGCGTTATTGAGCGTGCGAAAACCAAGCCCCAGCTCAACATCCTTGTACCGGTCAAGATTGGTGTGGACCTCTTCAAGGTACTTCACTGCGTTGTAATCAACGCTGAAATCTAACGTTGTATCATCCCCGTCGATTCCGATGGTGAGGCTGGGGTGAATCCTCAGCGCTGTGCCGGATTGCTCCTCAGATCCAACCGTGGCACCGTCTGCGTCCGTGGATGTTCCCTCGGTGAGATAGACATTCGACCGGCGGACGGTCCGCAACTCCAATGAAGGGACAATCTCCGCGTTCCCCGCACGAATGTGGTCGCCAGGCCCCGCCCACGCACGGCTACCACCCACGTTGGTGAGGACCAACCCGAATAGTGTTGCCGAGGTCATGGACCGTCTCGATGTCATGGAACTCCGTTTTGCCTTAGCGATCCGAGCGTGCCCTTCTCACAGGTTTGAAGCGAACACGCAAGGTCATTGTGTTGCTAATTGAAAGGGCTCACATCGGCGGGGTCTACACCCACCACCAAAAAGTAATCATCGAGGGCTTGAGAGTCGTCGCCTTCCGTAAGTCCTGCTTGCGAAACCTGCACGTCCGAAGTCCCCGGCGCACTGCCGGCGTCTCCCATACACGCATCAGCCTCGGCCACAAACTGCCGAACCTTGGCTAGGCTGACCACAATCTT
>DEBL01000196.1:0-4694 GCA_002348535.1 Deltaproteobacteria bacterium UBA2957 | reverse complement strand
CCGAACCTTGGCCAGACTGACCACAATCTTGCGGAATTCATGTTCGGACCGTTGGGAGTTGGAAGAACTCTGCGCTTCCTTCATCGCCCCGTTGGCCCGCTCGGACACCATCATGAGCGCACGGATGTTCGAAAGCTTGACTTGGACACAGCGGATCATCTCTTCATCGCTTTCTCGCCGTGCGGCTTCTTGAAGCTTAGAGACGGTCTTCATGCTGGCCATCATTTCCTCAAGAGCGGATCGCACGTATTGCGACATCTCCCTTGGATTGGTGGTCCCGGCAATTTCAACTTGTGGACCTGATTCCTGAGCAAGTCCTGGCGCGGCCCCAAACAGCAGTCCTGCGGCAGAAAGGGTAATGGCCAAACGCTTCATGGCTAACTCCGTAGGTGGGGTTGGGGATTAGTTCGCCGACAAGGCGAACGGGAGGAAGATGCTTTCAGTCACATCTGTTGAGAACCGCCATCGACGAACTTTGCTTTTCACACACGCCTCGATGGCTTTGTCGCCTGTGGCATTTTCATCGATTCGCACGTTGGTCACCCGCCCTGCAGCGATGTCAACGCTGATCGCCAAGCGCCCGCCGATGTTGGGGTTTTCCTTAAGCCGCTGCTCATAGCAGTACTGGACTTGGCCCTTTTTCTTGGATACGACGCTCTTGATGCTTCCAGCGTGCTCGGAGCTTCCAGCATCGACCGCACCCAAGGATGCTTTCGCCGTCACCTTTGTAGCGGGCCCCGCACCCACATCTGCTGACCCACCACCACTTTTGGCGAGGTCGCCGATCTTCGCGTCTTCTCGAGAACCGGAGCCGCCCTTCTTCACGCCGAGGTTGTCAGCAGTCGCCACCTCCACACCACCTGCAGTCTGAAGGGCATCTTGAATGCTCCCGATTGACGCATCCGAATCGGCAAACAAGTCTTCGACCGTACCCGAATTTGTTGTGTCACCACGGGTACCGATCAAGGCAGCAAGAAGCTTGGACTTCTTCATTACGTCCTCTCGCTTCTTCGCCTTCTGGGCAGCCTCAGCCGCCTCTTTTTCTTTTTTCGTCTCGGGCTTCTTTTCCGGCTTTGGTTCGTCCGGCTTTTTCTCTTCGGTCTCTACTGGTTTCGCGTCAGGGTTCTCGATGACCTCTTGTTCCGGCACCTCAGGTGATTCCGGCTCTTCCGGGGCTTTGATGATTTCAACAAAGCGGTCGGGAATCTCTTCTAAGGACGTGGTTTCAACAGGTGGAGTGTTCCAAGCCCAGATCATCAGCACTGCAGCCATGGCGAAGCAGACCGAAAGCGCGCCGACGAACACCGGATCGTCTTCATCGAACAGTTTTGGTCGGAAATCTTGCCGGTTCACCATCCGAGCGGATTCTGGCGGTGCAGGCACAAATTGGAAAAGTACGGTCACGTCACCAATGACAACTTTTCCTCGACCGCTGTCGCCCAACGGAAGAACAGCTACGTCACCTTTGCGTACTGCTTCGGGCGACTTCCCGATTTTCGAAATGTCGTGAAAACCAGAATCGAGAGCGATTTTCCCGCTCATCTGATCTGTGATGTTGAGGCTGTATTTCCCGCCTTTCGCTTGAAACAGCATGAAGCGGTTTGGCAGCGACGCGTTTGGAACGACAAAGGTATTTCGCGGCGACTCACCGACAGTCACATTCTGACCGGGCCGAATCAAGCGCTCATGGACCACCTTGTTGTCGATGACGAGCCCAATTCGAAGGACCTTCGACGCATCCGGCGTTCCTCCAAATCCCAACATCAGTCGCACTCCACCGTGGATAGCCAGTCAGATGATAGCGGACGCAAATCCGCGTCCTCCTCAACAGGGGATCGGATCAACGCGGTCATAACTTGCAGGGGATTCATGAAAAAAAATCCGACTTGGCCAATCGGCCGGTTTGGATGTCCGACTTTGCGCATCGGAGGTGATGCGCAATCCGGCCGCCGGACACCAGCATAGACCCCGTGAGGGCGCCATGCAACCAAAGAAGTAGGCCCACTACTGCACGAAATGAAAGTGCAGGTATAAGGCCCACTATCAATCTATTCCTGCTTGTACACAACGAACTTAAACTCGCTGAACTGAGCTTGGCCTGCGGTGTACATGACTTGTCTCAGAACTTCGAAGGGCAACTTCTTGTCGCACTGAATCAGCAATCGGCCTTTGAAGGAGTGCTCGTCTGACCCTGTCTGCTGGCCCAAGTCCTTGGCGGTTTCGGCCTTTTTGCTGAGTTCATCCAGCAATGACTCGATCAGTTGCCCGTTCCGCTCATCCTCTGGAACTTGCAGTTTCTTTTGGCCCGGGTTGTCTTCATCCGGAACATGTTCAAGGTTGAGCACGGGTACACCGTCAACGACGATATTCTTCTTGCTGACAACCACGTTCACTGCCACTTCAGGCGCCTTCTTGACGGAAGACACCGGAAGTTCGAGGTCCTCGCTCGGTGCGACCGAGATGTCTTGGGTCGAGTAAGATTTGAGTAGGAACACAAGGATGATGGTCATCATGTCCATCATCGAGGTGATGTTCAGTCCGTCCTCGACTTCGCGACGTCGTGCTTGTTTTAAAGCCATGTTATCTCCTTGCCCCGTTCACATCGCACCGCCAGCGATCACGACATTGGGAAACAGCATTCGCGCCTTGCCGTCAGCTCCAGGCTTACCGGGGTCGTTGCGTGCAGCATCCATCGTGCTCACCAGAACTTCGTACTTGATGTGGTTGTCCGGCACGAGAATGACATTGGCGTCCTCCTCGTCCGGGTACTCGTCTTTGACCAAGTTCAACTTGGCTGTCAGTTTGACCCAGTTGTAGTCCTCGACGCTGGTGCAGATTCCACCGCTCTGACAAGGAATGGTTGGGGGTCGGTCTTCGCCTTCGGCGACTTCAGGAGCGCCTTCAGGGTACAAGACTGCGTCTGCGCCCATTACCGTGACACCGCGATCGGTGATTGCGAGGCTAAGATTCAGTGGCGGCTTGTCAGGCTTCTCATCAGACGGCTGCGGCGCTCCAATTGCGGGTAGCGTTGAATCGATGACAGCCAACTGGACGAACTGCGCAGCCATAATCAGGAACGGGATCAAAATTGTGACCAAGTTCATGATCGGTACGAGGTTCAGTTCCTCGGGCTTTTTGATTCGGCGTTTTCGAGCCATGGTGCACTCCAGGAGTAAACGAGTTGCGAGTGAGACTCGCAACCCAGTTGAGGTCGGTCAGCTTAGCCTGCTGAGCCGTCTTCCTTGAGCGTTCCACGGCGACGTGCAGCCAGAAGGTTCACGGTCTTGAGCGCGAACTGGTCCACGTCATCCATGATTTTTGTGGTCCGGTCGGACACGATCGCGTTGAGAACGAGGATCGGAATCGCGACAACCAGACCACCAGCGGTGGTGAACATCGCGGTTGAAATACCGGCAGCGAGAAGTGTCTGCTTTGTTTCAGCCGATGCGTGCGCAACCGCCTCGAACGCTTGAATCAGACCTTGAATGGTTCCAAGGAGACCCGTCAGCGTTGCAACGTTTGCGAGCATAGGAAGGAATGCCGTGCGCTTGTTGAGCTGCGGGAACACCTCAAGCACAGACTCGTCAACAGCGTTCTGGATTTCCAGTTCGCTGCGGTTGGCGCGAGTGAGACCCGCCTTGAGGACCCGCGGAAGCGTTGCGTTGGGCTCCGCGTTGCAAAGCTTGATGGCACGATCGATGTTGTTGGCCATGATCAGCTTCTGAACCTGAGCCATGAACGCGGTGCCGTTGATGTTCGCGCGGAACACAATGAAGTACAGTCGTTCGAATGCGATTGCCAAGCCGAATACGGCGCAAATCAAAATTGGCCACATGAATGGGCCACCCTTGTGGATAGCGTCTACGATGAAGTCCATCTTCGGTCCTCTGTTGTTTTGTGTGAAAAACGTTTGGGTGAAACGCCCGATAACCACGCCGGGCACTGAACGGTCGTTGGGACCATACCGGACCCAACGGGTGCTGTCACATTGGCAACGTCAAGTCGTTGTCAGACAACTTTAAAAAGGCTTCTTTTCTAAGGATTCAATGATTTTAGGGAGAAAGGATTCTCTAAGTTCCAACTTGTAATCGGTGTGAAGGTTTTGTCGCCTCATAAAAATGTCGATCACCGGTTTCTGAACGCGACCCTCCACGCTGATGTCTTCGAACACCAATCGGCGCGTCTGAGCATCGGCGGTCGACGAAGCCACCATCAAGGCGGCCGCGATGACCAACCACAACAATCCTCTCATTACCAACCTCCCCACGAGCCACCGCCCGTCGATGAACCGGAACCGGAACCGGAATCGGAATCAGAATCGGAATCGGAAGCGCCAGCGGCGGCACAAGCATTGTCGACACAAGAGAGCCCTTGCGTGCACTGATTATCCGAACTGCATGGCGCTCCAACCTGGCGCGTCCCTCGAGTCTGCGGGGAAGCCAGCGGGGCACCCTCGCTGCCGGTGCAAACACCTCCCCCACACACAAGGCCCTCAATGCACTGGTTGTCGCTCGCGCACGGCGCGCCGGCTTGTCGCGTACCGCGAACGGGTGCCTCCTGCGCCATCGAGGGCGCAGATTGAGGGGAGACGGTCGGTGGTTCTGGAGCTCCCCAGACCCCACCGGCTGACCCCGTTGACGCAGGAGCCGGAACAGCGGCGGGTGCCGGAGCGGGAACCGGAACAGCGGCGGGTG
>DEBL01000060.1 GCA_002348535.1 Deltaproteobacteria bacterium UBA2957 | reverse complement strand
TTGTCATCATCGCAGTCGCCACCGGAACACTTGGGTCCGATGACCCCGTCTCCGTCTTCGTCGCACACATCGCAGTCATAGCGGACCTCACGGTATGCCTCCTCGGCTTCGAGAGGCGTATCGGCGACCACGACAAAAAATGACGCTGCAAACGACTCATCGGGCCCTAAGGTCTCTGCAAAACGATGCCGCCATACAATCTGGCCGTCGCTCTCGGCATCATCGGGGTCCGACAGATCCATTGCAGTCGAAGACAAAAACGGAAATCCGCCAGAGGAACGATACTGGTGACCGACTTCCGCCGCCGTCGCGTCGCACATCCCCAACCCAATGGTAAGGCCCTCATCGACAGAGGCTTTCACATATGTTTTTGCGCCTTCATCGAGCGGGTCGAGAGCATCGTTGTAGGTCGCGTAACATCCGCCTCCGCCGCCAAATGCGCAGCCTTGGTCCGGGTCAATCCCCCACACCAACACGAGGTCTTCCAGCATAAATGGCGACGCATTCGTAACGGCGATGTCCACTGTTACCGTGCTGCCATCCTCAGCCCACGACTCTGTCTTCGTGATTGAAACAGCTTCCACATCGAATGAAGTTTCGGACCCCATTCGGTCGCCTTCGCTGGTGTCAACCAAGGTCGAGGACTCCCAATCCCATCCGAAGTGCGTGCTCCCGGTGAGTTCTTCTTCGTCGGTGAAGTCCTCGATGACGGCCACATAACTGGCCGACAAAACTTGCCAGTCGTACCCGTACTGGCAAAAGTCGCGCCAACTGCCGTCGTAGAAGTAGGTAATGCACTGATCCACTTCGTCGTCGGACCATGTTCCTCCATCACCGTATGAAATATTCAGACGGTCGCCTTCCACTGACATGCCTGCATGAGCTGTGGCGAATGCAAGCGGTGCTCCGGCAAGAAGCATTTTGATTGAGCGCATGAAACGACCCTCCTTGTTCGGCGGATAGTGTACAACGCTCTTGGCTCCATCGGGCGTATTTTTGGTTAAGTGGGCGAAGCATTTTGCGAACCCTGCTTGCACTCGGAATGGACCCTTGTCGATTTCCCCTTCTTACCGTCGCCTGATCGGACTGTTGTTTGTCGGGCTGGCATTGGTGTCGGGCACATGGCTTTTCTTGGGCAATCCACAGGAGTCGCATGCGATACACACTGTGGCCAATGCGAAATCTGAGTTGCCGCTTGCACCCGAAGGCGAGCGCTGGCAGGCGACCACCACGGTGTTGGTGCGGACCCAGCCCACTGTAAACGCCGACATTCGCGCCATCGTTCCAGCCGGAGAGCCTTTTATTGTTCATGAAACCGTAGGAGGCCCTCAATGTGGCGAGCCATGGGGTGTGACAGAAGGCGGCGGTTACGCTTGCTTGGATGGTGCGCGAAAGACCGAAGAAGTTCCGTTTCGCCTGCCCCGGCTTGTTCGTTTCGTGCATCCCGACCCGCGTGAATGGGACTCGTATATGGATACAATGCGCTACGACACTACTCCGCCTGACAAGGTCGATGCGATGGTGCCGTTCATCTACGCGAAGCGATGGGGAAAGTGGACCGGCCCCAACTACGAGAGTGCCGAAAGCTACGGAGCCGGAGAACAACCTTTGCGCCGCCTTAGTCAAGGCCGAAAATACCACTTCATCGGTTCTGAATACACCGAACGTGGAACCGTTTTGACACGCTCGAATGGCGCCGTCGTTCCGGCCGACTCAGTGCACATTTATCCGCTTACCAAGTTTCACGGATGGGATGTTCGATCCGAGCCCATCCCGAAAGGGTTTTTGCCAGCTTGGGCAATTAACTATGACGGCACGCCGGTCCATACGGAGCCGTCAGCGTCAGCCCCCGTTGGGCGAACCCTCGATTACCATGACCCCATTTTAGTCGAAGATGAACCCGTAGATCGAGAGGGTCATTGGTGGATAATGCCCAACGGTCTCGGGCCTGGAATTCCGGGGTACGTGAACGATGAGGATGGAATCCGTCATTGGGTTCCCTCGCCCCCTCCCGATGGCCTGTCGGCAGCGGAGTCTTGGCTCGATGTCGATCTCGATCAACAGGTATTGGCGCTACGACGAGGCTCAACCATAGAGTTTACGACACTGGTCTCGACGGGAGATCGCGGTACCCCGACACCGCGAGGCATTTACCGTCTGCGTGACAAAGCGGCGTGGTCAGACATGGCGAGCCGACCAGAGTCCGACGATCCGTACTACGTTGAGAAGGTTCCTTGGGTGATGCACTTCAAGCATCGGTACGCGCTGCATGGCACTTTTTGGCATTGGGGTTTTGGCCACCCGGCAAGCCATGGGTGCATCAACCTATCTGTTCGCGATGCTCGGTGGATTTACGACCGCGTAACGCCCGTCGCCTACGGCGGATGGCACAGCGTGAACGCCTCCGCGAACGACCGAGGCACCACGATTCGAATCCGACGGGGCACCAATCCCGTCCGAGATCGACGCGACGGCTGAGCTCAGGGGCGTGCCAAAGCCGCTACAACCCGACCAAGATCGGCACAATCTCCACATTGTTGGCCTCAGCACTGCGAACCACATCCTCCGCAGTGTGCGTGTCGCGGTCCGTCGGGCCCGCGTCGGTAATGATGACCAATACCCTTCGCTCCGCCGACCACTCGATCTCGTCGATGCTCTTGAACGCTCCGTCATAGAGGGATTCAGGTAGGTCTCCCCCTCCCGTTGCGTCAATGGCATTTAGAAAGCTCTTGAGTTGTCCAGCGTCGGGGGAAATCAACCCACGCCCGTTTCGCCGGTACCACGGGGAGTCCACGTGCCTGTCGCGAAACCATGCCACCGTGACACGGTCTTCCGCGGGATCGAGTCCATTCAGGATCGCGTCGAGCCGCGCGCGCACCGCTTCGATGTCGTTCGACATCGAGCCCGTGGAGTCCACCATGAATGCAATGTCCTGCACCAACTCATTCTGCGACTGGGTGACATCCATCAACGTACTGACCAACTCTTCAACGGAGCTGACCTGAACAAAGCCGCCGCCTGTTCCGGCACCCAGTTCGCTCAAAGCTTCGCTTGCGGAGCAGTCAAACAACACATCCGCAACACCCAGACCACCATCGATAATCTCGTCCAGTATCTCACCGGTCGAAACGCCGCGTTCCGCGGCTGCAGACTCGATCAACTCGCGATCGGTCGCCATCATCTCGAGGAATTCATCCAAGCACATCGCACCGGACCCTGTGTCACCAAAGGGCACTTTTAAGTCGCACGACCAAAGACCCAGCAGTCCGAATAAAAGAAGTCGATTCACGTTCACCTCAACGCGCAAACGTGTCGCCATCCATTTTATTCAAGGCGCTATTCCTTGGGCGTCAGGTTGTACACCCGATTTCCCACTGCATCGACAAACCAGAGATCGTCGATCGACCGGGCGAAAATACCCATAAGTGACCCGGAAGGCAGGCCCGTGTTCAGCCGGTCCACCACCTCGCCGTCCATGTCGAAGGCGACGATTTCACTTGTCTGGTTGTCCGTGACGAGCAGTATACCATCCACCAACTCAATCCCGGAGGGCGCCTGCAGGCCCGCCTCGGCCCCGTCGATAAAGGTCCACAGTTCTTCGCCATCTACCTCATAGTGGGTGGTGTGGGGACGTTCCGCGCGGAGCAGGTCCGCGCCGGCCTCGCCGGACTCTGTATCCAGAATCGCGATCCGGTTGTTGGCGGTATCCGCGACATAGAGCAGCCGCGCCTCTTGGTCCAGAATCAAATGGCTCGGAACATCGGCTTCGTAGCCGATATCGCCTTCCGCATACCGAGCCATGATCCCATCGCCGTGGTCATCGAATCCCGGTCCATGGTCCTCTTGAAAATCATAGCGATACAGGCTTTTGTTGTAGCCATCATACGCCCAGTACACGTTGTCGTAATCGTGCGCGATCCCCATGCAGAGCGGGCTTTCGTGAAGCATGTCGAGGTGGCTGCCCAAATCGGTGTACGACCCGTACAGATCCGTCATGAACTCGACCGCATCGCGATTCGATTCTCCGAAGATTTCGGGGTCGGACGACCACAGTGTTGGACCCATGAAATAGTTTGGGTCGCCGTAGCCGTTGTAGGTGTTTGTTGACTCTTGGCATGTGGCGAAGTTGGATGACGAGGTTGGCGCGTGCAGCGGTGCGCCGAACGCAATGGACGACACGTTGTCCATGAAGTGCATTGCAAACGGATCCACAATGTGTTCCGACGACTGGTCAGCGGTCCCGGCATCCCAGAAAATCGAAACAGAGTCGTCTGTGCGGTTGACGACCCAGAGTTCACCCGACTCATCAGGGTTGAAGGCCAAATCCCTCGGTACATTCAGGCCGTCAGTGTCATCACCCACAACTGTCAGGGTCACCGACCCTAAATCCTGCGTATCGTAGCCCAGCGCGGCCAGCCCATCGGGCACGGGCACAGGTTCTTTTTCCTCAACTCCGGAGTAGCAACCGAAACCTAACAACGCTACTGTGGACAAAATACGCACGGGAAACCTCCAGCATGTTTTACGGTGTCTATCCTGCCCTCGCTTCTAGTGCGGTGCTGTTTGGTTTATGTCAGGGAATCGCACTGGCTCATGCCAACGCCGGCATCGATGCGATCGATGCGATCGGCGACCGCGAGAGCGGATTAGCGGGCGTAGAAACCACCATTGGCTATATCCGACCTGCGGATGATGGGCGATTTAGCTGGATATGCCATGAAAGTGTGACACAGCCCGACGCACTCATCACCCCGCAGTACACCGAAAATCGCAACGGTACGATGCTGGTCACCATCGCGGATCTTGCGCAAGCGCGGGATGAGGCCGAGGGCATCTATCGCAGTATTGATGGGTGCGAATGGTCGACCACGAGTGGCTTATCAAACCACCAAGTCGCCTCGGTACACTTCGACCCGATCGACCCAGACCGGGTCGCGGCCGCGACAAATACTGCCGAGTCAGGCAACGGTGTATTTCTGTCTTCCGATGGGGGTTCAACGTGGAACCCTATTTTTGAAGTCGGTCGAGGATGGATTTTTACGTCCGTGCGCTTTTCCGAAACGACTGAGCAGTTCCTCTGGGCCACTTCAAGATCCGAAGATGGACGGCAGCACACCGTTCACCGCACCAACGACGACGGAAGAACTTGGTCCCATCAGCCCTTTGAAATTGACGCACCGGATGATGCTGAAATTGAGTTTTCTCTGCTGGTAGCGGACCTCGAAGACCCAAGAACTGCTTGGCTCGCCGCCGGCCCGTTTTTAGACGACACTCTCTATCGGACCCGCGATGGTGGCCTATCGTTTGAGCCTGTTTACCGACCTCAAGCCGCGATTATTGACGCCGCGCAAGCAAACGACGGTTCTCTTTGGCTCACTGTTTCGGGGAATAAGGTCCTGCACTCCACTGACGGAGAAACATTCAAACGAATTGAATCAGCCCCCTTGAGTATCGGTGTGGGGGCAATCGATGGGCGGGTCATGTTGGCTACCCGTATCCCCAGTGCGGGATCCGCCCTGAGCGAATGCACTGCTCCAGACCGATGCGAGCCGACTCCAACGTTCGAATTGTTGGAGGGGCCACCCGTGTGCCCGCCGGACAGTCAATCGTCGCTCGTCTGCGATCCACTCTGGCCGTCGCTTGAGCGAACAATCTTCGGCACCATCGACACCGGTGACCCCGGACGAGTGAGTGCCGAGCCCGCAGAAACCAACGCAACCAAAAGCGAATCGGCAACCGGTTGCGCAACCGCGCAATTTACAGGGCGCAAACGCACAACAGTGCTTCTGGTTCTGTTCGCATCCGTCGGCATCCGGCGACGGCACACAGTGTAAAAAAAAACGCCTCGATGCACATCGAGGCGCCTCAAAAGTTGGATGCGGGGGCAGGATTTGAACCTAC
>DEBL01000071.1 GCA_002348535.1 Deltaproteobacteria bacterium UBA2957 | reverse complement strand
TGCGATGGCATCGACAACAACTGCGATGACCAAGTGGACCTCGAGGCGACCGACACCACGGTGTATTACCGAGACAACGACGGTGATGGGTACGGAACCGCCGACACAAGTGTAGAGGCCTGTGAAGCCCCCGATGGCTTTGCGGGCACCTCGGGGGACTGTGACGATTCGGCAGCGGCCATCAACCCCGGTGAATCCGAGTCGTGCGACGGTCTGGATAACGACTGCGATGACGAAATTGATGAGGACGACGCCGTTGACGCATCAACATGGTTTGCAGACGGAGACGGCGATGGGTACGGGGCCGGGACGGATTCCGTAGTCGCATGCGATGCTCCCGACGGGTATGGCTTTGGCGACGAAGATTGCGACGACACCGACGACAGCATCAACCCGGGTGCCACCGAAGAGTGCACCGATGAAGTAGATCGGAACTGCGACGGGTCGGTTGGCTTCGACGACGCCGATGGAGACGGATTTGCCGCATGTGAAGACTGCGACGACACGGATGCATCGGTGAGCGATTCCGTCATCTGGTACGCGGATGAGGACGGCGACGGCTACGGCGACCCATCAAGCAGTGAAAACAGTTGCGATGAACCGCTCGGCTACGTCTCGAATGACGATGACTGCAACGATGAAAGCGCCAGCACCAACCCGGACGCTAGCGAGACGTGCGACGGTCAAGACAATGACTGCGACGATGAGGTTGACGAAGAAGCGTTGGACGCATCCAGCTGGCACCCTGACGAGGACGGCGATGGCTACGGTGACGCTGACACGGAAGGCGAAATTAGCTGCATGACGCTGCCCGACTTGGTGGCGAATGGCGACGATTGCGATGATACCGATGCCACGATTTCACCGGATGCGCTCGAGGTCTGCGACGGTGTCGACAACGACTGCAATGACGCGGTCGACGATGCGGAGGACCTCATTCGCTGGTACCGAGATTTCGACTCCGATGGATACGGAGATTCGGATGAGTCCGAGGACAGCTGCGCCGCGCCCGATGGGTATGTGTCCAATGGCGACGACTGCAATGACGCGGATGAAACCATATTTCCCGACGCCGAAGAGCCCTGTGACGAGGTCGACAACAACTGCGACGGTGCAATCGACGAAGAGGGAGCGACAACCTTCTATGTCGACACCGATGGGGATGGCTACGGGTCCGACGACTCCGCGGTTGAGGCCTGCTCCCTCGCGGAGGGCTACGCAATCGTCGGTGGCGACTGCGATGATGACAATGACGCCATCAGCCCCGATGCGGATGAAGTATGCGATGAGATCGATAACGACTGCGACGGAACCGTCGATTCCGAAGCGATCGATGCCCTCACCTACTTCGCGGATGTTGACGCAGACGGCTACGGCAGTGATGCAGCATCCACCGAGGCATGTTCGGCGCCCGAAGGCTATGTGGACACCTCGGGAGACTGCGATGACACCGACGAGAGTGTGTCGCCGGATGGTGTCGAGGTGTGCAATGACACCGATGACGACTGCGATGGCGAAACGGATGAAGAGGCGTTCGACATCTCAACGTGGTACCTCGACACGGACGGTGACGATTTTGGCGTGGAAGCCAGTTCAGTCGAGGCCTGTGATCAACCCGAGGGCTACGCGGCAGAAGCGGGCGACTGTGACGATTCCACAGTAGAGGTCAGTCCGGGCACCATCGAGACTTGCGACGGCATCGACAATGATTGCGATGGCGAAGTTGATGAGGCTACCGACATCACGATGTACCTCGACAGCGACGGAGACGGCTTTGGCGACCCATCGGTATCGGTGGTCGGCTGTGAAGCGCCTGACGGCTACGTGGAAGTGGGGACAGACTGCGACGACAGCAACCCGGATGTAAACCCTGAGGCGACGGAAATCTGCAACGGACTGGACGACGACTGCGACGATGAAGTCGACACTGACGCCGAGCCACTCGGCGGGGAAGACAGTCCGACTGCGTGGTATGTGGATGAGGACGGCGATGGGTCGGGTATAGAAAGCGATCCCATCATCGCGTGCGACCAGCCAGATGGCTACGCTGCAACCAATGATGACTGCGACGACGACGACGCCACGACCTACCCCGACGCCCCTGAGCTCTGTGACGAAATCGACAATGATTGCGATGCGGAGATCGATGAAGACGCAACCAGCCTGACAACCTACTATGCGGACCGCGACGATGATGGGTACGGCGATGACACGCGCACCGACACCAGCTGTTCCCCACCGTCGTCCTACGTGACCGTCGGTGGAGATTGTGACGACATGGACTCGGACATCAATCCCGCCCAAGACGACACATGCGATGAAATTGACAATGACTGCGACGGAGAAATCGACGAAGACCCCGCGACGACCTTCTTCCTCGATGAAGACGGTGATGGTTACGGTTCCGATGAATCTGAAACCGCTGCGTGTATGGCACCGGATGGGTTCGTTGTCGAGGGTGGTGACTGCGACGACGACGACATCGCCATCAGTCCGGACGCCGACGAAATCTGCGATGAAGACGGTATAGACGAAAACTGCGACGGTGAATCGAACGGTGCAGACGCCGTCGACGCGCCCACTTGGTACATTGATGAGGACGGAGACGGATACGGTTCTTCCGAAGATGGGGCCCTTTCGGTCGTCGCGTGCGAGCCGACAAGCACCGAGTTTGTGGCCAACAACGACGACTGCGATGATTCCGCGGATTCGATTTCGCCGGACGAGACCGAAGTGTGTGATGGCGTGGATAACGATTGCAGCGGCGAGGTCGATGACGACGCCTCGGACGCCTACACGTGGTACATCGATGAAGACGGAGACGGATACGGTGTGGACACCACCGTCACCTCGGCCTGCGACGAGCCGGGCGGGTACTCCGCATACGACTCGGACTGCGATGACACCTCTACGTCCATAAACCCCGGAGCAACCGAGTCCTGCAACGAAATTGATGATGACTGCGATGGTGCTGTGGATGAGGACGCCACCTCATCGTACTACGCCGACTCCGATGGCGATGGGTATGGCGATGCCACCTCCCCCGCCGACTCGTGTGACCCGCCTGCAGGCTACGTCGAAGACGCCTCCGACTGCAACGACGACGATGACGGGATCAACCCGGACGCTGAGGAACTCTGTGACGATGCCGTGGACAACAACTGTGATGGAATCACCGACCCGGTAAAGACCTTCTACGAAGACCTCGATGGCGACGGGTACTCGATGCTTGGAGGCCGGTCGATGGTGGCCTGCGCGCCGGACGAAGGGTTCGGTGCGTCAATTGGCGACTGCAACGACAGCGATCCTGATATCAACCCGGATGCAGATGAAGAGTGTGACTCGGTTGACAACGACTGCGACGGCGAAGTCGACGAAGAGGGCGCAATCGGATGGACAATTTTCTACGCCGATACCGATGACGACGGTTTTGGCGACGAATCTTCGCCGTACGGGTCGTGTTTCCCACTGTCGGGCTACGTCGAGGACAATCTAGACTGCGATGACAGCGACCCATCCGTGAATCCCCTCGCCGTTGAGGAATGCGACACCATTGACTCGGATTGCGACGGTTCCCTCACCGACGACGAGTTCGCCGACTCCGATGAAGACGGCATTCCAGACTGCGTCACGGGGGACACGGATGGTGATGGGGTCAGCGATGTGGACGAACTGCTGCTCGGAACAGTTCTGACCTCCGAGGACTCCGACGAGGATGGCTGGACCGACCTTGAGGAAATCGGCGATGACGTTTCCGACCCGACCGACACCGATGGGGATGGAACCATCGATGCGCTCGATGAGGATGATGACGGGGATGGGATCTTATCCATCGAAGAGGACGAAGGCCTCCCGGATCCAGACGAGGATGGAGTTGAGAATCGCCTCGATACGGACTCCGATGGCGACGGTGTACCCGATTCTGAGGAGACGACGGAGGATGTCGATGGTGACGGCCTCCCCGGCTACCTCGATGACGATGAGTTCCCAGAAGACGACGACACCGGAGCCCCAATCGATACCGATGGGGGGATAATCGATACGGGCGACCCCGACACCGGAGGTGCATAGGTGATCGGTCCCCACTCTCTTCAACATCTCGGGAGATTCGAGCCATGAGCCGACAGACCATGAGCAAGAACGGCACACTCGCTGAACAGTGGGAGCGCAGCCGATCGATCCCAGGGGGCAAGTGGCTGTTCTCTTTCATGCTGGGTCGCATGGCCCGCTACTCTGGGACGGTTGGCGCAACCGTTGAACACCTTGAGGCGGGTCGAGCTGTGGTCACGATGCGCGATCGCCCCGCGGTTCGAAACCACCTGAAGAGCATCCATGCCATTGCGCTCGTGAACCTCGGCGAACTCGCCACCGGAGCCAACGTCATGTACCAAATCGACGGAAGAGGTCGGGGAATTTTAAAGGGTATTGGGATCGAGTACCACAAGAAGGCTCGTGGACTCATCACCGCTACATGCGACTACACTGTCCCCGACACGCCTGGAACCCATGACTTGGAGGTCGTCGGGAGCCTTACAGACCCAGAGGGAGATGTGGTGGCGACGGTAACGGCGACTTGGCGCGTTGACATCTACCCGCCAGAATAGGTTTCACGTCGAGGCCATTTCGAGTACAGTCTCGGTGATTGGTGGACAATGAACAAGATCCCAGACCGCATCGGCCGATACACCATCTTGGAACGACTCGCCGTGGGTGGAATGGCTGTAGTTTACTTGGGATTCGAAACCGGCGACTCGGCGCTCCAGCGGCTCGTGGTAATCAAACAAATTCTCCCGCAATACGATGCGGACGATGGCTTTCAGCGGATGTTTCTTCAGGAGGCCCGCCTTGCAGCCAACATCAACCATCCCAACGTGGTGGAGATTCACGAGTTTGGGACTTGGGAGGAGCAGCCATTCCTCGCGATGGAGTATGTCCAGGGTGTCCCGCTAAACATACTGATGAGACACGCCAGCGAGAAACGGCAGAAGATTCCTGCCGGCGTCGCCATCGGAATTATCGCTCAGGCGTGCTCGGGCGCTCACTCAGCACACGAACTGACCGATCCTTCGGGAGCGCCGGCAGAGCTTGTCCACCGCGACCTCACGCCCCACAATCTCATGGTGACGGAAACGGGGCACGTCAAGATTCTGGATTTCGGGGTAGCAAAGGCCACAAGTAACCAAGAAAAAACAGAGACCGGCATGCTGAAAGGCAAGCTGCCATACATGTCACCTGAACAGCTCTGGCAGTCTGACATCGACCGTCGAAGCGACGTATTCACCCTTGGGGTCGTTCTGTGGGAAATGCTGTTGGGCGAGCGGCTGTTCGCCCGCGAAGGTGAGGTCGCAACCATCAACGCGGTCCTGAACTCCACGCTGCCAAGGCTCGACGCCGCTCGACCGGACATCAGCAGCGGCATCATGAATGCAGCACTCTCGGCGCTTGAGAAGGATCCCACCAAAAGGACTTCCACCGCCGAGGGATTTCGAACGGCCTTGCTCGAGGCTGCACGAGAGGAGCGACTCGATATCAGCGAGGACGCAATCCGTACCTACGTCATTGCGCTTCTCGGCGAGAGTCTGGCTGCCCGACGACAGCAAGTTCAAGGACAGGTTGAGAAAAGCTTCAGCCGTGTGAGCAATGAGGTCGATCCAGCCGAACCATCCGGTTCCAAACCGCCTTCAACAGCCGCAGCCGTTCGCCGCGGAGTCCTTTGGGGCGCCGGCGTTACGGCAGCTGCAGTGGCCGCAGCCCTGTATGTGATGCTGCCAAGCGGGCCGCCATCACCATCCGCGCCGCTTACCGGGGACCCCGACATCACCATCATGCTCGCTCCAACCGTTTCTCCAGATATTTTGAAGAAAGACCTCGAGCCGCTTCGGGTTTATTTGAGCCGAGAAATGGGCGAAACCGTCGCCTGGCGATTTGCTACATCCTACGCGGAAGCGTCCGAAGCCTTGATCTCGGGCGACGTCGAATTCGCATCGCTTCCACCTACTCTTTACGTGAAGACCGTAGAGGCCAGCCCACAGGTAGAGCTCATGGCGGTAAAAGTGCACTCCGGCACCAATGGGTCCGATGGCATTCTGCTTGTCGCCGAGGGCGGTCCCATCCAGACACCGGCAGACATTGCGGGGCATCGGTTGTGCTACAGCGACCCGAGCTCCACGACTGGGTACGTTCTGCCGAGGGGGGCGCTCAGAGCCCACGGGATCGACCCTGACAAGGACATGAAGGGACCCGCGGTTGTGAGTGGTAATCACCTTGCGCTCATCAAGGACCTTATTGATGGAAAGTGCGACATCGGGGGGACCTTCACAGCGGCCTACATGAACGCCGATGAAGCGGGAATCAATGCCGCAAAAGCGCGTGTTTTTCAGATTACGGGACGCACACCTCATGATGCCATCTGTTCGGGTCCCGAGGTTTCGGAGTCCCGTAAGGAGGCCATGCGAGAGGCGTTGCT
>DEBL01000331.1:14184-18492 GCA_002348535.1 Deltaproteobacteria bacterium UBA2957 | reverse complement strand
CGCCTACCACACCGACAACCCCCTTGCCGCTGGGGCCCCGCGGCGGGCCATGCACACTGGTCTTGCTGCAGGCTTGTCACCTCAGGCCTATGACGCGCTACTCCACCTGCTCGCCACAGGCGGGTCCATCGTGGCCAATGGTCCGAATGTTCGACTCGCTGATTTTTCGGTCGAACTCGATGATGCGCAGCAGCAGGCCCGGGAAGCCATGCTCGCAACCCTTAAAAGCGCCGGGCTCGAAGGGGTCAAGTTCGAGGACTTGATCCAGAACACTCGCGGTTTACTCCAACTGCTCATTGATGCTGGAGACGTAGAGCGAGTGGGCGATAGGGTGGTGTCGCGGGGGCATTTGGATGCACTAAAGGCGGATGTCCGTGCATTCTTCAGCGCATCACAGCGTCTCAGTCCCTCGGACTTCAAGGCACTCACAGGCCAGAGTCGACGGACGGCTATTCCGCTCCTTGAGTGGCTCGATGCCGCCGGAATCACCCGCCGAGATGGCGACGCCCGCATCGCCACGTAAAACGAGCCCTCGCACATGCGCGACCCCTCTGCTACGCTGCGGAGGACTGGAGGCCCTTCTGAGATGATGGCTCGAAAAAGTATCTATGCGTTGATTCATGCCGTGCTTGCCGGCCTGTTGCTGCTGTCTGGCACTGCCCTCGCCCAAGACGGCAAAGGAACGCTGAGGGTCAGCACCGATAAGGGCAGCGCGACCGTGTACTTGGGCACCGAGGAAGTGGGCGACTCGCCGCTGAGTCAACAAGTGAATGTTGGCACCTACACCATCCGAGTGCTGAAGGATGGCTTTGAGCCATACGTGCGAAAGATTCACATCCGTTCAAATCAGACCACCTCGGTCACGGCCAAGTTGTTCAAGGGCAAGGGGTCGGTCGAATTTTTGGTCGAGCCGAGCGGGGCCGTCCTCAAACTCAACAAGAGCAAAGAAACGTTCAAGACGCCTGTACGACTCAAGGACCTAAAAGACGGCACCTACGCGTACACACTCTCGGCGGACGGCCACGAAACCGAAAAGGGCCGATTCGAGTTTCGCACGGGTAAGAATGTGCTGATCACAGCCGAACTGCAAAGCTCCGCCGGATTGGTGTCGGTCATCTCGCGACCGCGAGGCGCCACCGTGCTCCTTGACGGCCGCGAGGTTGGAACCACTCCCCTCGCACTCGAAGACGTCGAGGCCGGCGAACACTCTGTGCAAATCATGAAGCGGGGCTATGCATCTGTGTTTCGACGCTTTGATACCTCCGATGGCTCCAAGGGTGAAGTGGAGGCCCGTCTACCCAAGCGGGGGGTTCCACTCACGGTTCGGACCGGCATGAAAGACTCGCAACTCAGCATCCAAGGCATGCAGTTCGGCGGCCAAAGCACTTACCGCTTCGGACCCGTCGAACGGGGCCGGTATGCGTTGGTGATCTCCGCCGAGGACAGAAAAACCATCGAACAGACGGTCGAGGTCCCCATCAAGGGCACCGCGCTCTACCGGGCCCGACTCAAGCCAAAGAGCGGTGCTGCGGCATCGGTTCTGACGAAAGGCAAACCGTTTTACAAACACTGGTTGTTCTACACCGCCGTTGGCGGGACCCTCGCAGCCGGCGGCGCGGTCGCGGCCATCGCCACAGCCAGCAAAGGCACCACCACCACCAACGCCCCAGACAGCAAGGGCTTCATCCTGTTCACGCTTCCATGACACGTTCTATGCCCATTCATTCTCTTTTAATCGCCCTCACTTTGGTTGGATGCACCAAAGAAACCACTGTTGCGGAACGATCCGCCATCCAGATCGAATTCGTGGGCGACACGGCGAACATCCGCGACGCCGTCACAGAGTTCTTCGTGGTGCTGGATCACGAGGTTCCATACGACATTGAAACCACGCGCATCAACACCGAGTTGGAGGACTTGCGCGACTACGATTCAGACGGCGACATCGACTTGATTCTGACTGTTGACATGAACCGAGCCGTTGCAGGCGAACTCCCCAGTTTGGAGTTGCGTCCCGGTGCAAACACCAGCCCGTTCACCTTAACCGCACACGGGTGGTCCGGAGACACCGAATGGATGCGGTCTGACATTGTGGGCCCCTTGGCCTTCACCGAAGAAGTTCAAGTTGTCGAAGTCGGCGTGGCCCTATTGGACACCCCCATCACCCCGTGCTTGAACGATGACGATGACGACGGCGACGGCTGGACCGATGCCGATGACCCCGATTGTGCAGACGGCGACCGCGAAGAAGGGTTCGGAACCAACGCATGCAACGACGGCATCGACAACGACGGTGACGGGCTGAAGGACGCGGACGACACCGAGTGCACCGACGCATACGGCGAATACGAGAAGGTCCCCGAATGCGACGACGGCATCGACAACGACGGCGACGGCTGGACGGACGCGTACAACCCGGAGACGGGAACCACCGAAGACCCTGACTGCACAGAATGGTCGAACGACACCGTCGAGGGTGGCTACAACGCAGACTTCGGATGCAATGACGGCGTCGATAATGACGACGACGGACTGATCGACCGCGACGACGATGACTGCACCCATCCGGCCGACGAAGAGGTCACGGAACCTCCCCCAGACCCGCAATGCGAAGACGGAATCGACAACGATGAAGACGGCTATGTCGACCTCGATGATCCGGACTGCGAGACCTACGAGACTGGCGGCGATGACATTCCCGAGGACGGCTTCGGCGCCACAGAATGCAACGATGGAATCGACAACGATGGTGACGGCACCATCGACAGCGAAGACACCGGCTGCAACGAAGCAACGGACGACACCGAAGCCAACCTGTGCGCTGATGGTGAAGACAACGACGGGGACGGCTGGGCAGACCTCGCAGACCCCGACTGCGGTGGAGACCCCGATGTGGACGACGAAGGCGGCTTCGCCGGCATCAGCGAGTGCACTGACGGCGTAGACAACGACGCTGACGGCCTGACCGACGCCCTCGACCCCGATTGCATCGACGCCTCAGACGACCTCGAGGGCACCTATTGCGATGATGAAGAAGACAACGACGGCGATGGGTGGACCGATGACGAGGACCCGGATTGTGCCGGTGATGGCACGGACGAAATCGGGTTTGGGTCCACGCAATGCAACGATGGGATCGACAACGACGGCGACGGCTTTGTGGACCGCGCAGATACCGGATGCGGCGACGACCCTTACGACGATGACGAAGCCCTGCCGTGCGACGACGGGGAGGACAACGACGAGGACGGCTGGACGGACGAAGAGGATCCGGACTGCGATGACGGAGACTACGAAACCACGACGCTCGGGACCGAGTGCAACGATCTGATCGACAACGATGGCGACGGCACCATCGATGTTCTCGACCTTGTGTGCGAGAGCGCCTACGGCGAGAGCGAATCGACACAGTGCGAAAACGGTCTTGATGACGATGCAGATGGCTGGCCCGATGAAGCCGATCCGGACTGCGCAACGGGTACGGAAGAGGTTGGATTCTCGAGTGCAGACATCGCCTGCAACAACAACATCGACGACGACTCCGATGGGGTCATCGACCGCTTCGACCCACACTGTTCCCGCGCCCTCGATATGTACGAGGGCAGCGCGAGTTGCGTCGACGAAGAGGACAACGATGGGGATGGATGGATCGACCTAGCGGATCCGGACTGCACCAGTCCAGACGATGCCGAAGACCTCACCGGATCTGTGTACTACTGCAACGACCTGATTGACAACGATGGGGACGGCCTCATCGACAGCGACGACCCCGGGTGCGACGACGCGTTTGATTTGCTCGAAACCGGTGAGCCCGTGACCGAGTGCAACGACGGCATCGACAACGACGAGGACGGCTGGACGGACACCACCGACCCGGACTGCGATTTTGGGGTCGAGGAGCTGGGTTACGGTGACACCGAGTGCAACGATGGCATCAACAATGATCTCGCGGAAGACTTTTTCGTGGACGCCGATGATCCCGATTGTGCAGATGCATGGGATACCGTCGAGGCCACCGCTGCGGGCTGCGTCGACGGTGCCGACAACGATGAAGACGGCTGGGCCGATGAGGACGACCCCGACTGTGCAGATTCGGACGACGAAACCGGGCTGACGGCTGCGGAATGCAACAACGGCATCGATGACGACGGGGACAGACTGCATTTCCTCTTACCCGTCAAACCGTCAATGACCCCGCCGATGGCCGTTGCGAAAAGTCACGCTCTGTAACGCCCCCCCCGCGACGAAACGGCACGACATGCCTCAGCCACCCTCCGTAGGCGAAGCACCACCGGCGGACTCACCACC
>DEBL01000331.1:13901-14038 GCA_002348535.1 Deltaproteobacteria bacterium UBA2957 | reverse complement strand
GAATGCAACAACGGCATCGACGACGACGAAGATGGCGATGTGGATGCAGATGACCTGCATTGCAGCGATGCCTTCGACGATGCGGAAGTCGCATTCTCCTGTGAGGACGGTGAGGACGACGATGGCGATGGCTGGGC
>DEBL01000331.1:0-13614 GCA_002348535.1 Deltaproteobacteria bacterium UBA2957 | reverse complement strand
GCATTCTCCTGTGAGGACGGCGAGGATGACGATGGCGATGGCTGGGCCGACGATGACGACCCCGACTGCTTGACCGGGTCCGCCGAGTCAGGCTTTGGAACCACCGAATGCAATGACGGTGTCGACAACGACGGGAACTTCGTGCTCGATTTCCTCGATGAATCGTGTGTGGATGCCTTCGACACCGTTGAGGACGCCGAGGCCACCCAGTGCATGAATGGGTCGGACGACGATGGCGATGGCTGGGTCGATGCCGACGATATCGAGTGTGCCAGCTACGGCACCGAGGACGGCGGAACCGATAGCCGTTTCGAGTGCAACGACGGCACCGACAACGACGGCGATGGGTTCATCGATTCCGAGGATAGTGACTGCCTTGCAGCCATTGATGACTCGGAGGACGAAGCCCGCGGGCCCGATGTGAACTGCACCGATGGCATCGACAACGACAGCGATGGGTGGACCGACGGCGATGACCCGGACTGCATGTGGACCGCCGAGGAGAGCGGATATCGATTTGAGTTCGGATGCAACAACGGCTTCGACGACGATGTCGACACCTTGAAAGACGCCTCCGACCCGGGATGCAGCGGCCCACTCGACATGGACGAAGACCACACTGGAGAGTGCGTGGACGGTCTGGACAACGATGGCGACGGGTGGGTCGACCTCCTCGATACCGACTGCACCAGCGAGTTTGATTTCTTCGAAGACGGTGGACTTGACCTCGACTACGAATGCTCCGACGGAGAAGACAACGACGGCGACAGCTTCACCGATGCCGATGACCCCGGGTGCGGGTCTGGCGACGACGACGACGAAGAGGACCCCTCGACCGAGTGCAACGATACCGAAGACAACGATGGCGATGGCTGGATCGACCTTGATGACCCGGTGTGCACCGGAATCACGGTCGAGCTTGAGGACGACGGCACCGACCCGGATGGACCGCAATGCAACGACGGCATCGATAACGACGGCGACGGCGACCGCGATGCGGAAGACCCTGGATGCTCGAGCGCTTCTGACGACAGTGAGTTTGAGTAGGCCTCATGGCCCGCATCATCCTGCTCAACAAGCCCTATGGCGTGTTGAGCACCTTCACTGATCCAGATGGTCGCCCCACACTCGCGACTTATGTCGATGTGCCGGGTGTGTACGCCGCAGGGCGGCTCGATCGGGATAGCGAGGGGCTTTTAGTGCTGACCGACGACGGACGTCTGCAGCACGCCATCGCGCATCCGAGTGCACAGAAGACCAAAGGCTACTGGGTCCAAGTCGAACGCATTCCCAGTGAAGCCGCTCTGCAGCAGCTTCGCGACGGCGTGAACATCAAAGGCGGTCGAACACGGCCGGCGAAGGCATCCATTATTGATCCCCCGGATTTGTGGGACCGTGACCCTCCGGTACGCTTTCGAAAGACGGTTCCTACGGCTTGGCTGGACATCGAAATCCACGAAGGGATGAACCGCCAAGTGCGAAGAATGACCGCCGCAGTGGGCCACCCCTGCCTGCGCCTCGTGCGGTACCGGGTCGGGCCCTACGACCTCGGTGACCTGCAGCCGGGATCGTATCGGTTCGCCCATGGGCAGCCGACGCACGCTCAATAATCAACCGGTCTGACGCCAGTAGATTCGACCCCACCCCCGGTTCCAGAGCCAAAGGGTGGAGCGTTCAGGGTCACTCTGCGTCCATATCTGATTTCGACTCGTCACCGCCTCCCGACCCTGCACTCACACGCTCCATGAATGGAGGCGGCGAGACCGCAAGATTGCGAAGCATCTCAAGCTTACCGTTGGGTGGCTTCACCGTCGATTGTTCGAGGTAAACCGATACGGTGGCCGCCGATCGGTCGAGGATGCCACTGACCCACGACACTTCGTAAGATGTCTTTTGACGCTCAGACTTGGGTGGAACTTCCTTTGCCTTTACGTCCCAAATGACCGTCCGGTGCGCCGTCTTGAGTGCCCCGGCATCGAGTTGCGTGTGACCGTCTCGGCTCAGCGCAAGAATGTGCCCGCCGAAGAGGGACTCTGCATCCACCGCGTCGTAGACCACCGGCCCACCGGCCTGCTCTACCGCATTGGCATCGACTTGTTCAAAGATCACATCGTGGTCGAATTCGTAAACTGGACTGCGAATGTCCTCGGCAAGTCCAACCAAACGATCGGCCACGTAGAGTCGTTCGGTGTGGCCGGAGCGACCTTCATACATAAAGTCCTCTTCATCGAACTTGAATCGACCATCGGCCTCACCCACTCGCTCGAGCTTGGTCACCGCATCCAAGGGTGCCGTGATCTTTTTGTACGACATCACATGCACGTTGTCGCCGTATTCTCCCACGTAACGGGTGTCTCGAAGCGTCTCTCCATACACAGGCGCCGGGGATGCCACGCCGTCCATGACAGGCCCCATCTCGCCGTTGACCCATGCTCGCCACCCGTCCGCGACCTCAGCCATAAGGCCAAGCCCATGCTCGCCACCTTCGATGTACTTAAACTCACCGGCCCTGAGGGATTCTCGTGCCCCAATCAAGATAGCAGTCGACGGCTCGAAGGCGCTTGCACCCGACTCGCATGCCTCTTGGCGCGAACAGTCATCGGCCGGTTCGTCTTCCTTGATGAGCGTCGCGACCGTGTACAGTTCGCCCGCGCTCTTGGAGTACACAGGATCTTGGAATGAAGCGTACACCGAAGACACGGAGCCATCGACGACCAGCACCACGCCATCTTCGCCCTGTTTGGCCCCGTAGGCGACCATCTTGTCGTCGTTGGGGTACCACGTGGTTGTCACCGTTGAAACTGGTGGATGGGCGTCACCCTTTCGGACGAATACATGTTTCGAGTCCACCAATCCGCGGTAATCGAAACGCCCCTCGGAATCGGCAACTACCGTCTTGTCTGCCGACCCGTATTGGTCCCGGCTGACTGCAGTCAATCCATCGGGCAGCGAGGCCACGGAGGGCCCCTCTACGATGGCATCCACGCAATTGCCTTCCCGTCTGTCGTGCACTTCGACCCAATGGTCATCGGTCCGAGCCATGAAGTGATAGCTGACATCCTCAGACTCTGCGTCTTCAACTACACGGTGAACATAGGCGATGTCACGGTAGGCCTTCGACGCGTTCTTTTCGCCTTCTTTGAGCGTCCAGTGGCCGTCGATCTTCTGGCTCCAGACCGTGTTCTCCAAGGTCGATCCGCCGTATACATGCTTGATATCGTCTACGAATGGACCAAGTTCGTCACCCACATGAAGCCGGCTCAGGTGGCGCTCGCCTTCGCCCATGATTCGAACCGGATCCGCCGCACGCGCGTACACATGGTCGCCGACATACGAAACGGTGCCGCTGCGCTCGTGGACACCATACAGTCGAATCGCATTGTACCAAGGGCCATGTTCACCGCGCGCGTACACCGAGTGCAGCGCGTTGCGTGTTCCCACATAGGAGAGATCACCCGACTCCTCGCTCACCTCGACGTCGCGCACCGCATCGTACCGCCGCTCGTCGACCGCCCTGAAGGAGGAACCGGATTGGGATCCCGTCCACACAAGCGTGTTGATGCCGCTCGCAACATGCGGCTGTGTCCACGATGCACCGGAGGCACTGTCGGCCAACCCAAGCGATCGGGTTTCGGCCGATGCCGAGGTCAGGACATACCCCTTCGAATCCGCATCGGTCCGAATGGCCAATGCGACCTTATCGTCTTCCGGCGATTCCGGATTCCAGATCAAATCCGAGATTCGATAAAACGGCTCTGTGCGCGTCTCAGCAATCACGAAATACTCTTGGTCGGCCTTTCGACCAATGGCGTAGAACCGATCGTTCTCCGTGAATCCCTTCGCATTCCATCGGTCGTAGTGGTTGCTCTGGTACACCATTCCATCGCTGCGTCCGTCACGCGCTGAGTAGGCGTACGGCGAGTACAGCGGCAACAGAAAGGCCTTCTCTGCCTTCCAACCCTGCTGCAAACGCTCGAGCGCCTCGGCTTCTGGGCCCGCATTTAGGGTCAACTGGCCATCGGCCACACTGTCGACCAGCCACGCACGCGCAATGGGCCGACCATCTCGCTTCATGGCCACAAACAGCGGAACCTCAGCCAAGTCGGTCAGCGCGCTCAGGTCGTGAGCCTCCCCAGCAGCATCCAGAATTCGATAGTTACCGGTATCGGAGTCGCGCTGCAGCGTGCCGCCCACGATGGGGTTGTGGTACTCCGCAATCGAACCGGTGCGCGCCCACTTTCCATCTGCAACAAAGGCTTTCGCGTGCCGCTTGAGCAAGAAAGAGACTGAATCGTCCGCTCCGGTCGCACTCGAATATACGCCGTATCCGTCATCGGTAAACGATGCGTTGCCCAGCGTTGCAAAAGGATTCGAATGGGTCCCGGCGACCACCTGACGCCAGCCGTCCTCTCGCTCGCCTCGGTACACCAACAGGTCTTTGTTTCGGTTGAGCTTCATGTCGCGGACAGAGAGGTATTGCTCGGACCCGACGAAGGTGTAGGATACATCCGCCAATTTGCCCGAGTAGTATACCTGTTCGCCATCGGGGGTGAAGCTCAGTCGTCCAGTCATGCGATCGAGTTCTGTCCCGCGCGCTGCGCCCTCTTGGACTGCCCACTGCTCTCCTTTCTGGGCAAAGTAGGCCACGTCGGCGCCGGTAGGGCGAGGCTTCAACTCCGCAACATCAACGAACGGGCCGTCCACTCGATCGTTAAAGCCAACATTGACGCCCTCATCCGCGTTGGCGGTGTAGTACACATTGTCGGTGTTTGGGATGGCCCTCGGGATCGCGAGATCAGTCGTGCTGTTGCCAAGGAACCGTTTGCCGGCCGAGTCAGCCGCCATCGTACGCCCAAAGCTTGCAAGCGTTGACCCATTTCGGCTGACCAAGTCGGTGACCTTCACCGACTCGACTGTCCGCGTCTCTTCGCCCTCTTGCACCTCTTTGCTTTCCAAGCTGGAGTTCCGTGCTGCATAGACAATGTCGAAACTCTGATTGGTCAACACCACCGGACCCAGAGCATCAAATGCGGGGCTCTCATTGGTCTCAATGGTCCGGTGGAAGCGGTCGCCTCGTTTTCCGTCATACCAGACCGTGTGTTTGGAAACCGGTGCCGGAGAATCGGGGCTCTTCGCCCGTTCCGTCGGGGTGATTCCGACCCGTACGATGGAATCAAACGCCTTGCCGGCCGAATTGTTGAACCCAACAACCTCTGACTCTCCCTTTTCGGCTTGCCAGTAGGTTCGGTCTTGGCTTCGCGTCCGGAGGAAACTGAAGCGTCCGAGACCTTCGCTCGCGCTCCCCTCGTGCATCGCGAAGAACTGCTCATTCGACTCCCCGACATAAACCGGACGTTCGCTGGGGGTTGATAGTTGGTAGAAACTAATCTTCTCGAACTGGCGCTGGGCCTCCGTCCCCAGCACGACGCGCTCCCCGGCTTCACTGGTGCCGATGTAGGCCACCGTCTTGTCTTCATTCGCGGCGCTGAGCCGTGAAATGGAATCGTAGGGTTCACCTGCATTCGTGCCAATGAGCACGCGGTTGCTGGAATCGGCCGTGGCTACGGCTACCGGATTGGTAAGGGTCTCAAAGCGTGCCATCGAGATCCGAGAAAACTCGTCACTGTGACTCGCATTGTTGCCATCAGTCCCAACAATGAGTCGACTTCCATCGTCTGTTCGAGCGATTCCGTACGCATGATTGGTCTTGGCGTGATGCCGGAATCGACGATCAAGGTCCTTATACGGACCCAGCGTCGTGGACTCCGTGTTGCCTTCTGCACGCGATTCCATCACGAAGAACCACTGCTTGTCTTTTTGTCCCTGATACAAGAGTTGGTCTTTGTCTGGATCGAGGTGCAGATCCCGAACTCGGTCGTAGGTCTCGCCCGGCACATGGTCGACAAACACCGTAAAGCCATCCTCATGCGGCCCGCCGTGCGCCCAACGGTCAGTGCCCTCGAGGTCAAACCATGCTGGCTCACCCGTGAACAGGAACGTATCAACTGCGTATCGCCACCGGCTTTGTCGAAGTTGGTATTGCACAGCCTTACCGTCAGGGGTGGCCTCAAGGCTGCGGACGCTTCTGCCGCGCGGACCGACAGAAAATGCCTGACCGTCCCAGAACATGACCGCGGCGTCAATTCCCCGCTTCTCTTCTGCAGCCAACTCGATAGTTGTCGCCGACAAGGTCTGACTCGGCCCGTACGCCACAGACGTGCCTTTCGACATGAAAATCGGGCTTTGCACAATTGTGGACGGAGTACCCACCAAGAGTACCTGACCGTCATCCACCTGCGCATGGGCCCAGTAGTTGACGTCACCGTCTCCAAAAAACTCGATGCTGATCAACTTGGCCACATTGGGGCTTGTCGTTGTGCCGCGAATCAGACGGATGCCATCCGAGCCACGGACCTCGTACACAGCCGAGGCATGCTCCTCTGAGCTGTCGTGAAAAATACGCGCAAGGCGCTCGCTCTTGGCAGCATTCAGCACAAAATGGGCCGATGCGGCCTCCCCGTCTGCACCGACCGGAGGATCGATGCTTGGCACGGTGGCGCGATTGCAGCCAATGGTGGCAAGAGGCAGCGCGAGAAGGAGAATCCAGTGGGGTACGTGTTGCGTCGAGTTGCGAGGCATTAAACTTCCTTGATGTGCTCAAAAGTGCCGTTTTCAATACCCAGACGGATCGATCGGCGGCACGACTCTACACAAGGTGCAGCGGAAGGTAAACCCCTAAAACAATCCGTCTCCGCGTGCTTAAAATCGGCCTGACTCGCGCAGCCAACCCACAACATCGGTAATCGTCTCGTCTGCCGACCGATACGTGTAGCCAAGTTCGTCTTGAGCTTTGCGGCTATCCACGTACCAAAACAACGTGCCGTAATCCACGATATCGGGAATCACAGGCGTGGGCAGTTTGAGCGCGGCGAGGCTTTTGACCACGGCCTTTATGACACCATTGGGCAGTTGAAGGATGAACTTTCCACCCTGTCCCCCGGCCTCGAGAGTCTTCTCCATGACCTGCCGCACATGCAGGTTTTCACCCCCGAGAATGTATCGTTCTCCCCCGCGACCTTTCTGCAACGCGAGGATAATTCCATTGGCAACATCTTCCACATGAGCGACCGCTGTGCCGCCATGCAGCGACATTACTGGCCAATCCTTGAGCGCATCGAGAAGGTAGCTGGATGTGATTAGATCCTCGTCTTCAGGGCCGTACACCTCACAGGGGTTTACCGTAATGACGGGCAGGCCACCTGCGGCAAACTCGGCACAAATCTGTTCCGCTTCGTGCTTGGCACCCGCGTAGATGTAGGTCTTTGGGTCAAGAGCGAACGCCGTCGTCTCGTCCATCACTTCGGGCTGGACGGTGCCGTTAATGGCTGCGCAGGTGGACACAAATACCGTACGAAGGCCACCGGCTTTCGTCGCGGCCTCCAACACATTTCGCGTGCCGTCGATGACCACAATGCGCATGATGGGAGAGCGGATCTGGTCCCACGAACTAATGCTCGCGAGGTGGATCACGCCGTCGCACCCGTCCATCCCCGCCACAAGGGAGTCCACATCGCGCACATCGCCGATGTGCCGCTCAAAAGGCACCATATCAATCCGGTCCGTCTTGCTCGTCAGTCGTAAGAGGCATCGAACCTCATGGCCTTGCGCGTGCAACTGACGCACAACGCGACTGCCAATAAAACCATTTCCACCGGTCACAAAAACCTTCATCTCACCTCCCGAGAACGCGAGCCTGCATAACCCGAGGGCGCGATGCCGTGTTTTGGATTAAAGCCCCGCCCTGTTCGGACGTTCACCGACCGCGAGGAGACACCATGGAATCGATCAGCCGCCGCACCCATACATGCGGACAACTTCGCCCCGACCACGCCGGTGCAACTGTCACCCTGCATGGATGGGTGGATTCCATCCGCGACAAAGGAGGAGTCATGTTCTTGATCCTTCGGGATCGCTATGGAATGGTGCAGGTCACGCTCGATGAGCGCTGCGGCGATGGCGCATGGACGGACGCAAAAGCGGCCCGGCTGGAATACGTTCTCGAGGTTGAGGGGGCGGTCCACAAACGTGCCGATTCAGCCATCAACTCCAAGATGGAAACCGGCTCGATCGAAGTACTGGCTGAGCGTGTTCGAATCCTCTCAACAACAAAGCCACTGCCGTTCACCATCAACTCCGACAAGATCGCCAGCGAGGAGGTTCGCCTGAACTACCGCTACCTCGATCTTCGACGCCCGCCGCTTCAGCGGGCCTTGATGACCCGGCACAAGGCTGCTCTGAGTACCCGCACCTACATGGATGCTCACGGCTTCTGCGAGGTGGAGACCCCGATTTTGAACCGATCGACACCCGAGGGTGCGCGTGATTATTTGGTTCCGAGTCGCGTACACCCGGGCCACTGGTACGCTCTGCCACAGAGTCCTCAGATCTTCAAACAGCTGCTCATGGTCTCGGGAATGGATCGGTATTTCCAAATCGTGAAGTGTTTTCGAGACGAAGATCTTCGCGCAGACCGCCAGCCGGAGTTCACACAGATCGATGTCGAGATGAGCTTCTGCACGCGGGACCTGATTGTGGAAATCGCCAATGGCCTTGTTCGGCAGGTGTGGAGCGATGTGATTGGCGTGGCGGTTGGCGACATTCCGACCATTACGTACCACGAGTCCATGGACCGGTTTGGTCGCGATGCCCCCGACATGCGATTTGGCATGGAACACACCACACTCGATTGGTCGGGAACCGATTTTCGCGTGATCGCCAGTGCAGTCGAACAGGGCGGAATCGTCAAAGCCATGGTCGTCAAAGACGCCGTGGAAGGCACAAGTCGCAAGGTGATCGATGGCTGGACCGAGTTCGTGAAGCGCTATCGACTGGGCGGCCTGCTGTGGGGCAAGGTCACCGCTGATGGGTGGACAGGCCCGCTTTCCAAAGTCGAAGAGTCCTACCGCGAGATGATTCCAGATGTCGAAGTTGGCGACGTGGTACTGGTGGCTGCCGGGCCCGCTGCGCACGTCCATGCTGGACTCGGGAAGCTCCGCGAGACCATCGCGCGTCAGCGCGACCTGATTCCCGCTGACGCCTTTGCGTTCGTGTGGGTAGTGGACTTTCCAGCCTTCGAACAAGACGAAGAGACTGGCCACTGGACGGCGATGCATCACCCCTTCACCAAGCCGCTCGACGAGCACATTGGATGGCTTGGCACCGACAAAATGGGCGACATTTTGTCGGATGCTTACGACCTCTGCTGCAACGGCTACGAAATCGGCGGTGGCTCCATCCGGATTTTTGACTCCGAGGTGCAGGCCAAGGTGTTCTCGGCTCTCGGTCTCTCCGATGAAGAGGCGCAGGACAAATTTGGGTTCTTGATGGATGCCTTGCAATACGGTGCACCACCCCACGGGGGGCTGGCCATGGGTTTCGACCGCTGGTGCATGTTGCTGTGCGGAACCGAGAACATTCGGGATGTCATCGCGTTTCCAAAGACCACCACTGCTCAGGACTTGATGGCAGGCGCACCCAACCTCGTGGACAGCGCCCAACTCGAAGAACTGTTCGTACGAAATACAAACGACTGAGCGTTAAAACGCCCCAACAAGACCAAGGTTAGCGCTGCCACTCGCCGCGACACTGATGGTGGGTCGTACAACGAAACGGCCGGCGCCCTTGATTTCCTCTGGGCGCTGAGCAAGCTGACGATAGTCTCGAATCATCGCTGAGCCGACACCCACAGCGCCCCCAATAACGGTGCCGAACACCGTACCGTAGACCAAGGCGAGCGGACAATAGCCACCTCCTGCGGCCGCACACACTAGGCCGGTTGCCCCCCCAAGTGCAACGCCGGAGCCCAGTCCGATTGCGGCACCGGCACCCAGCCCTGTCGAACGCATCATCACACTCTTTGCGGCAACCGGATTCCCGTACAGAGTGTGGGTCAATGCGCCACCCCCCAGCAGCCCAAGGCCCATCATCACTGGACCTGGGTTGAAACCACCGACTGGGCCTTCGGGGTACGAGCGTGGCCACGCAAGTGTGGTGACTGCGCTTCCGCTGAAGACCGCCACATCGATCAAGGCTGCGGTCCCTGCATAGGACCGTTGAGACGGGGTGTCTGGTCTCACTGGCTCTGCCCGAGCGTTCCCAAGCGAAGCCACCAAGCCTGCGAATATCCAGCGCTTCATGATCCCTTCCTGCCGTTTCCATGGTACCGAAGCGGCATCAATCGCGCGGCACGGTCAGCCAAACCCATCACTGCTCGCTGAACAACACAAGTCCGTATCCAGCCAAGGCCACGGACACTATCGCAAGCGTGATCTTGATCCACGACCAAGGCGCAGTGCCGTGCATCTTTCCCGTGACCCCATTGACTGCATAGTGAAAGGTCTTCTCTTTGTACCGATAGGCACTGATCCAGACGGGCACCAAGCAGTGCTTGAAGGTCTTGTCCCACTTTTTGGTCTGGCTGCTGAGGTTTCGGTAGGTATCCCCCGGAATATCACGGACAACTGCGGAGCCGATATGCTCATCCATGCCCGATTCTCCGCGCGCCCAAGACGACGCCAAGTCATGCTGGTACCGCTCTGCGATGAAGCCCGCCAGATACCGGGTGTCGTAGGGAACAAGTTCATTGGTGTCGAACGGAAGCAATCCATCAAACAGGTCTTGTTCCAGTCCAGTTGATGCCGACACAAGCCAATCATCAAAATCGAGACGAACATCTCCGGATCGCCACTCCCAACGAGTCCGTCGTTGCCGACGCGTCCCGCCTTTGCCGTCGGAGACCGAAACGTAGTAGTGGAATCCTGCCTCAGCCTGCCACTCTGTATAGGACTTCATATCGAATGTGAAGATCGGCACATAGAGTCCTTTCAATCCATCGAGTTTGGCCAGTCGCTTGAGATCATTGGGTCGAAACCAAAGGGATTTCACCCAGACCAAGAAACTGTCTCGCGCGGTGCCTTCTTCAATCCGAAACGGCAAGAGACTCTCGGGTCGAATGAAGTCTTCTTTTGCGATGGGCTGAACTTCCAGCTGGTTGGTGCCGCAGAATGCGCACACTGTGGCGGTCACATGGGGCTCCACTGTGGTGACTGCAGAGCAGTTCTTGCATTCGAATTCCTTGACCTCCGACGCCCACCCTTTTGGTGCACTACGCAGGGCTGATTCAAGGTCGTATTCAACCACCTCAGCGGGAACGTCCGAGTTCGACGTGTCGCCGCTGGGTACCGTGATCTCCGTCTTCGCTCCGCAGTACGGACATTCCAACACTCCATCTTCAGGCGAGTATTGTAGGTCAGCGCTGCACCCCGAACACGGGAAGTTACTCATTCGGAGGTGCCACCATCAACTGGAGGAGGTGGCGGTGGAACGTCACCGGGTGGAGGGGGCGGGACAAGGCTCGCAATCTCCGGTACGGCGGACCACGACTTCCACTCCGGCCATCCAGCCGCCCACACATTGTGTGCGCCGCCTCGGTTCTGTGCAACCAGTCCAGCGATGTGTTGGGCCGAGAACTGACCCGACCCGGCGACTCCATTGTAATGAAACGTCGCCGCACTCGGTGCCGGTGGCGGCACTGCCGCAGCCGGTGCCGGCGGAGGTTGCTGAGAGTTTTGCATGGCTCCCGCAACCATTTGCCCCATCGCAAGGCCGATACCTGCATCCATCATTTGATTGCCACCGCCCTCATTCTCGGCGCTGGCCTTCAATGCGTCTGCTGCTTGCATCTGCGTGTAGTTCTGGATTCCTTCCCCGATTCCCAACATGGCCATACTCTGACGCTTGCGGAACGCCTCTTTGACCTCGTCGGGGAGCGATGCACTCTGCACCACAAAATCGGTCAACTGAATTCCAAAGTAATCTTGGAACCAATTTCCCCGTTTCTCGAGCATGGCCGCACCCAGTTCGTCAAACTGGCCCATCAGTTGCGCAAGCGGCACCTGTGTTTCGTTGAGCATGTCGGCAAATCCGCTTGCAAGCTTGCTGCGGAGTTTGCCCACCAGTTCGTCGACCGTGACCTCGCCGTCGGTGGAAACCACCTCGCGAAGAAATACATCCGGTTTGGTGACCTTAAAATCGTAGTGGCCGTAGGCGCGGACCTCGATCAGTCCAAAATCCCCTGAGTTGTACATGATGGGATTCTGCGTGCCCCATCCCTTGTTGGCGAATTTTCTCGTATTGATGAAATAGACGTCCCCCTTGTAGGGGTAGTTGAATTGGTAGGCGATCGTATCGAAAAACCCGGTGATGGCTGGCGTATTGGTGGACAGTTCGTACGTCCCGGGCACAAATACGTCCGAGAGTACGCCCTCTTGGACAAACACTGCCGCTTGACCCTCGCGAACAACCAGTTGGCCGCCGTCCTGAATGGCCTTGTCAAAGACTGGAAAGCGCCACGCCACTACGTCCCGATCGTCGCTGGTCCACTCGATGACGTCTAAAAACTGGGCGCCAATTTGGCCCTTAAGCTTGTCGAAAATTCCCATGGTTGTTGTCTCCCTCCGAAACCTGTACGGATTCGGAGTCTACAGCATTTCACTCAAAACGGATGCTGCTTTGTGGGACAAAAACCATCACTGGAACTCCAGACGCCTGAAGTCGGTCCACCAGCGGCGTTACCAACGCCGTGGGCTTGCCGGCCTCGCGCCGAAGATCCCCCTCGACATCGGTGACCATTACATGTTCGGCACCGAATGCAGGAATCCGCGCAACAAGCACATCATCATCACCATACGGAGCCCCAACCACCAGCCACCGAGGGTTGCCGAAACGCGTCACGAGGTTGGCCGCCCAGCCGACATCGGTCTCCCGATGCAGGGAAAGACCAAGATGCAACAGCCGATCGCCATTCGGGAATGTCAGGTGCCAGACCGTCGAGGCATCGGCCCGGCGTTTGGCCATCCACCTCCGAATCGTCTCACTCGGCTGCCGAACCGCCGATACGAAACGGATCCGGCTCGAATCGCCCTCGGGTGGGCGGTAAGGCAGGCCCTCGAAACGAATGCCATCGATTTCGGTGGCGACTTCTGCGGAGCCGTTGGCTTTTACGACCGTGGGAAAGCCTACGGTTCGATCCATTGCGAACGGATCGATTCCCGTCAATACAGCAATATCGCCGTTTGCCAGCGGTTCTACTGGATCGAATCGTACGCGCCGCCCCGGGCGTTCCATGACCACACCCGCTTGCCCCTCATGCACCAGCCGAAGCTTCCAGTCGTTCACGGTTGGTCTCCAAAGTGTCGCCGGCGCGCGGGTCGGCGTGGATTATCGAGCGGCCTCAGCAAAGATACCTTTGTTCACGTGTTCATACCGAACGGGCGACCGCCCTTCAAGGGGTCGCATCAAATGCAGCCGCGATCAAGGAACTCAAACTCCGGTCGTTGCCATGCTGTTTATCGATTCGGCAGACGGACTGAACGTGTCGCGGCCAGTCAGGGTACAGTACTGCATTCCGCTTTGCTCAAGGAAGTCCATGCCGGTGCCCTCTTCTGCCTTCATGCTCGTCCTGTTCGGCGCCGACTTGGTGCGCGTCGATGTGCCCGATCACCCCAATGCGCTGGCGACCAGTCGGTTGGGGTCCACCTTGCTCGGGCCGCCTAC
>DEBL01000355.1 GCA_002348535.1 Deltaproteobacteria bacterium UBA2957 | reverse complement strand
CGCATTGAGCCCTCCGAAATCCGCATCGACATCGGGGACAGTCTGCCCTTCGATGGCTCTGTGGTCCTGTCCACCCAACCGAACAGTGAATGGTCGCTGACGCGGACAACAACGGGCGAGTGGGAACTCCGTGGAACGGAAGTCAACGCGAACGTTGCAGAGCATCACATTCAGAACATCACCGTCGAAGCCCTCGCGTCCAACCCGTCGGTGGTCACCATCGATATTCCCTCCCTCCGTCTCGCCCACCCACTGCTGTCACGAGAACCCATGCCTGAACACCCAATGCGTATCCGGGCGGAATTCGAAAACAATGGAGGACCAATCACACTGACGGCATCCTATGGCCAAGTCTCTGGGGAAGCCTCCATTCGGCGCACTGAAGACGTGATCACAGTACACGCATCCATTCCCCAGACTCCGCTGGCAGACATCGCAGCGATCTTTGGCGACACCATTCCAGAGCAGTCCAGCATGCAGATCGAGGGCACACTGGGTCTTGAGGCCCGCATCGAAGGCCCGCCATGGACTTGGACTGCCGAACCCAGCGTTACTGAACTCCAAGCATCCGGCGGGCTTCCCTCTTCGATGGGTCCGAATCGGGTTCAATTTGCAGCGGATTCCACCGTCCATGTGGTTGGACCTTCCATCGATGGGTGGGTTCCGCTGGCCAACGCCGGGTGGTTTCCAGAAGCGGTCATCGCCGCTGAGGACATTCGCTTCGAGACCCACCCTGGCTTCGACATCGAAGCAATTCAAGAAGCCATCGATGCCGCGCCCAACGAGGACCGAATTCGAGGCGGATCAACCATCACCCAACAACTCGCGAAGAACCTCTTCCTCGATGGCCGGCGGACCCTCCGTAGAAAGCTTCGCGAGTTGCTGCTGGCGCTTTCGCTCGAAGACCGAATGTCAAAGCATGGAATTCTACAGTTGTACATCAACGTGGTGGAGTTTGGGCCCAACCTTCGTGGAATCCAACAGGCGTCGCGCGCGTGGTTCTTAAAAGCACCCGACCAACTTACGCCGCGTGAAGCTGCGTTTCTCGCCGCTATCTTACCTGCCCCCAACGGGTGGCACGAGCGCATCAAGCGGACTGGAAAGCCGCCCGTTGTTGTGGTTGACCGAGTACTCGATAACATGCGACGCAAGAAGGTCATCAGTGCAGAAGAACATCGCCGTGAACGCAAAAAGCGGCTTCGTATCGTGCCGCCTTAGGGACACGAATCGTAGTAGGTCAAGCTCTCACTTCCGGCCGCACTCTGTCCAGTCACTTCGTTGACGAGGTCGTTGTTGAATCGCCACACTCCGATCCATCCCTCGGTAGAGCGTTCCACACTAAAGTCAGGGTCGACACCGGATAGGTTCACGGCATGCCCGAATCGAACCTCATCGATCGAGGATGGCCACGAGGTGAGTGAATCAACAGAGCGCCCGAACCGAAGCACCTCTTGTTCGGTTGGCTGCTCCAAGGGTCCCACCGGGCTCATTGCTACGACGCGCTCACCATTGAGGTAGACGCGCATCTCATTGTTGGATCGATCCATTACGGCACCGATGTGGAACCAGTAGGTCTCTCCCTCAGGCAACTGGACCGCAACTCGGTCGTCCAGCGAAGCGCGCGCGATATCGTCAATCCCCGATTCAAAGATCAGGTCTCCATCGTCGAGACCCAGCCACCACGCCTCCGGGTCACCGAGGCTGACGAGCGTGTACCGCCCACTCAACACCGATCGGTCGATGTAGGCCCACAACTCAACGGTAAACGATGAGTCGGTGTATAGCGCCGCTCCATCGACCGTGGATTTTCCAACGACGACATAGGAGTTACCGCCTCCCATGTACAGCGAATTGCACTCCAGTACAGAGCCCGTATCGTCTCCGCCATCGACATCGGCATCTTCATCTCCGCCAACGTCTGCATCGGCATCCGATGGACTCCGATCATCCACAACAGGCCATGGCGCTGCCGGGGGCAGGCACCCCGAACCCATCAACGCAACCCACAACAGGCTTTGGCTCGCTTTCGTCTGCATGGTTGTCAGTGTAAGCGGTGCGAGGCCCTTCGGCATCGTCCAGCACACCGGGTTACCGAGACCTCCACGGAGAACTCCATATGCAACGGCAATTTGAAGAAGGAACAACCTTAGACCGGTTCATCTTTGAAACCACCAAAGTTCACGCCGACGCAACCGGTCAGTTCGCCACCCTGCTCCAGCAGGTAGCCCTCGCCTCAAGACTGGTTGCCGCCCGCGTAAACCGAGCAGGTCTTGCGGGCATGTTGGGCGAGACTGGGGAGATGAATGTGCAGGGTGAGTTTGTCCAAAAACTGGACATCTACGCGAACGATGCGTTCAAGCGAGCCCTCGAGCACCCGGGTGTATGCGCAGCAATCTTGTCGGAAGAAGATGAGGAAGCAACGCTGACACCCGATCGCTTTCACTCTGGCCGATACATTTTCTGCATGGATCCCCTCGACGGTTCCTCCAACATTGACGTAAACGCGACCATCGGAACCATCTTTGGAATCTTTCGACGCCGAACCGAAGAAGGAACCCCAGCCACTGCCGATGACATTCTGCAGTCGGGAAATGAGGTAGTAGCTGCCGGATATGTTGTCTACGGATCGGGCACTGTGATGGTGCTCGCCGTTGATGGCCAAGTCAACGGCTTTACACTCGACCCAGTCGTTGGTGAGTTCTTCCTGAGTCACCCCGACATCAAATTGGAGCCCAAGGCAAACACGTATTCAGTGAATGAAGCGTATGCCTACGCGTGGAACCCCAAGCTTCGCCGATACATCGACCATCTCAAGCAGGGAGGCGAAGGGTATCGGGCGCGCTACATCGGGTCTCTTGTGGCCGATTTCCATCGTAATTTGATCAAAGGAGGGGTGTTCATGTACCCCCCCACCGAGACAAATCCTGACGGAAAACTGAGACTCCTTTACGAGGCCTTTCCTCTTGCGTTTATCGTCGAGACCGCCGGCGGTCGGGCGTCAAATGGAAGCACGCGAATCCTCGATGTCACGCCGACCGAGATGCACGCGCGCACGGCCCTCTACATCGGAAACACTGTGAATGTGGACGAAGTGGAAGCCGCGCTTCGATGACCACCCCATTGCCCAGCCCGTTCATCGTGCACGACGATGCGGTGAAGCAGGCTCACATTGATCAGGGGCGATACGAGTCGCTAAGGCTGCAGGTTGTCGAACTGCACCAAGAACAACCTCTTTGGGCAGAACGTATGACCAAGCCCGAGGGGGCAAGCAAAGGCCCAGTCATCTTGATCCATGGCTTCGCCCAGAATCGTTTTTCGTGGCACACAACCCACCGATCCATGGCTGCGTGGCTGGCTCATGAGGGGTGGGACGTGTTTAACCTCGAACTTCGAGGACATGGACGAAGTCGGCGGCGAAGTAAAACAGTGGCGTCGTCGTTTATGGACTACCCATTGGACCTTTCTAACTTCTCAAATGAACTGTACGAAACTCCATTCTGGGTTGGACATTCGCTCGGTGCGAGCGTCGCCTACATGTCGGCCGCCGAAGGGTTAGCGGCCAGCAAGGGCATCGTTGGCCTCGGTGGACTCTATCGATTTGGACAAGCGGGATGGCTGCTGCCGCGCCTGACTCGGTGGACTCGACAGTTGCCAATGGGCGTCCGTTTCGGTGACATTCAAATCCATACCGGTGTGACCGGGCGAGCGTTTGCCCGCTTGTTCCCGCTGCTTGACCTCGCCGCTTTCGGGGCACCCATCGCCGGATGGTGGCCCGGGAGCATTGAACCTGAACTCGCGAAAGAACGCATGCGAAGGGGATTTGACTACATTCCGGTTCGGGTATGGCAAGAAATGTCCGAGTGGAGTTCGGCCGACCGCGTACCGTGGGATGACGGATGGCGAACCAGCACCACTCCGTGCTTCATCGTTCTCGGCGATCGCGACACGATGCTCTACCCGGATGAGGGCATGGCGGCGTTCGAGCGATCCGGGGCTGAGGACAAGACCGTACTGGTCTTGGATGACACCCATGGGCTCACCCACTGGGGTCACTTGGACATCGTTCTCGGAAAGCATGCGCAACAGCATGTCTGGACCGCTGTGGACACATGGATGACCGACCGCCGGTAGCGGTCTGACACAACAATGCCCGTGCCGGAAAACCGACACGGGCATTGCCATTTTCATCCAATCAGATGTCGAATCGGGCCGACATCATGACCGCCGGGGCGGAGGCCGCACCGGTCAGGAAGTAGGGACCATTCATGATGCTGTTCGGGTCGATCACCAGGTCGAGGTCGGTGCCCTCGAAATCCATGGATGCACCAAACATTGGAGAGACACCCGAGGTGGCGAGGTCCAACTCACCGGTGGGATCGACCACCATGAAATCCGACACAACGGAGCCACGAAGGCCAAACCAGTCGTTGAGCGCAAACTCGCCCGCGATGTTGGCCGACACAAGGCTCAGGTCGATGGCCATGTCGCCCTCGGACGGCAGCGTGACGCCAAGGTTGGGTCCGAAGGTGATAGCCGCTTTGGAACGATCGCCAGCGTGGCGGAAGCCCATGCCATAGTTGGCGTTGATCACCTGTCCGGCTTCACCGTGGGCAAGGATCGCAGACCATGTGGTGACGTCTTTCTTGGTGAGCTCGCGGCTAATCACACCCACCGTCAGACCGATGTCGTCGCCCGTCTTGGTGATCTGACCGCCGTAGCTCATATCCGTATCGCCCGATGTGGTTCCGTACCCACCGCCGAGGCTGAAGGATTCCATGTTGATCACCTCAAGAATGGCGCCGTAGCCGGCGTCACCGTCGGCCGAATAGTAGCCGATCTCGGTTGCGTCTCCGGTCATGTTTTGCGACAGCGTGATAGCACCGCCGTTGGCCTTGTAGGCACCAGAGAGTACGCCGGTTCCATTGTTGTCGAGATCGAAGAACACGCTGTCAGGGCCATCATCGGTCCGAGACAGGTAGGTTTTATAGTCGGTGGAATCTCGCATACCAGCGTTTCCTTGATGCGCCACAACGCGTGCGTCGGTGGCCATCGCCGAGGTTGAAAAGAGCGCCAATGCAGTGAGGGACAGCTTTTTCATGATTATCTCCAGTTTGGGTTGGGTTGGATTCCTGATGATGGGCGAGCCCATTTGGTTTTCAGGTTCCGAAGTACAACTTCGTGCCGCAGCATTGGGTGTGCTGCGCCGTGACCATCCAGTGCAACTGCCGTGCCAAAACCGACTAAACGATTGACGCGACAACATTTAGACTCGAATTTACTTTAGCTATTGCGGAATTCGTTTCGCGGTTTCTTCTGCTGGGGTGCGAATAGTTTTACGCATCCATTGTGCACTTACGTACGAATATTTCCGCCGTACGCCGCCTACCCGATACGGCTAAAAACGGCCACCATTGATCGCAGTACCTTCGGATGGTTCCCCGCAGAAATACCAAAAGAGGGAGCGACGACCCTGATCGATCCGCACTTGTCCGCTAAATCTGTCGCGTTCTATCCGGAATCGGTTAGCGATCTGGTCTCGGACCCAACGCGGGTCCCGCCTAAACCAACAAGGAATCACAGTGAGCCGTCGTCCCCGTCCCCCTCGATTTTTAGGTCTTGACCTCGCATGGGCACCCCGCCATTCTTCCGGCGGAGCAGTGCTCGAACTTCACGAAGACGGCCTCAAGCTGGTTTCAAGCTGCTCTCTTCGGGCCCACGAGGACATTCTGGGCTGGATTGCTCGCAATCGCGGTCGAGACGGAGTGACCCTCGCCGTGAATGCCCCAATCATCGTGGAAAACATGGGCGGCCAGCGACCCTGTGACGCCCAGTTGCACGAGCACTTTGCTGCCCACAAGGTTGATGAATACCAGGTCAACTTGGTCAACGCCTCCCATCCACGGACCATCGGTCGCGCGCTGATGCGGATGGGATTCGATCCCGACCCCTCCGCCGAGGGCGATCGAGTCATCGAGACGTACAACCAAGCCACTCAAGTCCTTCTCTTCGGTGTCGAGCGACCAATTCGGCTCAAGATTGGCCCGGTCGGGGCACGGAAAGACGCCGTCGCGCGATATCGCGAAAACGTCGACAACCTTCTGACTGCTGCGCACCCGCCCATGATTGACTCGGCCGCGCTCGATGAACTGATCGAGGCCGACCTTCCGAGTTGCAACGGGAGCCGAGTGGGCGAACTCGAAGAGCGTCTGGAAGCAGTCCTCTCGGCGTACACAGCCGCGTACCTGAACATACGCGGGCCGGAAGACTGTGCTTATCTTGGTGATCAAGACACTGGATACGTGCTGCTCCCGACCACGCGCAACGCACCCGCGGGCGCCTGACACTGGCGACCCCCCGTCGGCTGCGATAGCCCCCGATCCTGTTTGCGGGGGTCTACGTGCCGAATCAGTTTCTTACCGACAAGTCGCTTAACCTAGAAGCTGCATTCTTTGGGTTCGCGCTTGATGCTCAACCCGGCTTCGCTGAGCCGGGGGTGGAGCCCCACTACGCACCGGACCACGGCTACATCCTGCGTCACATCGATCTGTCGCTGGACATCGACCCGTATGAAAAGACGCTCATTGGCGAAGCGCAGTTGCGAATTGAGCCGCTGCCGATCGGGATGGGCGAGGTTGTCTTCGATTTCGACGACCTCGATGTGGATTCTGTCGTTAACGCGGAAGGCGAGCCACTCGGATTCAGCGAGTCCGATGGAAAACTGCGCATCAAGGGCGTCAATCCATCGGGCGAAACGATCACAATCACGTGGCACGGTTGCCCCACACGCGGTCTGTACTTCACCGGCCCGACTGCCGCCGAACCGAACCGAACCCCGATGGCTTGGTCCCAATGCCAAGACGAAGACGCTCATTATTTTTTCCCGTGCATCGATCACCCATCAACCAAGTGCACGTGGACGATGACATTCACTGTCCCAGACGGCATGCAGGCCATCGGCAATGGCCGCCTAAAACAACAAGAGGGAACCACTTGGCGTTGGGAGCAAACCGAACCCATGCCGGCCTACCTGTTTACCGTCTGTGTCGGAGACTTCGAGGTGTACGAGGACCCCAACGGCACGGTACCCGTGCGTTACTTGGCACCCAAGGGCGTTTCAGAGGCCGATTTCAAGCGAATTTTCGACAAAACCCCGGCCATGATTGCCTTCTTCGAGAAGCAGTACGGCTACCCCTATCCGTGGCCCCGGTACGACCAAGTCGTCGTGCATGACTTCATCTTTGGCGGCATGGAAAATGTCGCAAGCACCACGCTAACGGACCTTGTGTTGACCGATGAACGAGCTGCACTGGACTGGGATGCAGAGGATCTGATTGCTCATGAGTTGGCGCACCAGTGGTTTGGAGATTTGCTGACGTGCCAAGATTGGTCACAGGGATACCTCAACGAGTCGTGGGCCACGTACTCAGAGATTCTCTGGAAAACCCACGATCTTGGCATCGATGAGGCCATGTACCATCTGTATGGAGACCTCAAGAATTACCTCGCTGAATGTGCGGGTCGCTACAAGAGACCGATCGTCAGCTATCGATTCCGCGAGCCGATCGACATGTTTGACCGGCACCTCTACGAAAAGGCCGCCCTTGTTGTCCACACCTTACGAGGCGAATTGGGGGAGGAAGCGTTTTGGACCGGGGTCAAAGATTACTTGCACACGAATGCCCACAGCACGGTTCACACGAGAGATTTTCAGGTGGCGCTGGAAACCGCAAGCGGGCGGAACCTCGATGGGTTTTTCCATGACTGGATTATGAGTGCAGGTCATCCCGCGCTGACCGTGAAGGTGGCATGGGCAAAAGGCCTGCTCAAGGTCACCGTGACGCAGCGTCAGAAGGGGGAAGGCACGCCCGAGGCCTACCGTTTCAATCTTGCACTGCTCGCTGTGACCGAAAGCGGCGAGCACCCAATCCATCTACCGGTGACCGAACGCGCCAAGACATGGGCGATTCCACTGGCTGAAGAACCCGTTCGCATCGAAGTCGACCACGGCTTTCGCTTCCTCTCAGATATGCGCGTAGAAGGAAGTTCGGCGCTGCTGACCGCATCGCTGACCGGCGACTCCTGTGTCGTTGGTCGCATACGCGCTGCAAAAGCGCTTGCTAAGGATGGGTCACCAAAGGCAATCGCTGCCTTGGGTGCCGCACTAAAATCTGACCCTTTCTGGGGCGTAAGAGCCGAGATTGCGCCGCTATTGGGCAACCAAGGCACCGATGCGGCTCGCGAGGCGCTGCTCGCAGCCATTGCTGATCCTCACTGCAAGTCCCGAGCGGCCATTGTCGATGCGTTGGGGCACCTCCCGCACCACCCCGACGTGGTGGAGGCCCTGACACACATCGCCACCAATGGCGACCCATCGCTGCAGGTTGAAGGAAACTCCATCCGATCATTATGTCGATTGAAACATAAGAATGCAGTATCCATTGCCATGGACGTCGCACAGCGACCCTGCTGGGGTGCCGTACTTTCATGCAGGATGCTCGAAGGACTTGCCCTGACCCATGATCCGACAGTACTGCCAACGCTGCTGGAATGGACCGCCCCCGAGAAACCCGAGCGAGCCCGCTGCACCGCTGCCGCATCGATGGGTCGCTTGGCCAAGCGCGTGGATTCTGTGCGTTCCGACGTTGTCGAGGCATTAATTGAGATGGTGCAAACCGGGGGCTTTCGACTGAAGTACACGGCAATCGCAGCACTCGGTGTGACGGGTTCACCCCATGCATTGCCGATCCTCCGGTCGATTCACGAAGGCCAGTCCGACGGTCGGGTCCGACGAAGTGCATACGAAGCGATCCAGCGAATCAACAAGGCCAATGTGAACGGCGGAGAAACCGGTCAACTTCGACGCGACCTCGACCGACTCCGCGATCAAAACAAGAAAATGCGAAGCCGTCTTGATGCCCTCGAACGGGTTCGGACCGACGGGTGATGCGCATGATCCTTCGCGATTAAGGTGCTGCCGTGACCCGGGTGGTAATCGATGCGATGGGAGGTGAAATCGGTGTTGGACCCACCGTAGCGGGTGCCGCTGAACTGTCCCTCGAGTCTGACTCCATTCAGATGATTTTGGTGGGTGACGCTCGACTCATCACCGAAACACTTGGCTCACTCAGCCACGATTCGAGACGCATACAAGTCGCCCACTCTTCTCCCGTGTCCACCGACGGCACAACCAAGACCAACGCCTCTATTGAAGTCGCAATGGATATTCTCGCCCGCGGCGGTGCAGATGCCCTTGTCACTGCCGGTCACACAGACACCCTTGTGGCAATGGCCACCGATCGACTCAAGTATTTGCCTGGAATTCGTCGCGCTGCACTCGCAGCCGTACACCCCACTGAACAGCGTCACGGACCCAAAGAAGATCCCTTTGCTCTGTTGCTGGATGTGGGGGCGACTCAGACGGCCTCCGCAGAGGATCTCGTGAGCTTTGCTGTGATGGGGTCCGCATACGCACAGATCATCTCCGCGAATCCACGTCCATCGGTCGCCCTTCTTTCCAATGGAAAAAACCTGACCCACGGGACCCCCGCCATCCAACAGGCGCACGAACACCTCTCTCGGCATCCAGCCGTCCACTTTGTGGGCAATGTAGAGGGGCTTGATCTACCCCGAGGCTCCGTCGATGTGGTCGTCTGCGATGGGTTTGTCGGAAGCGTCGTATTCGCAATGCTGGAAGGTGTGACAGAAGTCGTGACCGACCTCGCCAGGGATGCGTACGCCCGCAAGTTTTTATGGCGATTGGGACTCACAATGCTGAGTCAAGGGCTGCGGCAACTGCGGGTTATGACGGACTGGCGGCAGTACGGTGGAGCGCCCCTGCTGGGCTTTGAGTCGGTGATCATCAAGGCCGATAGCCGGTCCAACGCCCGTGCAATTCGGAATGCCATACGAGTCGCCAACAAGGCGATCGAGCACGACCTTTCGGGCCAAATTCGCCGGGGCATGATGCCCGTGGATTGAACGGGCTTGAAGTTTCCGCGCAGAGTCTCGCTAAAGGATCGAATTTCAAACAGCGCAGGCGGCGCTGGCTGGATATGGTTTTCTCCACAACACAAACGGGAGTGCAAACCATGAGCGGCGAAAACGTCCTCTTTGAGATTACAGAGCAACACTTAAACACGGGTCTACGCCGGTTTCCGGTGGGTCACGTTCGGACAAGTCGGGTCGATCCCCAACAGGGAGTCTCTTACGTGGGCTACCCGATCGCAGACTTGGCGAATCTCGACCCTGAGTCAGCGATTTACCTGCTGTACAACAAAGAGTTGCCCAACGACGACCAACTCGCGGCGTTTAAGCAAGATCTTGCGGCCCGTGCATCCGTAGACGGAGCGGTGGTTCGGACCCTGCAGGCCCTCCCCAAGGATGGACACCCGATGGAGTGGCTCATCAACGGCCTGACACTCTTGGGCATGACGGGCAAAACAGGCGACTTCTATGAGGACGGCCTAAACTTGGTCGCCCGGTCGGCTGAACTGATCGCCAATATTTTTCGAATCCGGTCCGGCTGGGGCGATCCCATTCCATCCGATCCCAGCCTCGGATTGGTAGAAAACTTCGTCCACATGATGGGCGTACCGGGTGCCGACAAGCAACAGTTGACCAAGCTGCTCCGCACCTTCTACATTCTCCATATGGATCACGGCGGTGGGAACCTTTCCACGTTTACGGGCAAGGCTGTTGCCTCGGGACATGCAGATCAATTCTCCAGCCTAGCCGCAGCCATGGCGGGCCTGTACGGACCGCTGCATGGACGCGCCAACCAAGAATGCCTCAACTTCGTAAAGAGCGTCGGAACCACCGACCCGGACGAGATTGAGCAGTTTGTACGCGACACCCTGTCAGGTGGCGGTAAGATCTTCGGCTTTGGTCACGCAGTGCTACGCGCTGAGGACCCACGTGCCACGGTCCAGTACGGTCTTGGCCGTGAAATCTGCGGTGACGACCCACTGTTCAAGACGGCTCTCGCGATGCGGGAGCGTGCCGTCAAGGTGCTGAAGGAAAACCCGAAGATCTCGAACCCATACCCGAACGTGGATGCGGTTTCTGGAACCCTGCTCAATGCGAGTGGATTGACCGACTCGGACTATTACACTCTGCTGTTCGGGTTCGCACGGATCGCCGGCATCACTGCACAAATCGTCGACGAGCGTGTTCGCATGCGAAATGGGCGAGGCGTGCCGATTTACCGATGCTCCTACATCGCTGAAAACCAAGATTCTCGACGTCTTAGCTAGACCGTCACGCTCTTTCCCACCCCAACACCGAAGATTCGAGGGCATTCATGAAACTGCATGAGTACCAGGCAAAAGACCTTTTGCGCGCAAATGGCGTAAAAGTGCCCCCCGGCATTGCTGCCACAACTGTTTCAGAAGCCGTAACCGCGGCCAACACTCTGGGTGGAGACTTCTGGGTCGTCAAGGCCCAAGTGCATGCTGGCGGGCGTGGAAAGGGCCGCTTCAAGGAGGTGGAGTCCATCGACACCCTCGAACGTGTCGTGCGCGGCGAGGCCGATGTACCCGGGAAAGGTGGTGTCCAGCTGTGCAGGAGTGTTGCAGACGTCGAGGCGGCTGCAACGACCATGCTCGGCAATACGCTTGTGACCAAGCAGACGGGCATCGACGGCGTGACGGTAAAGACGGTCTTGGTCACCACTGGGGCCGATATCGAACGGGAAATCTACGCTGCGGTCCTGTTGGACCGGCAAGAATCCCAACTGGTTCTGATGGTGTCCGCCGAAGGCGGCACAGAGATTGAAGAGGTGGCCGAGGAGAACCCCGAAGCCATCCTGAAGGTGCACATCGACCCAGCAACCGGACTCGGTGACTGGCAATGCCGCCAGTTGGCATTCAAGCTGGGGTTGGAGGGTGCGGCGTTCAAAGACGCTTGCCGGCTCTTCAAGGGTCTGTACAAGACCTACCTCGCCGCTGATTGTTCTATGCTTGAAATCAACCCCGTCATCGTAACTTCGGAGGGTGAAGTGATTGCCCTCGATGCCAAGGTCGATGTTGATGACAACGCTGGCTTCCGTCAGAAAGAGATTGTTGCCATTCACGACTCCGGTGAAATGGACCCATCGGAAGTTGAGGCGGCAACGTTCGACCTCAACTTCATTAAATTGGACGGCAACATTGGTTGCATGGTCAACGGTGCGGGCCTTGCGATGGCGACCATGGATATCATCAAACTCTACGGTGGTGAACCCGCCAACTTCCTCGATGTAGGAGGCGGCGCAAAGGTCGACCAGGTCAAGGCTGCGTTCAAAATCATCACGGCTGACACCAACGTCCAAGCCATCATGGTCAACATCTTTGGTGGAATCATGAAATGCGATGTGATTGCAGAGGGTGTGATCGCCGCCGTAAAGGATGTCGGACTAAACTTGCCACTGGTGGTTCGTCTCGCGGGGACCAACGTCGAACTCGGCAAACAACTACTCGAAGACAGCGGCCTCCCCATCCTGACCGCTGATTCGATGGCTGAGGCTGCACAGAAGGCTGTAGAAGCCACAAAGGGAGCGTGAACCATGGCTGTTCTTGTCGATAAAAATACTCGTCTCATCTGCCAAGGCATCACCGGCGGAGCCGGCTCGTTCCACTGCGGACAGATGCTCGAATATGGGACCAATCTGGTCGCCGGCGTGACCCCTGGCAAGGGCGGGCTGTTCTTCAATGATCGGGTCCCGATCTTCAACACAGTTGAAGAAGCCAAGGCGGAGACCAACGCCAATGCCAGCGTTATTTTCGTGCCACCACCGTTCGCTGCGGACGCCATATGCGAAGCGGTGGATGCCGGAATTGAGCTCATTATTGTGATTACCGAAGGCATTCCCGCGAACGACATGGCCAAGGCTTGGGCGTACATGCAAGGCAAGGGGACCCGCATGATCGGACCCAACTGCCCCGGCATCATCACCCCTGAGCAATGCAAGATCGGCATCATGCCCGGCCATATCCACACCGCAGGTCGCATCGGCGTCGTCAGCCGCTCTGGCACCCTGACTTACGAGGCTGTTGGTCAACTCTCCGCGGTGGGCCTCGGCCAGTCGACCTGCATCGGAATCGGCGGCGATCCCATCATTGGAACCAACCACACAGATGCTCTTCGTCTCTTCAATGATGACCCAGACACCGATGCCGTCATCATGATCGGCGAGATTGGCGGCACGGCTGAAGAAGAGGCGTGCACGTGGGCGAAGGACAACATGACAAAACCGGTTGTCGGTTTTATCGCGGGAGCAACCGCACCACCCGGACGACGTATGGGCCACGCGGGAGCCATCATCTCGGGCGGTCAAGGAACCGCGGAGGCAAAGTTCCAAGCCATGGAGGCAGCCGGTATCCACGTCGTGCGAAGCCCCTCCGAGATGGGCTTGAAGATGAAGGAAGTGCTCGGCCTATAGTCCTGAACAGTAAATTCAAAAAAGGTACCTTAAACGGTTCCTTTTTTATTTTCAGTCCGAAACCCAAACAAGTTTATCTTCCTTTTTTTTAAAAAAAGTATTGACATGACAACACTTTGGTTGCATCTTCCCGCCGAAACCAAGGGGGTATTTGATGTTTCATATGTTCAATCCGTCGCTTATCGATGCACTGTTGACCGTGTTTGTTTGCATCGGCCTCGTGACTGCAACAGGGGCCTGCCTGTGGCTGCTACCGTGGACCGACCAGTCCATTCGCAACACCGACAAGATGCTGAACCCGGTTGACCTGACCCGCGAAAACATCAGGCTACAGCGCTTGGTCGTTCCGGGCACGTAGTTCATCGACTCGGTCGCTCAGGAATCCGCTGAAGGCGACAAGATCGGTAAAGGTGGCATCGCTCTCCGCGAGCCCATCTGAGCCGCCGCCTCCGGTCCACAACTCGATGCTTCTGGGGAGTTCAGCTCGCAACTCTCTGATCATCCGTTCATTGGCTTCGCTCTCCGAAAACTCAGACATCGATATCGCTACCGCTACGGCGCGGTGTTCCCGAACTGCGCTGCAGATAGACGTCGCAGGCAGGTCTGTTCCAAGAAACAGCACGTGATATCCGTTGGCGGCGAGTGTGCAGGCCGCAAAGTGTAGACCCAACCCATGTTGTTCGCCGGCCAAAGTCCCGCACACCACGCGTGGACCGTCAGCGTTGGCGTTCAGGGCGCGCCATTTAGCCGTGAGAAAATCGCGCAAGACCTCAGAAACAAAATGCTCGTGCTCGATTTCGAGTTCGCCTTCGCTCCACGCCACGCCGACGCTGCGCATCATCTCGCGCGCATCCTCTTGAACGAAGCGCAGCAATCCTGATTTGGCTACACGCGCGCGGAAGGACTTGAACAGACGTTCCGCGTCGAACCGTAAGATCGCGCCCATGAATCCAGACTCAAGGGGCTTTGCAGGGATCGCCGCGGGTAGGCGGACGACTTGTCCATGCCTGTGAACAAGGGCTTCCAGTTGGGATTGGTTCATCTTCAGAAGCTGAGCAGGACGGTGACCCATGCGCATGGCGCTGCAGACCAACTTCAGCACCGCAACAACCTCGGGGCGATAAACGCGGTGTCCCCCCGGGGTCCTCTCGGGCTTCGGGTATCCATACCGCCGTTCCCAGTTGCGCAGTGTCCCTTCAGTCAGGCCTACTGCCCGAGCCAAGGCACCGATGCTCATAACGGCACTGTCTTCCATGCGTCCCACCCAAGTATATAATCTATTCATTATCTTATCACATCTTACGATAAGAGCGAGTTTTATCGTTATTATTCGACTATAAACCCGAATTGATTAAGTATTGATGATGATCGTCGGCCTTTTAACTGTCCTCGCTGCAGCCGCTTCAGAGCCCGGCTTGCATCAGACCAATGCACGCTTTGTTGCATCTGCTGACGGCGAAAATCCCGACCACAGTTCGGACACCGGACCCGTCGACGGCGAAACACGATCGCCCGATCATCCTGAGCCAAAATCCACTGAAACCCCCGATGACGAGGCCAAACCACGCAGCGTAGACCCAGAACCCGACACGCAACCGTTGGAAACCATGTCCGGACTGAACCAAGATGCGCACGGCACGCCGATGGACGAGCAAACCGGTGCCCCACCGACCCCTGCCGGCGATTTGGATGCCGAGCCTAGTGTACCAAGCCCACCAGGCTCACTCCAAGACGGCACCCGGTTCACCCCTGTTGTGCCGATCGAGCCGAGCTCAGACCCATCGGAGCAAGAACCGACAGATCGCGGCGAATCAAACGGGGCGCTGGCGCCGGCCGACCGCTCCGAGCCGGTGCCCGCAGAACCCGATGCGGCGCTCGAGAGCGTCGCAGCCCCCGCGCCCCCCGATTCTGCACGATCCGATGAACGACCGAGCACTGGCGGTAGCGGACAAACGCCAACAGCACCCCGCTTGCTGTTCGCCCCGCCGCCGACCTACCCGATAGATGCCCTCAAAGAAGGCGCGAGCGGCACCGTCGTTTTGGAGATCGACGTAGCGCCGGACGGAACTGTCTCGACAGCCCGGGCCATAGAGTTTGACCGTGAGGACTTGGCGGCCGCAGCCGCGGACAACGCGCGGTCGTTTCGCTTTGCGCCGATCTTGGATTCCGATGGCAACCCGGCAGCCTTCCAACTCCAATACCGCACGGTATTCGAAGCCACAAAAGCCGCTCCTGTATCCCTTGAAGGACGGGTGCGGGAGGCCGGACCGAAGCGAACTATCGCCAACGCCAACGTGCTCGCGGTGGGGCCCGACGGGCAACGAGTTCTGGCCCGCACGGACGCAACGGGTGGATTTCGGATGGCCGGACTGTCGGACGGCACTTGGTCGGTCAAAGTGTCGGCTTCCGGCCACGTGGACGAGGCCTTCTCCGTGGCCATCGTCACGGGGACCATCCGGACGATTGACGCCTATCTGGTGCGCGATGAGGTGCGAACAGGGTCACGGGTCGACGAGGAACTGATCGTGACCGCCTTGGCCCCACAGACCGAGGTGACCGAACGAACGCTGACGGCTGAAGATGTCCGCTATCTGCCGGGAACGGGCGGCGATGTGGTCAAGGTCATCCAGAACCTTCCCGGCATCGCGCGACCACCCCTCGGCACAGGTAACCTTCGCATTCGGGGGACGGCCCCCGAAGACTCGCTCTACTTCATCGACGGCGGGCGAATTCCCATCGTCTTCCATTTCTCGGGATTGACGACAGTCCTCTCATCGGATTTGCTCTCCGAGGTGGCCTTCCTGCCGGGCAGCTATTCCGTGCAGTACGGGCGAGCGTTGGGCGGCCTCGTTGACCTGCGAACAAAACAGCAACTCCCGGAGCGGTCAAACGGCAACCTGTCCGTTGATGTGTTCCAGACGGCCCTCTTCACCGAACGTCGTATCGGCGAACGGGACTCCGTTACCCTCTCCGCACGACGAAGCTATGCGGATGCCGTCCTCAACCCCATCCTGAACAGCGGGACCCTCACCGTACAGGCGCCTCGCTATTACGACGCACAGCTTCGATGGTCCAGGAAGCTGGACAACGGGTGGAATGACATTCTGTTTCTGATGTCGGACGATCGCTTCCGGTTCCTCGGACAGGGTGAAGATGAAACCGTGATCGCCGGGTTTGCGACCCAATTTCAGAAGGTCCGATGGCTCCACAGTCGCACCCTCGGCGACAACCGCAGCATCGAGGCATCGGTGGTGGTCGGACCTGAAAAACAGTTCTTTGAAAACGACAACACGAGCGAGGCCTACGAAAAAGAAATGCGAGTTTCGACTCGTATACAGATGATGCAAGACGTCGGCTTGGATCGGTCCATTGGCTGGATGATCGGTGCCGATCCCAACTTCAATCGTTCCAGCTTCCTGTACGACATCGCCCGTCCGCCCGAACGGTCGGTGTCCAACGACAGAGAAGCACCAACAGAGTCCGGCTCATTCGACATCTGGCAGCCAAGCCTCTACGGCGAACTGACACTGAAGCGCGGTGATTGGACGATGTACCCCGGCGTGCGCACAGACCTGCAGTTGATCGATGACACTCGCGTGTTCAGCATCGACCCACGGATCCGGACCTTGTGGTCCGTTGGCGACGGAACCGTACTCAAAACGGGTGCTGGACGGCATTCCCAAGCGCCCACACCGCGGCAACTCAGCCCCTCATCGGATGGAAACCCCGATTTGATCGCCGAGGCGGCGTATCAGTACAGCATCGGTATTGAGCAGTTCATCACCACATGGCTCACCATGGATCTCACAGGCTTCTACCACCATCTCGACAACCTCGTCGTTGGCAGAGAAAACCGCTTTGCGTTTTACTCGGGGCCCCCGCCCGCTGGTCCATTCGACACTGACCCGTACGCCAACGATGGGACCGGGCGTACCTTCGGGATTGAACTGCTCGGGACCCTCACCGCAGACAACACGTCTGGGTTCATCGCCGCCACGGTCAGTCGATCAGACCGGATCAAGCGTCCGGGCGATGACCGCACTTTATTCGAGTATGACCAGCCGTTGGTCGTTAATGCGTTGGTGTCGCGAAAGCTGCCCAAACGATGGCGTCTGGGTGCACGCGTTCGGTACGGCTCCGGCAACCCGTACACGCCGGTCACAAACCGCATCTACAACCACGACCGGCGGGAATTCATCCCCGTCTACGGCGAACGCGACAGCGCTCGACTTCCGCCCTTTTTCTCCCTCGATATTCGTGTAGACAAGGACTACGTCTTCAAGAAGTGGACGCTAACGACCTACCTCGACATCCAAAACGCGACCTATTCGAAGAACGTGGAGACCCAAGGCTACTCGTACGACTACACCGAAGAAGAACCCATTTTAAGCAACCCGCCGCTCCCGGCGTTTGGGTTGCGAGGAGAGTGGTGATGCTGTTCTGGATCGCGATGACCGTGGCTTGCGGCGAGACTTCACCGGACACACTTGTGGACGAGTTGCGCGTGATTGCGAGCGTGGCAACCCCCCCTGAAGTGAATCCGCAAACCCCATTCACGTTTGAATCCTATTTGTCCAACCCCGAAGAAGACGAGGTCGAGACCCTCACTTGGGTCTGCACCAATCTCGGCGACGGGTGCCTCGAGGCGCAGGGCAGAGGGACCAACGTACACCAATGGACCACGACGGATGCGGCCGCGCAGTGGGAGCGAGAACTCGCGGTGTCCACAACCATTGCACCGCTCCTGATTGAAGCCGGATCGTTGACTGTTACCCAAGTGTGGACACTCGCCTGCACAACAGGAACCTGCCCCATTATCTCCGAAATGGGTGACTCCGATGGCCAAGCGGATTTGCCCGAGGTCGTGCAAACCAAACTCGCCAATCCCACCGAGTGGCTTTCCGACTTGCCTCTCGAGGGGGTGAGCATCGCCTACCAACTTATCACCACTTCGCTGACCGACGAGCCGCATGAAAACCCAACGATTGTTCCAGCCGGCGACCCTCCAACGGAGATCGAAAAGGGTGAGACGTTCACGCTGACGTTCGACGTTGATGGCGATTTTACCGAGCAGGCGCAGCTTTATTCATACATTTCTGCAGGCGGATTCATGAACCTAAACACCTTTGTGAGTGCGGGTGATTCCGTAACTGTTGAGGGTACAAGCCCTGAATCGGGCGAATCGGTTCAAATTTGGATGGTCATCACCGACGGATACGGTGGAATTGGGGTCTGGACAGATACGCTGTCTTTGGTATGAGACCCCAGCACGCAAGCTCTACGGCGTTATAATGACCGTAGACCCGGTGGCCGATCTGCCGCTGAAATCGTTAGGAAGCGATCCAGATGACCTGGTTGAGCAAATTTCTTAGGTCCACAATCGGGCAAAAGCTCGTGATGGCCCTATCGGGTCTTGCGCTCGTAGGTTTCGTGGTCGCGCACATGATTGGCAATATGCAGGTCTTCATTCCCGATGGCGGCGAGGCACTCAACGCCTACGCAGCGGTTCTCCAAGGCAACAAGGGCATTCTCTGGATTGCACGCTTGGGACTCATCGGCGCGATTGGTGCCCACATCTGGAGCGCGTTCAAACTGACGCGGTCCGCCCGTTCCGCCCGGCCCGTTCGGTACAAGAAGCGGTCGTGGTTTGACCAGCGATACGCCGTGCGCACCATGCGCTGGGGTGGGGTGATCCTCTTTAGCTTTATTATTTACCACTTATTGCACTTCACGATCGGCATGGGCCACTCCGAGGTCCGTCACTGTGAAGTGATCAACGACGAGTTCACCTGCTTCGCTTACCAGAACGTGATTGAGGGCTTCCAAGGCCCGATGGGCAAGGCGGTGGGTGCGTTTTACTGCATCGCTCAGGTGTTCCTTGGGCTTCATTTGACCCATGGTGTCTGGTCCATGACCCGAACGCTGGGCCAAGGAAATCCCCGATTTGACAAGCCGGCACGGATCGCAGCGACGGGGATCGGTGTTGTCATCACTGTAGGCAACTGTTCGGTTCCGCTTGCAGTCATGTTTGGGCTAATCGGTAAGGGGGTTTAGCAATGGAGTTAAGGTCAAACGCACCGACCGGTCCCATCGAGACGGCTTGGCAACGCCACAAGTTCGACATCAAGGTTGTAAACCCGGCCAACAAGCGCAAGTACACCGTCATCGTGGTCGGCACGGGTCTCGCAGGGGCCTCGGCGTCCGCAACGTTGGGCGAGCTGGGCTACAACGTCCTGAACTTCTGCTTCCAAGACTCACCGCGCCGCGCCCACTCGATCGCGGCCCAAGGCGGCATCAATGCCGCCAAGAACTATCAAAACGACGGCGACTCCGTTTACCGCCTGTTCTACGACACCGTGAAGGGCGGCGACTTCCGGTCTCGCGAGTCCAACGTCTACCGACTGGCTGAACTCAGTGTCAACATCATTGACCAAGCCGCAGCCCAAGGTGTTCCGTTCGCCCGCGAATACGGCGGCTTGCTTGCCAATCGGTCCTTCGGTGGCGCATTGGTCAGCCGAACATTCTATGCGCGTGGGCAAACGGGCCAACAATTGCTCTTGGGCGCCTATTCGTCGCATGCTGCACAGGTCGCCGCTGGAACCATCAAGATGTTTCCCCGGCACGATATGCTCGATCTCGTCACCGTCGATGGTCATGCCCGCGGCATCGTGACGCGCAACCTCGTGACCGGCGAGATCAAGTCCTACGCCGCCGATGCGGTCGTCCTCGCGACCGGCGGATACGGAAATGTATTTTACCTCTCCACCAACGCGATGGGATGCAATGTCACCGCGGCTTGGCGGGCAGCCAAGCGCGGCGCACTGTTTGCCAATCCCTGCTACACGCAGATTCACCCCACCGCCATTCCCGTTTCCGGTGACCATCAGTCGAAGTTGACGCTGATGAGCGAGTCGCTTCGGAACGACGGACGCGTATGGGTACCGAAGAACGCCGATGACTGCTGGGACGACTCGCAAGGTTCCGTCGGCCGGCACCCCAATGACATTCCCGACGAGGAGCGCGATTATTACCTCGAGCGGCGGTACCCAACCTTTGGAAACCTTGTTCCCCGCGACGTTGCCTCTCGTGCAGCGAAGATGTCCTGCGACGAGGGCCGGGGGGTCGCGTTCGCCGGTCGGGGGGTCTACCTCGATTTCCGCGATGCAATCAACCGCTTGGGGGAAGACGGCGTGAGCGCCCGCTACGGCAATCTGTTCGAGATGTACGAGCGGATCACTGGGTCCAATCCCTACAAAGAGCCCATGCGGATTTACCCCGCCATTCACTACACAATGGGTGGCCTCTGGGTAGACTACAACCTCCAAAGCAATCTCCCCGGCCTGTTTGTGCTCGGCGAAGCCAACTTCTCCGACCATGGGGCGAACCGCCTTGGCGCATCGGCACTCATGCAAGGACTTGCCGATGGCTACTTCGTCATTCCGTACACCATTGGGCACTACCTCGCACAGGTTGGGGCTCGAACCAAAGACGACACCACATCCGAGTTCAAAGAATCCGAGCGCTTCGCAACCGACCGCATCAACAAGTTCCTAAACGTGAAGGGCAAGCGTTCTGTGGACTCGTTTCATCGTGAGTTGGGGCTGCTGATGTGGGACAAATGTGGAATGGCACGGACCAAAGAGGGGTTGCAAGAAGCACTGGAGCGCATTCCTCAAATCCGTGAGGAGTTCTGGGAGAACGTGTCGGTGCCGGGAACTGCAGGAAACTTGAATCAATCTCTCGAGAAAGCGGGCCGAGTTGCCGACTTCCTTGAGTTTGCCGAAATCAAAGTCGGCGATGCTTTGCACCGCGAGGAGTCCTGCGGAGGCCACTTCCGTCTCGAGTTTCAGACCGAGGAAGGGGAAGCCAAGCGCGACGACGAGAACTTTTCTTACGTGGCCGCTTGGGAGTACACTGGAGTAGGAGAGCGTCCCATTCTGCACAAAGAGCCACTCGAGTTCGACTACGTCAAGCCGTCGCAGCGGAGCTACAAATGAACTTGAAGCTCCATGTGTGGCGACAAGACGGCCCATCAGACAAGGGCCACTTCGAGACGTACGACGCGACCGACGTCCTCGAAGATATGTCGTTCTTGGAGATGCTCGACGTGGTCAATGACCGCCTCGAGGCAGAAGGAAAAGAGCCCATCGCCTTCGAGTCCGACTGCCGAGAAGGGATTTGTGGGGCATGCGGCTGCATGATCAACGGGCAACCGCACGGTCACCAAGCCCGAACCACCACGTGTCAACTGCACATGCGGGAGTTCAAAGACGGCGATGACATCGTCATTGAGCCGTTCCGAGCGCGGGCCTTTCCGGTCATCAAAGACCTTGTGGTTGACCGAAGCGCCTTCGACCGGATCATCCGGTCTGGTGGCTACATCACTGCGCGAACCGGATCGGCTCCCGATGCCAACGCAATTCCAATTGCGAAGGTGGCGTCCGACCGCGCGTTCGATGCCGCAACATGCATCGGCTGTGGCGCCTGCGTGGCGAGTTGCCCCAACGCGGCGGCGATGCTGTTCACCGGTGCCAAGGTGACCCACTTGGGCTTGCTGCCCCAAGGGCAACCCGAGCGTTTCCTTCGCGTTGACAAAATGGTCACCCAAATGGACTCTGAGGACTTCGGGCATTGCACCAACTTCGGTGAGTGCACCTTGGCGTGTCCAAAATCGATCAGTCTCGATGTCATCTCACAGATGAACGTCGATTACCTGAAGGCCCAGTTCAAATCACGGGAGACATGACACCCCGACTTAACCGCGGCTATTCTTGAGCCGTGGAGGACACTCATGCGTCTGCACCGAATCATCGCTTTGTCAACCTTGATCGCCGCATGCGGTTCTGATGCATCGGACTCGGGGCACCATATGCACGACGATGGCGGTGCCAACCTCCCGAGCGACTTTGATCCGACCACCGAGTTGACCGCGCACAGCGGCGCCATCACCATCTCTTACACCACAAATCCCGCCCCCATCCCGGAGTCTTTGCTCTTCTCGATCACATTTACGGTGAGCGAAGGGGCTACGGTGGTCGGAGCAGACGCCACCATGCCAACCCACGGGGGTCATGGCATGACGGTGGAGCCGCAGGTGACCGACAACGGCGACGGTACATTCACGGCGACACCCTTCGAGTTTCACATGCCCGGCTACTGGGTGATCCACGCACTGGTTGCCGACACGAGCGGGACCGAAGAACGAGTTGACTTTGACGTGGACTGCTGCGAGTAGTCTGCTTCTGCTCGCCACGGGGTGCGGCAAAGGAGAGGACACAGGGTCAACCTCATATGTGTTCACTTCCGTTGAAATTGAGCGGCTGATGCGTCACCAGTTCGACGGCATCATTCCGCCAGATCCCACAAACGCCGTAGCGGATGACGACGATGCCAAGCGACTTGGGCAATATTTGTTCTTCGACTCGGGCTTGAGCAGCGACGGCAACCAAAGTTGTGCGACCTGCCACAAGCCTGAGTTTGGCTTCGCCGACCCGTTTCCGTTGTCAACAGCACTCGATGTGACCACTCGCCACACCCCGACGTTGACCAACGTTGTCGTCAATCGATGGTTTTATTGGGACGGGCGCTGCGACACCCTGTGGTGCCAAGCAGCCTCACCGCTTGAAACACCCGGAGAGCACGGAACAAATCGACTGGCCGTGGCCCACCATATCCACGAGACGGACGCACTCCACGATGCATACGTGTCCATCTTTGGACCGCTACCCGACCTTGACGATGCCGACAGGTTCCCACCGAATGCACGTCCGGTTGTCGACGATGAGACTCACCCAGAGCACATCGCATGGGAAACCATGACCGAGGACGACCAAGTCGCGGCAACCACCGTGTTCGTCAATGTCGCCAAGGCACTCGCCGCATACGAGCGCGATCTCATTCAGATGAACGCCAGATTCGACACTCTCCTCCGTTCATTCGACGCGGGTGATGAAACAGGAGGTGATGCGCTGAGTCTTTCCGAGAAGCGAGGCGCAAGCCTATTTGTGGGCGAAGGAATGTGCTGGGCATGCCATTCCGGACCGGGGTTCACAAATAAGGAATTCCACAACATCGCTCTTCCCTCGGTGGAGGGCATCGACAACGCATCGGGGGGCCGCTACGACGGCATCAACGCGCTCCTCACCAATCCCTTCAATAGCCTCGGCGCGTTCAGTGACGATCGATCAGATGCTTCACTCAAACTCACCTACTTGGTTCAGAGTCCAGAAGAGACAGGCGCCTACAAGACGCCAGGACTGCGAAACCTGCTCGACACCGCGCCATACATGCACGGCGGCCACTTCGAGACCTTGACCGAGGTGGTTCAACACTACAACCAAATGGACGACCGTCCGGTCATTGGGCACCGAGAGGAGCTCCTTCTCCCACTATTTTGGACAGACCAACAGGTCGCGGATGTGGTGGCGTTCCTCGAGAGCCTGCAGAGCGACCCGATCGACCCCGCCCTCATGGTCCAGCCCACCACCCCTTACTAAAGCTCCCTTCGGTTTGATATCGCTCGAGCCACCGAGCTTCGGTCGGCATACTCGATCTCGGTTCCAACCGAAATCCCGTGGGCCAGTCGGGTGACCCGCACGTCCAGCGGCTTCAGGAGCTTTGAGAGGTAGAGCGCCGTGGCGTCCCCCTCGACGTCCGGATCCGTCGCAATGACGACCTCACCGATCGCATGGAGCCCCACTCGTTCCAGCAAACTGGCGATATTCAACTCATCAGGTCCAACACCGTCCAATGGCGCAATGGCGCCACCAAGGACGTGATACCGCCCACGGAACTCTCCCGATGCTTCGATGGCTTGAACGTCCTGAGGCCGCTCCACCACACACAGGATCCCTCCTTCGCGACGCGGATCGCTGCACATTGAGCATGGGTCCACCGCTGAGACATCACCACAAGATGAGCAACGGGTCATGGCCTCCGGAAGGGCGAGCAACGCCGCGCCGATCTCCGCCGCGACACTCGCATCCTGACGCAGCAGCCAGTAGACAAGGCGCGTCGCACTGCGCTCACCGATCCCAGGGAATCGCTTCAGTTGAGCAATGCACACCTTGAGCGGATCTACGGATTCAATCACGGCTGGTCATCCCCAGTGAGGACCGGTGGCATCGGGGCTCGGTAGTCTTTGTGGACGGAACGAATCGCTGCATCAAAGTGCGTGACCAGCGTTTGGATGTCTGCATGATCCGCGACCGCGGCTTCCAGCGCCTGCTGTGCCTCGTGCGCGCTCTTGGCTTGAGCTTCGCGGTGGGTCAGCCGAGTACTGTCCTCTTTGCGATTGCGGACCTGAATTTGATTGCATGCTGGAAAAAACTCAGACAATCCGACCAGCAGGTGCTCATCGCGGTCCGATGCCGCAACA
>DEBL01000399.1 GCA_002348535.1 Deltaproteobacteria bacterium UBA2957 | reverse complement strand
GAAGTCGAATACCGGGACGGGCAAGAGCAAGGGTGGGAGACCTCCTGGCATGAGAACGGGACAAAGGCGCGCGAATCCCAATACGTGGACGGGAAACGGCACGGGGTGCAGACCTCCTGGCATGAGAACGGGACAAAGATGTCCGAAGGCGAATACGTGGACGGGAAACAGCACGGGGTGTGGAACACATGGTATGCGGACGGAACAAAAAACTACACTGCGGAATACCTGGATGATAAACGGGAACGTGTGACCAGATGGCATGAAAACGGGACAAAGGAGTACGAATCCCAATACGTGGACGGGAAACGGCACGGGGTGCAGACCTCCTGGAATGAGAACGGGGCAGTGGCGCGCGAAGTCGAATACCGGGACGGGCAAGAGCAAGGGTGGGAGACCATCTGGCATGAGAACGGGACAAAGATGTCCGAAGGCGAATACGTGGACGGGAAACAGCACGGGGTGTGGAACACATGGCATGAAAACGGGACAAAGAAGTCAGAAGTCGAATTCCGGGACGGGCAAAGGCAAGGGTTGCGGACCGAATGGCATGAAAACGGGACAAAGGAGTCAGAAGTCGAATTCCGGGACGATAAAAGGCACGGGCTGAAGACCGTTTGGCTTGAGGATGGCACAAAGGCTATGGAAATCGAATACCGGGACGATAAAAGGCACGGGCTGCAGACCATTTGGCTTGATGGTGGAATGAAGATGGAAACCGAACTCCGGGACGGATGTTGGGACGGGAGGCGGGTCTTTTGGGTACCGGACGGAACAGAACTGAGAAGGCTTTCGGAAGCCGAATGCCGGGATAAAAAGCTGAAGGCGGTGCCCACCTTCTTCAATCCCGCCCCAGACATCGTCCAAGAGGAAATTAAGGCACGCTTTAAGAAAGACTGCGAAAACGGGGGATGGGCATGTCGTTCAGGGGACGGGTAGCCTCAGAAGCCTCTACTTCGCCGCTGGTTCAGAATTATTTTGTCTGTCTGTCATCTTCCACTCCATGCGCCGCGCGATTCCGAGCCTCGGTCAGCCTATCGATGCGAATCAGGAGCCTGCGAGCCGTTGGCTGGCTCCACTTACCTCCACGGCGGGTGGTCTTCTGAAGGTCGTTCAGGTGATGCGCAATCCCTGCCTGCGTATCCATCCCGACCTTTCGGCAAGCATCGACGAGCGGCTTCAAATCCCATGCGAACGGGTCCGCCAGTCCAGCGCGAACCTCACGACTACGTTGAGCAGCCTTCTCAATGTGCGGATTTCCCTCCAGCAGTACCTCCACAAGAACCCGGGCGGCTATTGTGGCTTGGGTGGGACCGGGGTGAGTTGCCCCGTCGGGGTTGATGCTTGAGTTGAACCCGCTCAGTACAGTGCACCCAACACAAGGCGAGGGTCGGGAAATGTCGCGCGACCCCATTGGCGGTCTGCTTTGCTGACGGCTCCCGGCAGGTCGTGCGTCTTGGGCTCCATCCTCGAGAGTTGAAAATGCAGGTGAGGGTTCCAGCCGCCGTTTTCATGGGGTTCCCCCACGGTCGCAAGCCAGTCGCCGGCGTCAAATGCATCGCCCTCCGTCCATGGGTCTAGCGATGATGTGGAGAGGTGGCCGTGCAGCGCAAACACCACCTGACCGAGCCACTCGTGGCGCGTGATGATTGTGGGCCCGTAATCGTACGGCAGGGGGTTTACGCCCAGCTTAAAGATGGTTCCCCCATGAAATGCGAACACCGCGTCGCCCGCGGGACAGCCGATGTCGATGCCCATGTGGATGTTGCGGATCCCCTCGAACTGCTCGCCTTTGTACATGCCGGGGCGGACCTCGTCGTACTTGCCGATGCCGTGCGTGTGAGTCAGCGTGCGGTCGGGATCGTAGCCGGCGGTGAAGTCGTAGACCTCCAACTCATCGGGCAGGTGCATCACAGGATGGAAGGCCATCCCCTCGACGTTTAAGGGCGGGTGCATGCGCGCAAGCTAACGCGGCGTTGTGGGGGCCGTCAGCCGCCGGTGGCCCGCATGCCCAGCCACGCGGCGAGCAGCCCCCCGGCATTGCTGATGAGCACGTAGGCCACCACCACCGCGGTCTGGCCGCTCTGAAGCAGGCGAACGGACTCGATTCCGAAGCTCGAAAACGTGGTGAATCCGCCGAGCATCCCCACGATGATGCCCAACCGAACCGGTTCTGAAGCATCGCTAAGAGCCGTCGCCAGCCACCCGATCAGGGCGCACCCGATCAGGTTGACCGCGAGCGTTCCCCACGGCATCCCGGTACCCATGGGCGGGTTGAGTGCGAGGGCAAACCCGTATCGAATGGCCGCACCCACGGCGCCGCCGATCATCACGGCCATCAGCGTCATGGTGTGCTGCGCTGGTTCGTTGGTGCGGTCATGGCCACGCTGTAACACCGATGGGCGGCGTCGGAGTCACTCCCTTGCTTGCGCACACTCGACGCACAGCACCGAGTCGGGCCGGGCGCGCAGCCGCTTCATGGGAATGGGTTCGCCGCAGTCGCCGCAGCACCCGAAGTCCTCGGTGTCCCGCGTTTCAAGAATGTTCTGGACCCGCGTGAGGCGAACGGTCGCTCGCCGTCGTTGTGCCTCGGCCATTTTTTGTTGGCTCATGGCGTCCATCCGACTCAACCGCCCTTGTTGGCCTTGGTCGAGTTCGACCACCGTTGTGGCGTCCGCAACGCGGTCGATGAAGGCGTTCAGTTCGACCGCGAGTGCTTCGAGGGCGCACGCCAGTTCGCGGCGATGGTCTGGGGTGTGAGCGTCCATTGTTGGGGGTAGACTAATCGAATCGGCGGTGATCGCGTTACGGGGAGCGGGAACAAAGATTCATCATTCCGTCATCTTCGGCGGCGACACGACGACCCATGAACGAGACCATCCTCCTCATTGAAGACGAGCCGGACTTGCTTCGGACCGTGGTGTACAACCTCGAAAAGGAGGGCTTCACCACCCGGTCGGCGGGGACCGGTGCTGGCGGTCTAGAGTTGGCGCTTCAAGGGCCGCTTCCAGACCTTGTGTTGTTGGATTTGATGCTGCCCGACATGTCGGGGATCGAGGTCTGTCGTCGGCTGCGGTCCGACCCGCGCACGGCGACCGTGCCGGTGGTGATGGTGACAGCGAGGGGAGAGGAAGTCGACCGGGTCGTGGGCTTTGAGGTGGGGGCCGACGACTACGTGGTCAAACCGTTTTCGATCCGAGAGCTGCTGCTTCGGGTGCGCGCCGTGCTGCGTCGGTCGGTGACCGATTCCACGTCAAGCGATGATCGCAGACTGTGCTTCGGGCGGCTCCGAATCGATTCGGCCGCGCATCGGGTCTGGGTGGATGAGGACGAAATCGTGCTGACGGCCCTCGAGTTTCGGTTGCTGTTGACCTTCATCGACCGCAAAGACCGAGTGCAGAGTCGGGAACAGTTGCTGGACGATGTGTGGGGTGTGCACGCCGGGATCACGACGCGCACCGTCGATGTGCACATCAAGCGGCTTCGAACGAAGCTCGGAAAGGCCGGTCACTATGTCGGAACGGTTCGGGGTGTGGGCTACCGGTTTTCGCTCCCGACTGAGCCTGCGATCTAAATGCGACTGAGTCTTCAAGTCCGTCTGGTGCTGGGGTCGCTGGTTGTGCTGACCATCACCGGTCTCTTGAGCGGAATCTGGCTCGAGGGTCGACTGCGCCACACCATGCAGGCGCAACACGAGCAAGAACTAAATCGGCTCAACGATGTCGTTGTTCAGTACTTGGTGGCGGCCGGTGGGCTCGAAGCGGGCATGGAAGTTGACGCCCTCGTGGACGCCGTGGGCGACTCGATTCAGCGTCGCGTCACGGTGATCGATTCGACCGGAACGGTGGTGGGCGACTCCGCCCTGGATGGCGAACGACTGCAGCGCATGGACAACCACGCCAATCGCCCTGAAATACGCGCGGCACGGCTTCGGCCGGGAGACCGAGGCATCAGTCGTCGGTACAGCGGTACAATCCGGGTCCAAATGCTCTATGTCGCTCAGACGGCCACCGACGATCCGAGTGCCCCTGTGGTTCGAGTCAGCATGCCGTTGGAGACGATCGAGGATGCCGTAGCGGGACTTCGGGCCGCGGTGATCATGGCCGGTCTGCTCGCCGCGGGGTTGTGCATCCTCTTGACCCTTGTTGCCGCGCGAGTCTACGGCTCCCGCTTGGACCGAATCGCAGCCCGCATGCGGGCAAACCTCTCGTCACGCTACCCCGAACCGAAGGGCGGCATCGATGGGTTGGTGCAGTCGATGGATCGGATCGGTCAGGACATCGAGTCGCTCGTGGACACACTCATCCAAGAGCGGGACCGGTTCTTGGCCGTGTTGGAGACCATGGACGCTGCGGTCATCGCACTCGACCGGTCCCGAACGATTACGGTGGTCAACTCGGCGGCGCGTGTGCTCCTTGATTTGGGAGAGGACCCCACCGGAAAACCGCTCGAAGAAGTGATTCGGGTGCCCGATATTGTGGAATTGACACGGTCAGACCTTCCGCAGACCGTCACGCAAGTTGAAGTGAATCTCAGCAACGCTGGAGGCAGTCGGATCGTGTTGCTGCGCGCGGTGCAGCAGCGAATGAGCGGCGGTGTGGTCATGGTGCTCCACGACATCACCGAGATCAAGCATCTGGAGGCCATCCGGCGGGACTTTGTGGCCAACGTGTCGCACGAACTCCGCACCCCGGTGAGCGTGATTCGGGCCAATGCAGAGACGTTGTTGGACGGGGCACTGGATGATCAAGCCGCGGCTCGAAGCTTTACAACGGCGATTCATCGCAATTCCGAGCGGCTCACCATGCTGCTCTCCGACCTGCTTGACCTCGCGCGGATGGAAGCGGGTGAGACCCCGCTCAACCCGACAACCGTCATGCTGCATCACAGCGTGGAGCGGGCCTTTGACATGCTCGGATTGGCGGCGGAACAACGCGGAGTCACCCTGCACAACGAGATCCCGAGCGGACTGCAGGTTCACACCGACCCCGACACGTTTGATCAAGTCCTGCTGAACCTCATTGGCAACGGGATCAAGTACGGTCAGAGCAGCGGCGGACGGGTTTGGGTCCGCGGATTCGGTGAATCCGAATGCATTCGAATCGAGATTATCGATGACGGTCCGGGCATTGAACAGCGTCACCGCGACCGGGTGTTTGAGCGCTTTTACCGCGTTGATCCGGGCCGCAGTCGCGACATGGGGGGCACCGGTCTGGGCTTGGCGATCGTCAAGCACTTGGTTGACTTGATGGGCGGAACCGTCGGTATTGAGCCTCGCGACGGTGGGGGAACGATATTCTGGTTGACCCTGCCGGCGGGCTAGCGCCGGCCGGAAACGAATCCGTTCAGCAACGCAATTGTTACCGCTCGTTCATCAAACCGTAACAAAGCGCGCATAAATGCCTCATAAATCTCAAAACATGATTTCTTGAGGATCAAACAATGAGCCATTCAACGTCACAGATGTTGCTGAACACGGCTGTAGTCAGTGCGGCCCTTCTTGCGGCGCCAGCATCGTGGGCGAGCGACAAATCAGAGGTGCAGTGGAGCGGTAAGATCTACGCTCACTACGGCTACATGCTGGGCGATGAGGCCGAGCAATACAACGAGTTTGACATCAAACGGGTCTACCTGACGGCGAAGACCAAGCTGGCTCGGGACCTCTCGGTGCGGGTGACGACCGATGTGGGGCGTGCAAAACCCCAAGACATCGACACAGATGGCGACGGTGAAGACGATGTTGCAGTCCCCGAAGATGAAAAGCTGCGCGTCTTTTTGAAGTACGCGTACTTGGAGTGGGCCGCCGCTGATGCCGTAACGATGCGGTTCGGTGCCGCCGGTACGCCGTTCGTGGGCTACTACGACAAGTTCTGGGGCCAGCGCTATCTGGCCAAGTCGTTCACCGACGACAACAAGATTCTCGACAGTTCGGACATGGGGGTTCACGCCCTTGGCAAGGTGTCGGATGGACTCATCACCTGGCAGGCCGCTTTCGTTAACGGAAACGGCTACGGAAAGGCCGAAACGAGTGCCACCAAGGCCGTTCAAGGCCGGGTGACCCTCGATCCATTGGCGGGGGGAGACCACCGCCTTCCGCTCACGGTCTTTGCATCGCAAGATGTCATGGGCTCAGATGACGAAGAACCCGTCAGCGTGCTCGCCGGTGCGGCCGGATACAAGATGGACGCCCTGACCCTGTGGGGCGAATACGTGATTCAAACCGAAGGCGATGTCTCGGGAGCGGGCTACTCGGTGACGGCGATTCCCGCGATTCCCGGAGTGGTGAACGTCATCGCCCGCTACGATCATTGGGACCCGGATACCGATGCGGATGACGACGCAGAGGCCACCCTTCGAACCGGCGTGGCTCGGGACCTGATCAAGAAGGTCACCACTTCGCTGACCTACGAACGAACCACCGCTGAGGCGGCCCCCGATCAGCCCGAACACGGTGTGTACGTGAGAATGCAGGCCGGATTTTAGGGCGCGGGGCCCCAGTGTGGCGCGATTGTCACCGAGGTCCCGTTGTTGATTGGTAGTGAATGATTATCTACTCGAAAGTCAAAAGGAGCGATCCCATGCGGACCCTTACATTGTTGATTGCACTCATCTCCATGGCCACCGTTGGATGTGGCCAAGACAACCCAAGCGCTGCCGAAGAGGCTGCGCCCTCATCAGGCCCCGTCAAGATCGACGGTTCCTCGACGGTGTTCCCGATTACCGAGGCTGTGGCCGAGGAATTCGGCATGAAGGACAAGGCGCGGGTGACCATTGGTGTGTCGGGCACGGGCGGAGGCTTTAAGAAGTTCTGCGCGGGCGAGATCGATGTCACCGGTGCCAGTCGGTACATCAAATCCTCCGAGCAGGCACTCTGCACCGAGGGCGGCATTGAGTACGTGGAATTGCCCGTCGCCTACGACGGCATTTCTGTGGTCGTCCACAAGAGCAACACTTGGGTGGACTACCTGACGGTGGACGAACTCAAGGCGCTGTGGGAACCCGCAGCCCAAGGCACCATCACGAACTGGAACCAAGTCCGGGCTTCGTTTCCCGATAAGCCCATCTCATTGTTTGGGCCGGGTGTTGATTCGGGAACCTTCGACTACTTCACCAAGAAGATTGTTGGAACGTCCCAGTCGAGCCGGGGCGACTACACCGCCAGTGAAGACGACAACGTCGTGGTTCACGGCGTCTCGACCGATGAAGGTGCGCTCGGGTTCTTTGGCTACGCGTACTACATCGAAAACCAGTCGAAGCTGAAGGTGGTGCCCATCAAGGCCGGTGATGGCGAGGCGGTTTCCCCCACCTTGGAGACCATCGCCGATGGTAGCTACACACCGCTGTCTCGCCCCATCTTCATCTACGTGGGAACAGAGAGCAGCAAGCGTCCCGAAGTCAATCGCTTCGTCGAGTTCTACCTGAACGACGGCGCTCCCCTCGCCAAGGAAGTGGGGTACATCCCGCTCACCGAAGCCGCGATCGGCGAAGCCAAGGCACGCTACGCCGCAAAGACCCCTGGCACAGCGAAAGCGGACTGAGGCACAGGTCATCGATACCCAAGCTGCCATCACCGGACGGGCGAAGCCCGCTTCTGAGAAGTTCATCGAGGCCGTGCTGACGTTCTGTGGGCTGCTGTCGATTGGCGTCACCGTCGGAATTGTCATCGTCCTCTTCTCGGAGACGGTGGCCTTCTTTGAGGAAGTCTCGTTGGCCGACTTCCTGCTCGACAGTCAGTGGACGCCGTTGTTCGCAGACAAGCACTTTGGCATCTGGCCGCTGGTGAGCGGCACGCTGATGACCGCGGGCATCGCGGTGGTGGTCGCGCTGCCCTTCGGGCTCGGAGCGGCCATCTACCTCTCGGAGTTCGCGTCATTCAAGGCACGGCGCCTGCTGAAGCCCGCGCTCGAAGTCCTCGCTGGGGTGCCGACGATTGTGTACGGCTTCTTTGCACTGATTGTGGTCACGCCGCTGCTTCAAGCGGTGGTGCCCGGGCTGGCGGGGTTCAACGCGTTGAGTCCCGGCATTGTGATGGGCATCATGATCATTCCCATGATTTGTTCCTTGTCAGAGGACGCCCTGTTTGCCGTACCCGACCACCTGCGGGAGGCGTCCTACGGGCTGGGCGCGAGCAAGAAGGTGACCATCACGAAGGTGGTGCTTCCGGCCGCCATGTCGGGCATTGCCGCCAGTCTCTTGCTGGCCATCGCCCGGGCGATTGGCGAGACGATGATCGTGGCCATAGCGGCCGGCCAGCGTCCGACCTTGGCCGTCGATCCGCGCGGCCCGGTACAGACCATGACAGCATTCATTGTTCAGGTCAGCATGGGCGACACCCCTGCGGGCAGCCTTGAATACCGGACCATCTTTGCCGTGGCATCGAGCCTGTTTTTGATCACCTTGAGCATCAATCTGGTGAGCCAACGGATGGCGAGGAAGTACCGGGAGCGTGCGGCATGACCGAGAACCGAAGCCGCGCGGGTGAGGTGATGTTCAAAGGTTTGTGCTTTGCATCGGTGTTGCTGCCCTTGGTGGTGCTCGCCGGGCTGTTGGCCAGCGTGGCCGTGGACGGCATTCCGAGAATCGATTGGGACTTCATTCAGAACTACCCAAGCCGTCGAGCGGCTCGCGCCGGGCTGCTGCCTTCGTTGGTGGGCAGTTGCTGGCTGATTGTCATGACGTCGCTGATTTCGGTCCCGGTGGGGATTGGTGCGGCCATCTACCTGGAGGAATACGGAAAAGGATCGCGATATGCCCGCCTGATCGAGGTGAACATCGCCAACCTCGCGGGCGTTCCGTCGATCATCTATGGAATGCTCGGACTCGGTATGTTTGTCCGGCTGTTTCAGATGGACCGAAGCCTGCTCGCCGGTGCATGCACGTTGGCTCTTCTGATTCTGCCCATCATCATCATGGCTTCGCGGGAGGCACTCCGCACGGTGCTCGATCTCGTGAGAGAAGCGGGATTTGGGCTGGGTGCGACCCGCTGGCAGGTGGTGCGCCATGTGGTGCTGCCCATGGCATTGCCCGGCATGATGACCGGGTCGATTTTGGCCATCTCGCGAGCCATCGGCGAGACCGCGCCGCTGATTGTGGTGGGAGCGCTCACGTACATCACGTTTTTGCCCGAAGGCCCGATGAGTCCCTTCTCGGTGCTGCCGATTCAAATTTTCAATTGGGTCAGCCGTCCCCAAGAGGCCTTCATCGCGAATGCTGCAGCCGGAATCATTGTCCTCTTGGGCATCATGCTATGTATAAACGCCGTCGCGGTCGTCCTCCGTGACCGGCTCCAGCAGAGGTTTCGATGAGCACAGAAGCAGCCAAATTTCAGGTTTCGGGTCTTCGTGCCGGCTTTGGAAGCAATGAGGTGCTTCGCGACATCAGCATGGATGTCCCCGCGATGGGCGTCACGGCCATTATTGGCCCGTCAGGGTGCGGCAAGTCGACATTCATTCGCTGCCTCAATCGCATGCACGAGCGCGTGCCGTCGGCTTACGTTCAAGGCGACGTTTGCCTCGATGGTTCCGACATTTATGCGGCGGAGGTCGATCCGGTTCTGCTTCGACGCCGGGTGGGGATGGTCTTCCAGAAACCGAATCCCTTCCCCCACATGACGATTCAAGAGAACGTGCTGGCGGGGTTGACCCTCACCGGCAAGCGCGATGCGTCCACGGACGCCGAAGTGGTTGAAAAGGCGCTGCAGCAGGCGGCCTTGTGGGATGAGGTCAAGGACCGGCTCGATCAGCCAGGCGTGGGCCTCAGTGGCGGTCAGCAACAGCGCCTCTGCATCGCTCGTTCGCTGGCTGTGGAGCCGGATGTGCTCTTGATGGATGAGCCATGCAGCGCGCTGGATCCCATTGCGACGGCCCGCATCGAAGACCTCATCCGAGAGTTGAAAGAGCGGTACACGATTGTCATTGTCACCCACAACATGCAGCAAGCTGCCCGTGCCTCGGACATGACGGCGTTTCTGCTTATGGGGAACTTGGTCGAGTTCTCGCAAACATCGCAGTTGTTCACGTCGCCGAAGGATTCGCGCACCGAGGACTACATTACCGGTAAATTTGGCTAACATGGAGCTTGAAGCCTATGAATGAATACACAGATCAGGGCTATGCAAACGAGCTTCGTGAAATTCGAGCTCGACTGCTGTTGATGGTGGGTCGCGTTGAGAAAATGATTGGCGAATCCATCGATGCGCTGGTCAATCGCGACATCAAAAAGGGGGAGGCAGTCATTGCGCAGGATCGTTCCGTCAACCAAGACGAGGTCGACCTTGATGCGTTGTGTTTGACCCTTCTCGCCTGTCGACAGCCCATGGCATCAGACCTGCGGTTTGTGACGTTTGCCATGAAGATGGTCACAGACCTCGAACGGATCGGTGATTTGGCGGTCAACCTGTCTGAGCGCGCGATCGATCTCGCCCAAGAACCGCCGCTGGCGCCATACCACAAGATCCCGCGCATGGGCGTAGTGGTTCGATCCATGGTTCGGGATGCCATCGATGCCTTTGTGGAAAAGGATGCCGTCAAGGCACGGGATGTACTCACTCGAGACGATGAAGTGGATGAGTTGTACCACTCGGTCTTTCGAGAGCTGCTCGACCTGATGACCGAAGACCACAACAACATTCACCGATGCATTCACAATCAAAGCGTGGCCAAGTACTTGGAGCGCATGGGTGACCACGGCACCAACTTGGCGGAGCAAGTGGTGTTTATGCTCAAGGGCACCGACATTCGCCATCCGGGGCTGTCTTCCTAACCCTGCATGGTCGACCAGATGTTGGTGCGAGTGGACGCCTACAGCCCGCGCCCAAAAAACAGGTAAAGCGCGCCGGTGTCGTAATCGTTTCCGGGTGCCGACATCGCGAGATCGGTGACACCGTCACCTGTCCAGTCGTGACCGCCCAGCATGGCTTTTCCAGCGTAGTTGAAGGGTGCCTCACCAATGATCGTAGCGTCCGTCAGCGCCCCTTCGCCCCGCAGCGGTCCGCTGGTCACCTCGTCGAGCGGACCATAGATGATGAAGCTTGTGCCCTGACTGTAGATAGACACCTCTGCATTGGGCGCACCGATCACCAAGTCGAGCACTCCATCATTGTTGAGATCGATGCTGCCGGCAAGCGACTCACCGGCCTGCATTCCGGGGCTCGACCCGTACAGGACCTCATCGGACACATCATCCAAGTTGTGGGTTCCCGTACGGTCAGGATCGATCATCAAGTAGGTGGCTCCCGCGTTTGACCAGCCGGTATCGTTGTACGGAGCTGCAATGGCGAACTCCGTATAGCCATCGCCGTCCACGTCATCGAGAGCGGTGAGCGACAGGCCCGCCTTATCCCCAGCCCGTGTACCAAGATATGCGGCATCCGAAGCGGTCTCGAGCCGATCGATTCCGGTGGAGAAGAGGGTTGGGTGACCGAGGAAGAGCAGCGCAGCCCCTGAATCGTCCCCGTTTTCATCGGTACCGGGCGCACCAACCAGCAGATCATCTCGCCCATCACCGTTGGTGTCGCCGATGAACCGCACGGTGGTACCAAACAACATGCGGTCCTCAGTAGAAATCAGACCGCCGTCACGGTCGTCGGCAGACAAGAGTCCAGTGACCCGCGTTTCGAGCCCCGTGAAGATGGATAGGCCGCCTGCTCGGTAGGCATGGGTTCCGGTTCGAGGCGCTCCGATGACCAAGTCGGGGAGTCCATCACCATCGATGTCGCCGCCGGCATCGGTGCTTTGGCCGAAGCGTTGCCCGACCCGGGTTCCATAAATAGCAAGGTCAGCTTCGGCGGTTTCGCCATCGGCAGAAACCTCACCGTAGAAGATGTGAACTTCTCCGGCGTTGCGAGCCTCTGAACTCAGGGAGTCAACGCGTGGCGCCCCGATGACGATGTCATCGGCCCCATCCCCATCGAAGTCGAGTGTGGAGAGTGCTTCTCCGGCGAAACCGAGCTCGTATGTGCCATCGATGATCGTGTCGGACAGCGAACTGACGGGGCCCACAGTGGGGACGATTGGACCTTCGATGATGTAAACGGCGCCACCATCGGACGCGCCGCGATTCGAGTCCCTCGCGGCGATGATGAGGTCCGTACTTCCGTCGCCATTGACGTCCGCCCCGGCAATGGCGCTGGCGAGGCGGTCGCTTCCAGCATCTCCGAACGCGATGAAGTCGGCTTCATCGATCATGATGTCGCCGCTCCACGCGCACGCTCCAGCGGTGCCATCGCAGTCGTTATCGAGACCGTCTCCGCACACTTCCATCGCACCCGGGTTCGTCATGGGGTCGCCGTCGTTGCAGTCGCCACCTTCTTCGGAAAGGTCGGCAAGGTCGCAGGTCACAATCGTGGTTGAAGAATCTCCGTAGCCGTCGCCATCGTTGTCGGGGTGTCCCTCGATGGGATCCGCAATGTCGGGATCATCGGCATCGATGAGTCCGTCGCAGTCGTTGTCCACGCCGTCGCAGACCTCTGTAGCACCGGGTCCGATGTCTGGATTGGTATCGTCGCAATCCTCACCCCCCAACTCGCCGGTGGTGATGCCGTCGCCGTCGCCGTCTTCGGGAACAACTCGAATGTTGATGCTCGCGGAAGACTGTTGCCCGAGGGAGTCCGTCACATCCACGGTGATCGCGTGCGTACCGAAGGGCAATCCAGATACCACATGCATGCTCAACCCGTCGGGTTCGGCGCGGTCCGGAGCGGTCAGGTCGGGGTTGGTGCCCACGGTCCATCGAAGGCCCAATGCATCGGGATCCTCCTCTTGGTCATCCACCTCGGCCACGATCACCACATCTTCCGCCTCTCCGTAGGCGGAGTCGTCTCCCGGGGATACGATCGACACCACAGGCGTGCTGTTTTCAACCACCAACACCTGCACGTCATCGGTGGCCACTTGTCCGTCCGGGTCTGTGGCTGTCACGGTCACCACATGCGTCCCCAGTTCGAGGTCGGTGGTGACAAAGGTTTGGACGTTTCCGTCCATGCTTGTCTCTCCACGAAGCGTGCCCATGGTATCCGACCGCCAAGCCACATCGAGCGCAGCAAACCCATCATCGTTGTCGTCCAGACGAACCCGAAAGGCAACTGGAAGACCCTCGACGAAAGAATCGTTTTCGCCGGGGTCGAGGACTGCGGCCGTTGGGGGCTCTTCATGGATCTTGAGCCCTGAATCGTGGCCGCACGCTCCAACGAAGACAGACAAGGCTGCAAGGATCGATGGGGTGCGGGCTATCGACATGGTTTCTCCCGGGCGGCTTCCACCCGTGATCGGAATCTTAGAGCAGAACCGACAGTGCTGTCCCCTCAAAGCGATTAAATCCTGCGTAAAGGATCGTTGAACGTGGCCGATTGAAAGAACCTTCAGGGTCGACGGTTCACGGGCGTGCATGCGGGGTGAGTCAACAGCGTTGAGGACGACGCATTTCCCGCAATCACGTCCCCCAGCACCGATGCAATGGCGCGGTACCCGGCCTCAGATGGGTGCCAAAGGTCTTCCACGCCCCAGCACTGCCTCTCAAGCAATCCGTGTCCTGCATAGCCGTCGACGTAGGACTCCAGAGGGGTCACCCACGGGTCCATGTTCACGGCTCCCGACTGGGCCGCCATCATGTCATTGGGCCACAAGACCAGCCAAACCTTGACCCCTCGGCTGCGGGCATCGATTGCGATCGTCTTGAGGTCGGCAAGGGTCATGGCCACGGTGTCGCGGTCTTTCCCTTGGGCGAGAAGGTCGGGGTAGTGCGGTCGCCCAAGGGGCAAGAGTAGCCGCCTCAAGCCTTGGTAAATGCGCAGGTCGAGGGGTGGCAGTCCCGACGTCTGCCGGTACCATGCTCGGCGGGCCTCAGGGACTCCGGGGTCCGGTGCGTTGTGGGGGAGTCCGAGGATGATGTCATCGACATCCACTTTGTCTCGCAGGTAGTGCCACCTGCGCAGCATGTGGAACGAGTTTGCGCCCGGAATTCCACCGTTGATCACTTCGACAGTTTCGCCTTCCATGACTCCGGGCAGCAAGGTCTCCAGTTGGTCGGGCAGGGTCAAGCCTTGGGTTGCACTCACGCCGAACATCCAGCTATCGCCGAGGGCAAGCATCGTTCGGTCGGTGGACGGCCCCTCGCCGAGTTCGTGCGACTCCCGAAGCCCTTCGGCATTCGTTACGACGCGCCAGGGGTGAGTGCCGTCGTGTTGAACGGTGTCGGTCCCCGCTCGTGTGGAGAGCCCTCCGCGTCGCCATTGGCTGCGCTGATTCGGATCGACGGGGCCGCCGACATAGGTGCGGCTCCGGTACAGCAAGAGCCCGTCCTCTTTTTCCCAAGACAGCTTCCAAGCTTCGGCATCGACGGTCAGACGCAAGGTCAATTCGAGTGCCGACAGAATCACCGAAGCGACGAGAAATCCGTACATCAGGCGTTTTGAAAGCGAGAGAGGCATGACTATGGATTAGCGCGCCGCGCGGCTCGGGTCAGCGTTGAGATTGGTGCTCGGCAGTCTGGAACCCATCCCACAGCGTCTCGAGAATCTTGAGGGACTCAGAGAATGCATCGGCCGAATGGCCGGTGACGGGATCCGACAAGCGATGCTGCAGGTGCGAATAGAGGCGACTCAAGTTGCGGCACAGTTCCGGCGCCAACCGAAAATCCAAGCACATATCAAGGCGACGGATCACGGCAGCGAGTCGCTCAGATTTTACCTTGGCATCCGCGGGTCTCCCCGCATTCGCCGCTTTGAGTCCTTGCTGTGCAAGGCGCAGTGCACCGGTGTACATGGTCGCCAAGCGATCAAACGGTGTGGCGCCCACAGCCGACACGCGCTGGTACATCCCCACCTTGTATCGGTGCTCTTGAGACAACACACCCTCCCCACCGATGGTAGCACGGCCGCAGCGGCGTCGACTGCAAAGAGGGGGTGGAGTGCGAGCCTCAGCCGTGAGGATGTTAGGCTGCACGTCGGAGGAACTCTCATGCGGATCATTCATACTTTGGCGATGCTGGCAACCGTCGGATGCGGTGCGATTTCTGGCGAATGGGAGGGCGAATGCAAGGTGCAGGTTGGCAATGACCTGTACATCTACGAAGTGGAGTTGGAAGTCGAGTCGGTCGAGAAGGGCGACATCAACGGCACGGGCACCCTGTACGATGAAGACAACAACCGTAGCCTGGGTATCTTGGATGGAAATCAGGAAGGCGAGAACATCGACTTGGACATTGAGTTCGAAGACGGAGTGTTGCAGAACCGAAGTTTTGAGATCGATGCGACCATCAGCGGGCGAGAGATGAATGGGGACTGCCAGTTGGGGGGTCAGCACGGACTGTTGGAGATGGAGCAGACCGGGTAAGACGTGTGCTCAGCCGTCAATCAGGCGAGCACGCTGCGGATCTCCGTCTGTAAAGATCGGCCACCGGCTCAGTTGCGGTCGGCTTGGATTGACCGCTGCCGGGTCCAGCCAAGTTAGCTCCCGTCCTTCAATGAGCGTCGTCAGGGCTTCGGCAACGCCCCAGCACGTGGACAGGCCGCTGCCGCCAAGAGCGCCGGCCCACCACAGTCCGGGCGCGTCTTCATCCTCACCAATGAGCGGCCGTCGATCGGGAACGAATGTGCGGAGGCCCGTCCACGAGCGAACGGGTTCGATGGGGCCCAGTGCGGGAAAGTAACGCTGCACCTTTGCGGCGGTGAGCCTCCAGTCTTCTGTGGATGGTACGCCGGTTGAGCCCGGGCCATTGGGCGGGTCCTCACGGTGCTCGTTGCATGGACTCACCAACCAGTGCGGCGATTCAGGCTTTGCATACACGCCGACATCGTCCAACCATATCCACGGTTGTTGTCGACCGGGCTGAACGGTGGCTGCGACCACAGCGGCGGTTCGGCGGAGGGTAAACAGCGGTCGACGAATCCCCGCGGTCTGCGCCAGACCTTGAGCCCATGCGCCGC
>DEBL01000036.1 GCA_002348535.1 Deltaproteobacteria bacterium UBA2957 | reverse complement strand
GACGCAGACGCCGATGCCGATGCCGATTCACTGCATGGCTACAATCAATGCGGTGTGGGCAGGGAGGCGCCACGTCCGGCTGGAACATGGGACGACCCCATCGCTCCAACCTACACACCGCTCGTCGACTCCGCGACCACAACCGGCCACCCTCTCGCTATGATCGGCGCCTACGACTGCGCTCCCGATACCCGCGAGTGGGGCCCAGAGGTCATCTATCGATTTACGGCTGAACACCCAGGCATGTTCCGAGCAGAGGTTTCTGATCCGTTTGGTGTCGACGTTGACATCCACTTGTTGCGCGACCCAGTAATTGTGGACGACATTGCAACTGGCTGCCTAGCCCGCGCACACGAGCGACTCGAAGTCAGAGACCTTCCTGCCGGCGAATACTTCGTCATTATTGACACTTGGACCCGATCCGATGGGACAGTACTGTCTGGCGACTACACACTCGCCTTCGAGTGGATCGCGAACGAGGAGTGGTCCTCTGTTCCAGTCGATCCGGGTATCGAATGGTCTCGACTCCGCACGACGGATCTGATGGGGTTGGGTACCGACCAGACAGTCAACCTCATCGAAATCGAGCCCGATTACGGGTGGGACCTGCAACCCGCCGACCACGGAACGTGTGCCACAGTGTATGACCATGCACGAGAATTAGACGCCACTGTGGCGGTGAACGGAGGCTTTTATGAATCCTGTGACCCGCTGGATCTCCTCAAAGCCGATGGCACGTTGTATTCGACCAATGAAATGACGGGCTTCGAGCAACGTTCCATAGGGTGGAACGCGATGGCTGACCTATCGATGGGTTGGATCGACGCGGAAGTGGACTGGTCGAGCAAAGCGAATGCGATGGGGGGGTTCCCTTCGCTTGTGGAGGACGGGTCCGCGCGTGCGGAAGCCCGACCGGGAGTCGAGGTCTACTCCTCGACTGATTGGAGTTCCCATCCGCGCACCGCCGTGGGCATCGGCACCGACGGACAACTGATGATGGTCACCGTCGATGGACGGACCGAAGCTGGAGATGGCCTCCGATCGGGCCAAATGGCGGAACTCATGCACGATCTCGGGGCGGTCAATGCGCTCGGCTTCGATGGCGGGGGTTCGACAACCATGGTTGTCCGCGACTGCTGGATCAACGACGTTGTGAACAGTCCCAGCGATGACTCCGACGACGGCCACGACGGAGCGCGCGCAGTAGCCAGCGGACTGTATGTCCGCTGAACCCTCCCTGGCTTGCTAAACCAACGCTTTAGCGAATGCGGCGGTAGCGAACCGGACCGTTCGTGGGGCCCCAGATCTGTGCACCGGCCTCATCGTAGCCACGAGACCAGAAGTCGATCATGAGCGGCTCAACGACGATGGACAATGTCTCCATGCTCGTCCCTCGCCGGTCGCTTGGGCAAGCCATTCCCACTGTTGAGCCTCCGAAGCGATCTTTCCCGTTCTGGCTCATCGGCACAGCACAATCGTCCGCTATGGCGATCAACGACGAATCCACCTTCACAGCGTCCGGGCTGTTGCACGCACCGCGCAGGCGGAGTCCTTCTTCAGGGCGCATAAGATAGTTGGTCAACTCGACGCCGGTGTCCGTCTCCGAAATGGCATACAACTTTTGCCCGATAAAGCGGTTGGCACCATTCAATGCACGCTGCTCTAAGTACATCAACTCAGCAGTCCGATCCGATTGCTCCAACGCACACACTGTCAGAAGGGATTGCGGCTCTGCGTCCTCAGGCATGCTCTCGTCATCCGGCGTCGACACAAAGCTGCCCTCCAACCAAATCGCCAATATCTCGGCATCGTATTCAGTTTGACGGCCATCCTCGTTCATGGGTTCAACCATTCTGTCGGCCGAATCCAACTCAAGTTCAGCGAGTTGAAGTTCGTCACAGCCCACTGCGAGGCCCATCAGCGAAACAAGGCCGAAGGTGTGTGTTCTGGTGAGAAACGTAGTCATGATCAACTCCTGAGAGCACGGTTTGATGGTGTAAAAGTGTGCTCTGACAAACTACTTATAAGTAGGTTTCAGACTCATTGGGTTAAACCAAGCGAGACGACACGGAGACGTCACATTCTGTGGCGATTTCAGAGTCCGACCGCGGGTGGACCACCGTTTCGCGCACCAACCCTCGAACACTCATTCAACCTCTTGACCCCTGACACCCATGTCCGACCCAAAGCTGTATGCCCTCCTCACTTCCATGGTTCTCGTCGCTGGATGCTCTCCGTCAACCACAAAGCGACTCGACTTGCCTCCACTGGTTGCCGTCGCGGAGGTGGACCTGCAACAGTACGCAGGGACGTGGTACGAAATCGCCAGCTATCCACAGCGCTTTCAGAAGGGATGCCACCGAACCACAGCCACCTATACGCTGAACGATGACGGCACAATTGCCGTGTTGAATGAGTGCAATAAGGGAGCACCCGATGGCCGGAAGGTGTCCGCAGAGGGCCGCGCACGCGTCGTCGACCCGAAAAAACCTGGTCAACTCGAAGTCAGCTTTTTCGGACCATTCTGGGGCGACTACTGGATCATCGACCTCGACCCAGACTACCGCTTCGCTGTGGTTGGTCAACCCAGCAGAGATTACCTCTGGATTCTGAGCCGAACCCCGCAGTTGGACGAACAGGCGTACCAGGGCATTCTGGACCGACTGCGCCAAAAGCAGTATCCCCTCGAGCCTCTGAATACGACGTACCAAGACCCTCCCCCGCCGACCGAAACCAAAGAATCAA
>DEBL01000221.1 GCA_002348535.1 Deltaproteobacteria bacterium UBA2957 | reverse complement strand
GCATCGGCATCCGCATCCGCGTCGGAATCCACATCTGCTGCAACACACACCCCGTCTTCTTCCACCGTGCCTTCTCCGCAATCCTTACCGCCAGCACAGCCAGCCGAAACCATCGCCAAGACGGTCATCCAAGTACAAAGGTTCGTCATGATGTCTCCATGTGGTTCAGCATTCGCTGATGATGTGCAGCAACAAGTCGCGGCGGTCGTCATCGTCGAGGTCGTTGCCCACCACGGTGTAGTCTGTGACGCAGGTGAGACTGCTCAGATCGATCGAGCCGAGGTCGCCATTGTCTCGGATGGTCAGACTGCCCGAAAGGTCATCAAACACCGGCGCACTAAAGGTTGAAACACTGCTGCAATTGCTGAGCGTAAAGCTGCCATTAACCTCGGTAAGTGCCGGAAAGTTCAGGGCTTCCATCTCGTTCATCGAGCGCACTTCAAACGATCCGTTGACCGTGTGCAGGCTGGAAAAGTCAACGGATTCCACTTGGTAGTTGTACTGCATTTGCAGCGACGACGTCACCTCGGTCAGGTTGGTGAACACCACGGTCTCGAGGCGGTCGTTGCTGTACATGTACAACTGGCCCTTAATTTCTGTCAGCGCAGGGAGTGACAAGCTCTCGATGTAGTAGTTGTACTCAACCCGAACGTTGCCCTCAATGGTGGTCAGGGTGGCAAAGGATATCTCTTCGATGCCGTTGTTTGAGTTGAACTGAACGCTTCCTTCTACTGCTGTAAGCAACGGCGCAGAGAGCACGGACAAGTTGCCATTCGAGTTCACTTCAAAACTCCCACCGATCGTCTCGATTCCGTCAACCACCAAGGTTTCAAGGTCTCGGTTGCTGCTGAGTCGAAATGACTCGCCCACGCTCGCGAGACTGGTGAAGTCAATGGTTTCGGTGTCGTAGTTGTCGTGGATATTGAGGCCATCGCCGATGGAAGCGGCATTCGAGATGTCGATGGCGCTGGCCTTCGAAAACTCGATCTCCACCTGCCCTGTAATCTCGGTGATGCAGCTCAGGTCAACCGGCGCAGAATCGATGGGGCTGATGTAGACATCGTGCACCACCGTCTCACCCGTGGCACAGAATTCATCCGCATCGGTGTCCCTAAAGATGATCAACGACCCGTCGCTTGAGCAGGTCAGGGCCAGCAGCAGCGCATGGTGAGAGTCGATGGTGAGATCGTTGCCGACAATCGTGAAGTCCTCGATGCACTCCAGACTGGACAAATCCACTGTACGCAGGTCCGTGTTGTCTCGAATGGTCAGACTGCCCGCCAAGTCCGAAAACAGGGGGGCCCCGAGGTGTTCGACGCGACTGTTGTTGCTGAACGTGAAGCTTCCGTTGACCTCCAGAAGGGCCGGCATCTCAAACCTCGTCAACTGGTTCATCGACCGCATCTCAAACGAGCCGTTGACCGTCTCGAGGCTATCGAGGTTCACCTCTTCAACTTGGTAGTTGTACTGCATCTGAAGCGACGACCCGATTTCGACAAGGCCACTCAGGTCGACCGCCTTAAGGCGATCGTTGCTGTAAAAGTACAGTTGGCCGCTGAGCTCTTCCAAATCCGGCATCAAAAGGTCTTCAACGTAGTAGTTGTACTCAAACCGTAGATTGCCCTCGACCTCGTATAGGTTCGGGAGTTCGACATGCTCCATTCCATTGTTCGAGTTGAACTGAACGCTCCCCTGAATCGAGACCAACTCGGGTGCATACAGGGTCTCAAGGCTGCTGTTCGAGTTGAGTGTCATTCCGCCACCGATTTCGGCCAATGCATCGATATCCAGCACGCTGAGCGAGATGTTGCTCGAGAGATTGAATGAATCGCCGATCGCCGCCATTGAGTCGAGCCAAATTTCATCGGTGTCGTAATTGTCGTGGATGTTCACGCCATCGCCAACACCGGCGGCTCTGGACAAATCAATCGTTGTCGCATCCGAAAATTCGATCTCCAGACGGCCCGTGATGTCGACAATGCAGCTGAGGTCGAGCGGTCCGGGGTCAATGGCGTAGATGTACAGATCGCTGACCACGATGTCCCCATCGGCGCACAACTCTTCGGCGTCTGTGGCGCGGAAGATCACCTCTGATCCCGGCTCATCGCAGCTCAACTGCAGGAGAAGTTCATGCAGCACCTCTGGCGTCATGTTGTTGCCAACGACAGTAAAGTCCTCGATGCAGACGAGACTGCTGAGATCCACACCTGTGAGATCGGTATTGTCCCGAATGGTGAGGCTCCCAGACAGATCGTAAAACGACGGGGCATTGAGAAAGTCGAGCGAGCTGTTGCTGGAGACATTGAAGCTGCCGTTGACTTCCTCTAAAGCCGGCATGTCCAGATACTCCAACTCGTTTAGCGACCGCAGTTCCACGGACCCGTTTACAACCCGTAGGCTCGCAAGGTCAATCGAGTCCATTTGATAGTTGTACTGAAGCTGCAGGGACGATGACACCTCTTCGAGATTGGTGAACACGGCCGTCTCGAGGCGGTCGTTGCTGTACATGTACAGTTGCCCCTGAATCTCCGTCAGCGCAGGAAACGCGATGCTCTCAACATAGTAGTTGTACTCGAATCGGAAGTTGCCCTCGATAAGCTCCACTGCGTCCAGCGCGATTTCTTCAATGCCGTTGTTCGAGTTGAACTGCAGGCTGCCTTCGATCAACGTGAGACTGGGCGCAGAGAACACCGCGAGGCTGCTGTTGGAGTTCACCTGCAGGCCGCCGTCAATGGTCTCGAGTGCGGTGAGCCTCAGTTCCTCAAGGTCGACGTTGCTGCTGATGTTGAAGGAACCTCCCACGCTGACCATCGAACTCATATCGATGATCTGGGTGTCGTAGTTGTCGTGGATATTGATGCTCTCGCCCACGCTGGCCACGTTCGACAGGTCGATGGTGTTCGACCCGCACAGATCGATCTCGAGGTCGCCGTCGATGAGGTCGAGGCAATCCAAATCGATGTCGTCATCCCCAGACGAGCTGATCTTCACATTGTCTGCTTCGTCGAATCCGCAGGCACAGAACAGCGCCGCATCGATGGAACCAAAGATCACCAGATTATCGAGGTCGAAGTCAGCGCAACCGCTGTAGGTTCCGCCTTCCAACTCCGGTGGAAGCGGATCGCCTTCTTCGAGGTAGCCGCCGTCGTCATCGTCGTCGTCACCGCCGCCGTCCGAAGACTCCACATTGAGCACCGCCATGGCCATTGCAGAGAGACCGCCGGTATCCACCACGGTCACGGTAATGATGTGGGTGCCCACGCTCATCTCCAATGCTGAGAACCCAACAGTGCCCGAGTCATCCGACACCGCTCCGACGAGCACCCCATCGATGCTGCTGGTCCACGTGACGATAAGATCGCCTAGTGCATCCTCTCCATCCGAGACCAACGCACTGAACAATACCGGGTCCCCCTCCACCACCACATCGCCGTCACTCGGACTGGTCAGTTCGACGGTGGGTGCAGTGTTGATGTCCGGCGCAGCCTCAATGGTCACCACCATCACCGCTGTGGTGTAGGCCTCCTCGGAGTCGGTCACCGTGAGCGTGACCGCGTGGCTTCCGAGACTCATATCGGTTCGGGTAAACCGGGTGAACCCGCTGCTGTCCGCGGGCGCTTCACTCAGCACCCCGTCCCGGTCGCTTGACCACACGACCGTCAGGTCGCTGGGTGCGTCCTCCGCGTCCGACACTGCAGCATCGAACAGAACGGGTTCGCCCTCCGTGATCACGTCACCCGTCGCGGGCGAAGCCACTGTAATGTCCGGTGCGTTGTTGGGTTCACGAACCACATAAACCACCTGATCGGTGCAGGTTGCTCCCATCTCGTCAGTCGCCGTCATCGATATGACGTGAGCACCGACTGCAAGTTCGGTCACCGCCAACGACACATTGCCTGCGCTGGTAGGGATGCTGGAACCCAGCACCGATTCGCCCGCCTTCCATTCCACACTGAGGGTGTCCACAGGAATGTCGGGGTCGCTCACCGAACCCCCAAATACAATTAGGTCACCGGCAATCCCGATGTCGCCGTCTGCCGGGGTCAGCAACGCGCAGGTGGGCGGAGTGTTGTTGGGACCCACCTCGATGTTGATCGCATCGCTTCCCACCTGTCCATCCGAGTCGGTGGCCGTCAGAGTGATGGTGTGAATGCCCTCGGACAGCAAGGCTGTGATTTCAGTCGTCCCGTCGCTGTCGGGATTGGTCTCGATGAATTCGCCGTCGACATCACTCGCCCAGTTGACGGTTAACGTCTCGCCTGCATCTTCATCATCCGTCACCATCCCTTCGAGCTGGATGGCTTCGTCGCCATAGTAAAAGCGGCGATCACCAATGGCCACCTCGGGGTAGGTGATGGTCACATCAGGCGCTCCCGCTGGGTTGTCCGGACCCACCTGTATGTCGAGAGTATCCGAGGTGTAGTTCCCCGCAGAGTCGGTCACCGTGAGCGTGACGGTATGAATGCCCTCCGACAGGTAGGCTGACGCCCGTGTCGTTCCGGAGCTATCCGGTGGCGTCACACCGAGTTCCTCTTCTGTGCCGGTCGTCCACTCAACCGATAGGGCCTCAGGCGGGTCTTCGTCATCAAACACGGTGCCCACAAACTCGACCGGCTCATCCCCCCAGAAAAACGGAAATTCCGCGTCGGTCGCCGGATCGTAGCTGGGCGATGTGATCTCTGCCTGCGGATCGGCATCGGGCGTTGTGTCGAGAACAATCGCCGTCGCCGCCACACTGTCGAGGGGATCGCGAACCAAGAAGGTGACGCCACCCAGATCTGCCGAAACGGTCACCGTGCACTCGCTGACACCCTCTTCATCCAAAGGCATCCAATCGCAGATCACATCCGTTCCAGAATTCCATCGACCCTCCAACTCGCTCTGGGTGTGGTCGGGATCGGACCCAATGCCGCGGAACAACTCTTCCGTGGCTTCTTTGACCACGGCACCATCGTCGTGCGACGTAATCTCGGCCGCCGGCGACGCATTGAACACCTTGACGCCAGAGTCCGATTTGCACCCCACAGCCCCCAACACTGCTACCAAAGCCACCTTTTGCATTTGGGCCTCCATCCTCAAAATCACAGCCGTATCATACGGCAAAATCGTAGCCGCTTGGCGACGGAACCCTCGCTTTCGTGGTCCTGGCTCGACTTCCATCCTTCGAAACCCAAGCTCAGTCAGATTTTGGACCACGACGCCGACCACGGCGACGGCGACGACGGCGTTTTTGCCCGCCCCCTTCTTCGGAACGAACCGGTTTTGCAGATGACTTTGATTGTCGATCCGCGCGGGCCCGTGCCAATGCCTCTCGTTCCGCTCGCTCGTTCTCCAGCCGACCTGCCTCTCGCTTGCGTTGCTTCTTGAGTTGGTATGCACTCAGGGGCTTGTCGCTCGCTTCAGCAGCGGCGGCCTGAATTTCGGCGATCACGCTGGCCGTGTCAGCTTGACGACTCTTGCGCTTTGCGCGTCCCGTCAGTCTGGAATCGGGCTCGAGTTCACCGGACTCATACAGGTCCCAGATCTCACGACCAAACTGGGTCTTCTTTAGATCGGGAGCAAAGCGTCCCAAGTAGTTCTTGAGGTTCTTCACATCCCTCAAGAACAGTCGCTCACTGTTGCGGTTGTGGGCCGCATCGGTTGCTTGGGGAAGATCAATGATGACCGGACCGTCCGCGGCCATCAGGATGTTGTATTCACTCAGATCCCCGTGCACCATTCCAGCGCAGAGCATGCGCACGCATTCTCGCACCAAGTGAGTGTGGATTCGACGGGCTTCGTCGCGGCTTAGCGACACGTCCCACAGCCGCGGGGCGGGGCGTTGGTTGGCATCGGTAATGAGCTCCATCAACAGAACATTGTCGCTGTAGTGGAAGGGAGTGGGGACACGAACATTGGCGGCGTGGAGCCGGTAGAGCGCCGAAACCTCGGCTTGCTGCCACTCGGCTTCAAGCAACGACTTGCCGTACTTGGACCCCTTGGCCATCGCACGTTGCTGTCGTGTGTTGCGGACCCTGCGGCCCTCTACATAGTCCGCACGTTGACGGAATGACCGGTTCTGCGCTTCCTTGTACACTTTGGCGACGCATTGACCCTCCCGTGTCTCGACCAGAAAAACCGACGCCTCCTTACCGCTCATGAGCGGCCGGGTGACCGACACAATGAAGCCGTCATCAAACAGCGGCAGCAATGGGGGGGGAATGTTCATAAATCGTCGCCCCAGCGTAACGCGGTGGGAACCTTGCCCCCCTCAACTCATGCCGCTGCAAACAGGTGACCACCGTCATTCCACCACGTGCGCGGCGCGGTCCGCTTCACCTTCGTCCCGGTGCCAACGTGGCCAAGGTTCTCGTGGTACGCCATCCAGTCATCGACGAAAAGCACCTCCAGAGAATCCGGCATCAACGAGCGCACGGCTGCAATCAAGGGGTCCGTTTCGGGATCGGAATCGTCTGCATGAAGGAAGGGTTCGGCGAAAAACACCATGGTGGATTCATCGGTGTTTGTGGCCAACACGTTGGTCAAGGATGGAATCAAAGAAGTCACGTAGCCCCCGCACAACCACGATGTTTCGATGGTGGGCGGTCTCAACCAAAACAATGGCCCCTCGCACGGTGCGTCCAAGGGGCCCTGTTCCTCCCGCTGGAGGTCAAGACTACAGCGAGTACATCATGTACTGCAGCGTCAAGATGATGTCGGCGTCGGCGTTCTTCGCAACCCGGAAGGTTGAGTAGGCAACCTTTCCGTCGCCGTAGGTGAAGCTCACCAACAGTGGGCTTGCAGCCACCGTGTAGATGTTGATGCCTTCGCGGTAATCGATCGACCCTGTGAGGTGCACACTCACGGTGTCTGAAACGCCCTCAATGGGTGGCCAAACCGGAAGGTCGAACTCTACGAGGGTGTAGTCTGAGTCCAACCACTCGGCGAGGGCCGCATCCGAGACGGCTGCGTTGACCATGCCGTACTCGCCCAGTTGCGCGGCATCTGGGATCTCGTCTGCGCCCACGAAGTTGATGGCCTCCGGCCACGTCTGCTCGACCACATCGTATGCCCAGTCGCTCGAATAGATGGCTCCACCGGCTTCGACGTAGGCCTTGATGTTGTTGCGAATCACTTCGTACTGGAACACCGTCGGCTCGGGTTCATCTTCACCGTCGTCCTCGCCGTCGATGGGCGCGCCTGTGTCCATCTCGTCACCAGCGGTCTCGTCTGAGCTCTCATCGCTACCAACGTCGGGCTCACCGGTGTCGTCAAAGATCGACCCGGGTCCATCATCGTCGTCGTCATCCTCGGGTGGCTCGTAGATGATCCCCTCTTCGACATGACCGCCGTTGAACACGATCACGTCGTATTGAAGCATGGTGTCGAGATCCATCAAGAACCCCGCCATCTCCGCGGCGTACAGGCCGTCGATGAGCTCGTAGTTGGCAAACCCCATATGGCGAAGCACATCTTGGAAATCGTCGTAATCGCCGGTGATGACGGCCACATCGAGTTCGAGCGGATCGAAACAATCGGGTTCTTCGATGGCCACGTCTCGACTGCCCTCGACATTCACGGTGTGGGTTTCGAGGATCTCATCGCCGTACTGAACGTACACGGTGTATTCCTTGCCCGTTGGCATGTCGTCAAGCAGGAAGTAGCCGTCGCGGTCGGTGTAGGAGGTTCGGGTGTCGGTTAGCTTGATCCCCTCCCCGGTGTCGTTGAAGATGTGCGCATAGGCCATCGCATCAGGCAGCCAGTGACGCCCAGATGGGTCACATACTCGTCCAAGGATGGACCCCGGAGGCGAGCCTGCTTCCGCATCGGCCACCTTGGTAATCGACGTCTCGGAACACCCGATGAGCGACGCCGCCACCGACAAGAAAAACAATGTGTTTCGCATGCATCCTCCACCGCGCATCCGAAAACCCTGTGTTTCAGACGCACTCCGCTCCACGCGGTCTCGTAGAAGGTAGCCTCCAACCCCTCCTGGGGTCAATAGCTTTATCGCATCTTGTTACTGCGGAGAAGCCTTGTAATCCCCCGACCGGCCGCCCCGTTTTTCGATCAACCGCACTGCATCGATGGTCATCGATTGATCGATAGCCTTGGTCATGTCGTAGACGGTCAGCGCCGCGGCAGACACTGCTGCCAACGCCTCCATCTCCACACCTGTCCGCCACTGCGCAGAAACCGTCGCCCGGATCCGAATGGCCCCGTCCACCGGCTCAGCACGCACCGCGACTGAATCGATCGGTAACGGATGGCACAAAGGAATCAGGTCAGCCGTTCGCTTGCTGCCTTGGATGCCAGCCAACTCGGCGACGGCGAGCACATCACCTTTTTTCACGCTGCCGCTCGTGATGGCCTCGAAGGCCTCTCTCGACATGCGCACCCACCCCTCCGCCAACGCCACACGTTGGGTGACCGGCTTGTCTCCGACATCCACCATGGCAGGTCGACCTGATTCATCAATGTGAGTCAAACGTCGACTCATGCTTCCCGCCATATTGGGCAGGTCAGACACCGGGGCCCGCCTCGGCCTCTCGACAACTCACTGCCCACCAAGTGAACCGCAATGCGCCGGCCGCTCGCGAAGAGTGCATCCGCATCGCCCCCGAAATCGGCATCGAGCAATGACAAATACTGCTGAGGACTGGTCACTTCGAATCCCGCTTCGCGCATCGCAGCGGCGGTTCGGTGGTTCCGAGCGTACCCGACCACGACCCCCGGGCCCAACGCCACATAGTTGGCCCCGTCGGTCCATTGTTCGCGACGTGCATGCAACGGATGCCCGCCACCGCAGAGCACCGGTGTGAGCGGGTGGCCCTCACCCGCCAATGCATTCATGAGGTGCACATCGAGGTCGTCCACGATGGTCTGACCCTGCTCGCGACGTATTCCGAGGACTTTGGCCTCCTCTGCACCGCCGGGATCGAGAAGTGGAGGATAGACCACCCCAATCGTCCGATCGGCCATCGTGAACACAGTGTCGAGGTGCATCGAGCTCCGCTGCTTGGGCATCTCAAC
>DEBL01000093.1 GCA_002348535.1 Deltaproteobacteria bacterium UBA2957 | reverse complement strand
GGGACAACGTGAGTTGATCGAGGTTCATGGTGCCCATATTCCACCACCCTGTCGCGGCACCAGCCGGAAACGCTTCTCCGAGAAGGTCCACGTCTCGAAAGTCCAACGCGAACTCCCCGTCAAAGGCTGATGGGTCCCCGACGATACTTACAGCACCGCTCACCCGCGAGTCGACCCAATCAAGCGACCCATCGCCAATCCGGACCAAGTCGCCAACCCGGCCTTCAATGATGTCGATGTTGAAGTCGATATGGGGTTTTCTACCAATCAACACCTCACCAAAACCCTCGTATTGAGTCGACCCCAGCACCGTGGAAAAATCCGGTATCGAGATGGTCTTGAAGTCCTGCGACCCGAGCTGCATCTCCACGGAATCACCAAAATAGAGCCCCGCCAAGCCGAACTTGTTCATCGTTGCACTCCCGGAGGCCTTAAGGCTCCGGAACTCGCCTGCGACAACACCCTTGAGGCGACCAACACCCCGCAGGGCGACGCCGTTTAACGGGTCAAATTCCGAAAGATCGAGCCGATCGAAATCGAGTCGAACGTCGAGCGGACCGACGCGCTCAAAGCCAATGTATGCATCCAATGAGCCCGTGGATTTTTGAGTTTTTACCGCCACCTCGCGCAGCATCGTCCCCGCTCCGTCGATGTCAACTTCACCCGCGAGGGCCAAACTGGGTATCGAGAACAGTTCCTTCGTTTCTGGCCCCTCGGGTACGCCGGAGAGTTGTTCAAAGTTGGATGTTGCGAGATCGAGAATACCGGTGAGCTTGAGGGGGTTCAGGGCTCCCGACAAGCTCAACTCCGCGTCTGCATTAAAGTTCACCCATGAGTTCTTGTGGCCACCGGATTCCCGCAATGCTTGCCGAAAGTCGATCGACTCCACCATCGCATCCAAATTGATGGTCCGCTGAAGAAGGTCAACATCAGCATTTAGGATGACATCTCCGCCTGCCCAGTCGAGAGCCGCGCCGGCGATCGCCAATCGACTCCCCGACCACCGCAGAGGAGCCACCAATCGATCAACACCAACGATCCGGGGTTTGGCTGGATTGGCTCGATTTGCGTACTCAAACCCATCAATCAACGCGATTCCCTCGGCCATGGGTTCTCGAACAGTTCCCCCAAAATCGACATCCAAATGACAGGTACCAAGAAATGTCTGTTCCGGTGTGACCAACTGGTCGAGGATGGAAAACGCCAGTGAGGCCGTTACCGAACCCTGAAGTCTGCCTCCAAACTCGGCTTCAAGATTGCCAGCGGCACTGGAATGTTCCGACTCGAACCGAAACTGTGGGACTGCGACACCGTTGGGGGAGAGACGTACGCGTTGGGCCTCGACCGTACGCGCAACCTCGTCAATGCCTCCGCCCAACAAGCGCGCTGTCTGCACCGTGATGTCGACCTCGTCCCCTTCCCTTGTGGCGGCGTCCATCCCCTCAAGCAGCAAGCTCCCCACTGGCGCATCAATCTCCAGACGGGCGTTATTGATTTCGATTGTGCTCCAAGGAAGGTCTCGCTGTTGGCGACTCGTCTTGGCTTCCCGAAACTCCCGGAGGCCGTCTTCATCGATGTGAAGGCTGATAACCGGACGCTCAATTTCCAAGCGTCGGACCCATGCACCATCAGACGGAAGACCGAACTGAACCCGAAGTTCATCGATGGTGACCACCGGGTCGGGCAGTCGACCCTCGCTCTCATGGCTCACAATGAGCCCCTTTACGGTCAACCCCAGCCCGATGGGATTGAGCTCAAGGTCACCCAGTACTACGTCTTCGCCCGTCACCACCTCTGCACCGGCCTCAAGGGCCCGACCAACGAGCCGCTCGACAGCCTCCATGCGAATCGCCGCATCCACAATGGCGATCGCTAAGGCAAATCCTGCTGCCCAGCTCAGTCTTGTGACCCAAGGGCGTGCCCGTTTCATCCGGCTTACCTCCACCCGGTGAGACGGTGGAGCGGGCGACGGGATTCGAACCCGCGACAACGAGCTTGGGAAGCTCGGACTCTACCAACTGAGCTACGCCCGCAACACCACATCACCGTGCAGGGTGATGATTCGATATGACACGTGAATGGATCGCCAGCAAGCATCGAAAGCAGATTGCTCTCGATGCGATCAGTTGACTGCCGCACGAAGGATTGCGATGTCGGCTGAGCGGTGACCGGGAGCCAGGTCCTCGAGCTCTCCGAGGAGTCGACCTGCGGTGCGTACCTTCCCAACCATTGCTGCATATCGAGCGAGCCCCCACAAGCCCTCTGGGTAGCCTTCGGCGTCCTCATCGACCTCATCCATCGCCTCTTGCAACACCCGTCGGGCCTGCTTTGCATCCCCTTCAAGGGCAAGAACTTCCGCGACGATGCAGGCGCCGAGAAGGTCATTTCGCTCTTCGCCCCCGCTCTTTGCATCGGCGATTTTTCCGAGCATAATCATCCCTTGCAGAGCCACATATCCATCGTCGAAAACAATCGATACCACCGACGCAGTCGCCGGTGACGGGGCCGGCGATGAAGAACTGGGTTCCTCAATTGACCCAAACGCTGCGAGGCCTGCCTCGGCTTCAACGGTCGAACCAGCATCGACACCACCGGTGTCGGCGGCAAACAACTCACCGAGTTTCATTAGCACGGCTTCGTTGGTTGGGTCGGCTTCAAGTGCAGCTTGGTATGCCACAATCGCACCGGAGGCATCTCCCGATGCAGCAAGGCGGTCTCCCTCTGCCTCGTGACCCGCGCCGTCGGATTCATCCGTATCCGACTGAGAGGCGGCGGCCTGGGCGTCCACTGAGTCTTCAGGCTCATCCGCACCTTCCGCGATTTCAAACTCCATCTCCTCCTCATCATCGACATCGATTTCCATGTCGACATCGTCGGGCGGTGCCGAGACGTCCTCTACATTCTCGAGGTCACCCTTTAGCACCGCAATTCGCGTCTGGATATCGGCCGAGTCGCCGCCACGAATGGCAGAGAGCTCCGCAACGGCTGCCTCGTTGTTGCCCACCTGAGCGTGCACCTCTGCCAACATGGCACGGACACTGATGGTTTCGCGGAGCCCGTTTGAACCTTCCAGCGCCGCTTGGGCTCTATCGGGGAACCCATAGCGAGCCAGTATTGCGGCTCGGATGACCACATCGGCCTCGTCTTGGTTTTGCGGCTGACTCCACGGCTGTTCATTGACGCGCATGCCCACCCGCTCCGCCAATGCGACGGCGGCGCCAACTTCTGATTGCAGTGCGGCATCGTCAGGGTCGCATTGTGCGGCTCGTTGAAGCACATCGAGACGCTCAACCACTTGTTTCTTTTCCTCGTACACCTTGGCCAACTGCATCAAGACCTTCTTGGCCTTGGGCTGCTGCTCCATCAGCTCGAAACACTGCGCCAGCATCGACAGCACACGGGTGGAGTTCGGGTCCACTGCGTATGCCTTTTGAATGTGCACGAGAGCGTCCTTCGGTGAGCCGAGTGCGATCCGGGCTTCAGCCGCGCTCTCCAAACATTCGCCATTGTTTTCCTTTAGCTTGAGACCGCGCTCCATAAACTGGGCCTGATCAAGCGTATTCCCCCGACGGCGAGCCTCTCGGCCGAGCTTCATCCATTGTTCGAACGACTCATCCGTTTGCCCGCAGCGCGACAAGACCTCAGCAAGCTTAACTTTTGGCGGAACTTCACCCGGAGAAATCGCAATCAGTTCTTTGACGTACGGGAGAGCCAATTTGGGCTTCGTCTCCAGCATATCGATGACCTTGGTGAAGGCTTCTTTGGCATCCTCGATGAACCCAACCTCTTTTTGGGCCTCGCCCAACTGAGCAAGAGTGGGCGCATCGGTTGGGTTGAGTTCATGCAGCCGTTTCAACACAACGACGGCGGCCCGATGTTGCCCTTCCTTCATTTGGCCGGTTGCGACGTCCCGGAGCTGGCGAATCGCCTCCGGTCGCCGCCCGAGGCCCAGATACAAGTCGGCGAGCTTCTGCCGAACCCGTATGTCACCCTTGGAGAGCTTGAGAATCCTGAGGTAAACGTCGAGCGCTTCCTCTTTTTTGTCCTTTTGGAGCAGAAGCATTGCCTGCTGCTCGAGTTGATCTCTTGTCTCCGCCACGTTCAGCTCTCCTCGTTGTTGCGCTCCTGCAGCCACTCATCCACGTACCGGGTGTGGAATGAAGCCTCTCCGAACGCTTGGCCGGCCATCAGGGTTTGTTGCAACGGTAACGTTGTCTTAATCCCCTCAACCACAAACTGTTCCATCGCCCAGAGCATTTTCTTGATTGCAGTGGGGCGATCGTGCGCTGTCGCAATCAACTTTGCAACCAGAGAATCATAGTATGGCTGAACCATTGCTTGTTCGTGCACCGCGGAGTCCACCCGAATGCCCGGACCTCCCGGCGCGTGGTACCCCGTGATCGTTCCGGGCGATGGCATAAAGGTCCACGGATCCTCAGCGTTGATCCGCACTTCAATGCTGTGCCCAGATACAGTGACTTCCTCTTGGGTCATGGGCATACGCTCCCCCGCAGCCAACCGAATCTGCAGCTGCACCAAGTCCACGCCTGTCACCATCTCTGTGACCGGATGTTCGACTTGAATCCGAGGATTGACCTCGAGGAAGAAAAACTCGTCGCCCTGAACAAGAAACTCAACTGTACCCACCGTTTGGTAGCCAGTGTGAGCCACAAGTTGAGCGGCCGCTTCGCGAATTCCCCGCAGGGTCTCCTCGGGTAGACCGAAGGCCGGAGCCTCCTCGATAATTTTTTGATGCCGACGCTGCATTGAGCAGTCACGCTCAGCAAAGTGCAACGCGTTGCCGAAGGCGTCTCCTGCGACCTGAACCTCGATGTGGCGGGGCGAAGGCAAGAAGCGCTCCATGAACACAGCACCGTTTCCAAAGGCCGCAAGGGCCTCACTGGACGTAAGTTCAAACACCTTTCGGAGGTTTTCGGCATCCTCAACGATGCGCATCCCTTTTCCGCCACCCCCAAATGCTGCTTTCAACATAATGGGGTACCCGATGGTCTCTGCGGTCTGCACCGCCTCTTCGATGTCGTCGATGGAGCCGTCCGAGCCGGGAATCAACGGAACACCAGCGGCCTTGGCCGCAGCCTTGGCCGACAGTTTGTCGCCAAAGGTCCCGAGGTGCTCCGGGTCAGGACCAATGAAGGTCATCCCGTGTCCCTTTACAGCTTTGGCAAAGGCGATATTCTCCGCAAGAAACCCGTAGCCGGGATGGACGGCATCCACCCCGGTGATCTCCGCAGCACTGATTACATTTGGAATTGCCAAATAGCTATGAGTGGCCTGTGGAGGGCCAATGCAGACCGCCTCATCGGCGAAACGCACATGAAGCGCGTTCACGTCTGCCTCGGAGTACACCGCCACGGTGCGAATGCCCATCTCCTTTGCGGCACGAATGATACGGAGCGCAATCTCGCCGCGGTTGGCAATGAGGATTTTTTCAAACACGAGGCCCCCTATTCGGGATCAATTCGGAACAGAACCTGTCCAAACTGAACGGGCCCGGAATTTTCGACGCAGATTTCAGCAATCGTCCCGGCCGTCTCACTCTCAATTTCATTCATGAGTTTCATGGCCTCAACAATGCAAAGCACTTCCCCCACCGCAACCCGGTCACCCACCTTCACAAACGCAGGGGAACCGGGCTTCGGGCTACTGTAAAACGTGCCGACCATCGGTGATTTGACCTCAACGGAGTTGCTGACCGGTGCCGGGGCGGCCTCCGCGGCGGGCGACGAGGGCACTGCGACGGCAGGCGCTTGAGCCACGGCGACGGGTGCGGGGGCAGACCCAACCATGCTGAGTTGGATGGTTGACTCCTTCTCTTCCAAGCCAAGCTCAACCACTCCATACTCTTTCATGAGCTTCAACAATGACTCGATCCGTTCCAGTTCCATCTTATGCCTCCAGCAACGTAGAAAGGGCCCTTAACCCGAGCAGATAACTGTCGGGCCCGAAGCCCGAAACGACCCCCTCGGCCACGTCAGCCAACAAACTCGTTCTGCGAAACTCTTCCCGTGCATGAATGTTGGAGAGGTGAACCTCCACGAACGGAATCTCAGTCGCGAGCAAAACGTCTCGGAGCGCAACTGAGGTGTGGGTAAAGCCGGCCGGATTGATGAGAATGCCATCCGCATTGCCCATCGCCGACTGGATGCGGTCCACCATGAGCCCTTCCTGATTCGTCTGAAAGGTCGACAACTCGACCCCCAACTCGGTGGCTAGCGTTGCGAGCATGTCGTTGACTTGGTCGAGTGTCACATCGCCATAGACGGTAGGCTCACGAGTCCCAAGGAGGTTCAAGTTGGGGCCGTGTATGACCAGCACGCGCATCGTTCAGGTCACTACTGGTCGGACGTACGAATCTCGAACGAAGTGGAGTCTACGCCAATGTTCGCCGAGATCTGTGTGGTTCCGAATGCGACGCCCGCTCCCTCGGCACCACCCATCGCCGGCATGGCGTCGACGTACAGATAGAACTCTAGGATTCCTCGGTTGTTGGTTCGGCCCACGAAGTAGTTTGGCGCATATTCTGACGCTGTAGCGACGTACTGGCCGCCAATCTGGTAATACTGCTCCGTTTCTGTGTCCCAATACCACGCGCACCATTCCGGGTCCGATGTGAAGTTACCGGCCTCATCGGTGCAGGCTTGGCGAATGGCGTCGGTGTCGGTGGGGTCAACGGTCGCTTCAGGGTAACCGACCAGTTTTACCGCTTCCGCGGGAATAAGGTACACGCCACCGAAGTTGGACGTCATTTCCACTTCAATCGATTCCAGCGGAAGGTCGGTCTCCGAGTCGTAGACCATCACGTCGCCCATAATGACGACACCCACTTGGTCTTGAAGTTCGTTGTAATCCGAGTGCCACGAAACGGTGTAGTCCTCGGGACCCTTGAGGCGTGCGCTGTACGGTGCTTCGATTGCACCCTCTACGCATCCAAGGCTGGTCAACAGCAAACTAATCATTGGAGCTACCATCTTACGCTTCCTCAAATGCACGAAATAGTGCGGGAAATTCTTCAACGCCGACTTCAGCCAGGCGGACCCGCCCGACGGACTCTACAACGGCTGTGGAGAGTGTACCACGGCGGACCTTCTTGTCGAACTGGAGAGCGCGCAAAGCCGCAGACAAATCGAACTTCTCGGGCATTACGGGCAACCCCATCCGACCAATCAACTCCCGTACACGCTCCGTGGTGCCCGGCGGGCACGAGCCCCGTTGCTCGCTCCAGTACACCTCGGCAAATACGCCCATTGCAATGCAGTGACCGTGTGGCACCGCGGCGTTCTGCGTCAAGCCAATGGCCTCAATGGCATGACCAACCGTGTGACCAAGGTTGAGCACAGCCCGAAGCCCTGCTTCCCGGACATCTTGACCGACAATGGACGCCTTGAGGCGAATCGATGACGAAACCATGCGCTCGATGCATGCCGGGTCTCTTCGGCGAATTTCATCGCCATGTTGGAGGCAAAAATCAAACAGCTCTGCGTCCCCAAGTACCGCATGCTTGACGACCTCACCGAGACCGCTCTGGTACTCCAACTCGCTCAGCGTATCCAGTGTTTGCAGCCCAATGTGAACCAGCACAGGCTGATGAAATGCTCCCACCAGATTCTTACCATGGCGGGTGTTAAGTCCCGTTTTGCCCCCCACTGAACTGTCCACCATCGCCAACAGCGTTGTAGGCACCTGGATGAGCGGCACTCCGCGCAGGACAGTCGCCGCCACAAACCCCGCCAAGTCACCAATCGAACCGCCCCCAACGGCCACAATTGGCGTCGCGCGGTCAATCGAACAGTCCAGAACCTGACCGACAAGACGCTGCCAAGCCGAAATGGACTTGGACTGCTCGCCGCCCGGTACAGCAATTACTTCGGTCTCGAGTCTGCCCAGTCGACCGGGCATGTGGGTTTCCAGCACCGCCTCGTCCACAATGCAGATGACCCGCTCCAAGTTCGGAAACACCTCACCGATGGATGCACCGACGGTGCCGAGGGTGCCCTTGTCGATAACCACTGGG
>DEBL01000309.1 GCA_002348535.1 Deltaproteobacteria bacterium UBA2957 | reverse complement strand
CCGCGATGCTCAGTTGACGGCCACCGGACCCGCCTCCAGCACCGCCGTCACCGGAACCGCCTACACCACCGGTGCAAGAAAGTTCAGCACAGCCTGATCCGCCAGCACCGCCAGCGCCCGAATCCGCTGCGTTGCGACCGCCTTGGTGCTCGCCAAAACCATCGCTCGCCGCTCCCCCTCGATAGCCCTTCGCGTCCATCGAAATCCGCGCGCCATCGCCGATCGCGAGCGTCTGAGCTCGGAACACCAGAACCCCTCCGGTTGTGCCATCGAAGGACTGCGCCGTCAACTCGGCTGAAGCACCCACGGTAACCTCTGCAAAGTGTGGAATGCGGACCGCCTGATGACGACTGCCATCGGAGGTGACAAGGTCGTACCGAAGTGGCTCTCGGAGCACAAGGGTGTCACCCTCAATGCGGTCGATTTCGACCAATGTCCACTCCCCTGCCCCGCTTTCCATGCAGTCATCGCGTGGCCCACGGGTTGTCTGAACAAACAACTCATCACCCGCGGCGAACAACTCGGCATCATCGACCGAAACCCTATCGTCGCCAGCGAGGCTGTCGCCCACCACCGCGGTGGCGACCAGCTCGAGCTCAGTTGCACCGCTCACAGAAAGCGTTCCATCGGTTCCATACCCGCCGATTGGCGGGCACTGCTCTGCGACAATCACCCCTGCCGAATCCGAGGGTCCGGTGTCCTCACCATCAAAGGGCGTCACCGTACACACCCACGCATCGCCGCCTTCCGTGTGGATGGAGGCAATGGTGTCACCCGACCGCTCAGAAGTGCTGGTCGCCGTAAAGGCCACGCCATCAACGGTCCAAGCAAACGTATAGCTGATGTCGTCGCCGTCGAGGTCAAATGATTCCGTGTCGATCACGCACACGAGTGCGTCCTCTTCATCGGGCGCACCGGGGTCGATGTAAACCTCCGGAGCCGTCGGCGGCGTGTTCTGAATTTCTACAATGTTCGATCCCACCTCATCGCCCGGATCGCTTCCGTCGCTGGGGGTCACGAAGCACTGAATGAAGTCGTGTTTCTGATGGTAGGACGACGCGAGGGTATTCGATTCTGCCCCCACCACCACCTCACCATTGATTTCCCAACGGTAGGCATACTCAAACGCTTCATCTCCATCAGAGTCCGTGGTGGTCCCGGGTGTGCAGAGCATTCCGTCATCTGTGTAGGCGGGTTCCGGCGTCAGCGTGACATCCAGCAGGTCGGGGGCCTCATTGGCAATCACCACCGTAGCCTGCTTCGGCTCACCGTCGGACTCACCATCATTCGGAGTCACCGTGCACGTCACGACATCGCCGCCGGCGTACCCCGTAGAAAGCGTCGATCCGGAGCCAGCGAACACACCATTGATCGTCCATGCGTATCGCGAGGAATCCGGATCCCCATCGAGGTCGAAGTAGCCTTCGTAGGCGCATGTCAGGGCATCAAGCGTGGTGGGCGAATCGGGGTCAATGGTGACGCGCTCGATGGATGGAGGGGTGTTTTGGACCACCAAGCAATCGGTATCGGATCCCGACGTCTCCACGCCATCGGAGGCGACCACAGTCACGCACCACTCTTGTCCTTTTACTGTGGCGGATGCGGGCACGGAGGTGGATGACCCAACCGCGTAAACCTCACCGTCTACCGTCCATGTGTATGTGTACACAATCGGATCCCCATCGGGATCAGTTGCAAATCGCGTCAACACCGCAAACAGGTCATCATTGGTGTAGGCAGGATCTGGAACAATCTCGACCAAGGGGTCGCTCGGCCCTGCATTCTCGGTGACCACAATCACCACGGTATCGGTAGAGGTATTGCCATCAGAATCCGTCACCGTCACGGTGATGGTCTGCTCTCCCGGGGTCAGCCCGGCCGTCGAGAATCCGATGGTTCCGTCCTCGCCCGGGGGATCCGTATTCAGCACGCCATCGACATCGCTCTCCCACACAATGTCCAGCGACTCTTCTGCGTCTTCGACGTCCGACACGATTCCTTCAAACGTGACCGACTCTCCGGATCGAAACTCGTCACCGGTATCGGGGTTCGTGATGACCACAACGGGCGGATTATCGGAGTCGTCTTCGCCCGAGACCACGTAGGCAATCCAGTCCACACACGTCGCCCCATCGGTGTCTGTGACATACAGACCCACAATGTGACTGCCCACGGGGAGAGCCGCCGTCGTCACCGAGACTGCACCGCTGGCATCTGCTCCATCCGAACCCAACTCGCCAATGGTGTCGGTCACCCACCGAATGTCCAACTCGATCGGTTCATCTTCGGCATCGGAAACCTGCCCCTCAAACTCAACCACAGCACCCGGTTCTCCAATCGTACCCGTTGGGGGCGCAGTGATCTCACAATCGGGCGGCGTGTTTCCTGGCTCACCGTCGTCGAGGTCCCGGACCACAACCACATCTTCGTCACGGTAGCCGTCCGGATCAATCACCTCCACGCGAATGACGGACGTATCGCCCGCGACAGGGATGTCACACGAGGTTTTGGCGTCATCTGAAATCGGCGCGTCTTCGCACACCAACACACCATCCACATACCAGTTGACGGTCAAGGAACTGAGCGGGTCGTCCGGGTCGCCGACAAAGGCTTCGAAGGTTTCTGTCGAGCCGTCCGCGACAAAATCACCATCGCTGTGGGAGGTAATTTCCGTGAATGGGGGCAGATTACCCGGCTCGCATGTGTCTTCCATGCCTTCGACCGGTACGCCGTCAACGACATCTTTGTCCGACGAGCACGCCGCGAGCCATGCCGCACACAATGGGATCCACAGGTTCCTCATCCGACCTCCCAGCCAGTACCGAGATCATACCCGAGGGCAACCCATTCCGTCGCCCTTCATTGCACGCTTTGGAGCGCCCCTGTGTAAAAGCCGTCCAAGACCTCTTGGTATTTGGCCTCGACAACCTTGCGCTTCACCTTCATTGTCGGCGTCAACTCACCCGTCTCCTGCGTGAAATCAGCCGGCAAGATTGCAAACTTCTTTACGGTTTCATAGCGAGCCAAATCAGCGTTCATGGCGTCAACGAGCGGTGAGATCAGGGCGCGAACCTCTTCATGTTCTGCGAGTTGAGCGAGTGATTGCCCTCCCAGCCCATTGGCGTCTGCCCACTTCTCAATCTCCTCCTCATTCAAGGTCACAAGAGCCGAGCAAAAGTTTCTGCGGTTGCCGTGAACCAAAACTTGACTCACCAGCGGGCTTGACGCCTTGAGTTTATTTTCCAGCTTCTGTGGAGCGATGTACTTGCCACCCGAGGTCTTAATGAGGTCTTTCTTGCGGTCGGTGATCTTTAGATACCCATCTTCGATCACCCCGATATCACCGGTTCGGAGCCATCCATTATCGAGCATGGCAGCGGTTTCCTCTGGCCGATTTCGATACCCTCGCATCACGCCTCGGCTCTTAATAAGAATTTCGCCATCGGCTTCATCAAGCTTGTACTCAACGCCCTGCAGCGGTGGCCCCACCGTACCGAACTTGTAAGCATCGGGCCGATTGACGAAACTTGCTGCACACGACTCCGTCAACCCGTAGCCCTCGAGAATGTGAATGCCGGCAGCGTGGAAAAACTCTGCAATTTCCCGACTCAGGGGCGCACCGCCGGAAATGAAGAAGCGGATGTTGCCGCCAAATGTGGCTCGAAGTTTCGAAAACACTAAGCGATCAGCAATCGCATACTTGAGCGACTGGAGTCCCCACGGCTCACCACCCTGCTGGCGAATTCGGCTGGTCGCATAGCCCTGTTTCATGGACCACTGAAAGACCCGTAACTTGAGACCGCCGGCCTCATTCGCTCCCGCTACGACCTTGTTGTAGACCTTCTCAAATACCCGCGGAACCGCCGCCATGAAGGTTGGGCGCACCTCCGACATGTTGGCGACGAGGTTGTCAATCGACCCATCGACCACCGTGGTAATGCCCATTTTTATGGTTGCGATTTCGAGGACCTTGGCGAAAACATGAGCCATGGGCAAAAACAGCAACTGTTTGTCGGTAGCCGACATCGACCCCATGGCCTCCATGGCTTCACCTTCAAACACCCAGCAATCGTGGGTCAGTTCGACCCCTTTCGGCCGACCCGTCGTTCCAGACGTGTAGATCAGTGTGGCGAGTTGTGAAGGCTCCACGGCCCGAGCGGTTGATTCGTACCGGTCGGGTTCCGCCGTGTGCAGCTCACGCCCGCGCTCGCGCAGCGCGTCGAGCGTTAGCACCCATCCATCGACACTGGCTGCCCCGTCGAAGACAATGACGTGGCTGACCGATGGAAGGTTGTCGCGCTCGGCCAACAGCTTTTCCACTTGGTCTTGGTCTTCCGCGAACACGACCTTGCTCTCAGAGTCGGCGATGATGTAGGCGCACTCTTCGCCCGTGTTGCTTGGGTAAATCGTGGTCGTCGCCCCCCCCGCACAGAGGATCCCAATGTCGGCGAGCAGCCACTCAACCCGCGTACCCGATAGGATCGCGCCGCGCTCCTCCGATGAAAGGCCGAGGTCGCTCAGGCCCAAGGCAATCTCACGTACTGCGACACCCACGTCCTTCCATGACATTTCTTCCCACCCGCCCCGAAGCGGGTATTGAAACGCCACAGAGTCGGGGGTTGACCGAACGCGGTGAAGGAAAATATCAGGGACGGAACGAAACGACTCGACGGCCATGGGGCGACTCCGATTGAATCTCTCCTGTAACGAAGTGACCCGACACGGCAATTGCCTGAGAACGGCCTTACTAATTCTTGTTACAGTGTCCGCCGGAAGACCCGATCGAAAACGGAGAAATGCATGACTTTTTTTCGACTTCTCAAACTCACCGAACAAGGCATTCAGGCCCTCCGCAACCAAAAAGAGGCGGTCGAAGACATCACGCGCATCATCCAAGACAACGGCGGCAAGCTCGTTGGCGCGTGGTTCACCCAAGGCGACTACGACATGATTTCGATCATTCAAGCCGAGGACGACAAAGCCATGCGTACCATTTCCGCTCGCCTCGCTGTGAAAGGACTGTACACAGGTAAAACGTTACCTGCTATGCCCATCTCAGACTTCATCCGACGCTTTGGCGATGGGCCTGAAGTGTCCATGTTTCTCGAGACGTGGTTCCGCGCAGGACGGTCTGACAAGCGGCGATAACCGGCGGAACTTGCCGTGCACCATTCGTGGGGGTAGACCCTGGCATGTCCAATTCGAGCCGAATTCCGGGATTTTACAAGCTTCCTCCGGGGGAGCGGCGAACCGCCATAGAGGCCCATGCCGACCTCCAGACCGAAGAAGTCGCGGCCTTGGATGCGACAGCCCTTTCGGTCGAGTCTGCCGACCTGATGGTCGAAAACGTAATCGGAACCTTCGCACTCCCGCTTGGCGTGGGCCTTAACTTTCTCATCGACGGAGTCGATGCAGTTGTTCCGATGGCCGTGGAAGAGCCCAGCGTCGTCGCAGCCGTATCCAACATGGCGAAATTGGTGCGAAAGGCTGGCGGTTTTCGAACCGAGGTGGATGAAAGCCTAATGATTGGTCAAGTCCAGCTCATGAAGGTCGCCCACCCCGAGGCGGTAAAACAACAGCTCCAGTCACACCTTCCCGCGCTCATGGAAAAGGCTGCCGGCATCCATCCTCGCCTGGTCGAGCGCGGCGGTGGTCTCCGAGACATGTACATCCGCGACGTGGTCTACGACGAACCGGGCGAGCCTGCAGAGACCATGGTTGTGCTCGAATTTGTGTTGGACTGCGTCGACGCCATGGGCGCCAACATGGTCAACACAGTGGCCGAGCGACTCGCACCCGATGTCGCAGAACTATCGGGTGAACGCGTAGGGCTGAGGATTCTTTCGAATCTGGCATCGCACCGGTTGGCCAAAGCCTCCTGTGCCCTTCCGAGCGAGTTGTTTGATGGACCCAACTTGGATGGTGCTGCCGTCATTGAGGGGATTGCGAGCGCCTACCGGTTTGCATGGGCTGACCCGTGGCGCGCCGCTACTCACAACAAAGGAACCATGAACGGGATCGACCCGGTCGCGATTGCCACCGGTCAGGATTGGCGGGCGATCGAGGCAGGCGCACACGCTTGGGCTGCGCGCGATGGCCAATACCGGAGCCTCACAAGATGGAAGGTGCGGGATGGCGTGCTTCACGGTGCCATCGAACTTCCCATGCAGGTTGGAACGGTTGGTGGAACGCTGAAAACGCATCCAACCGTCGCCGCCAATCTCAAAATCCTTGGGAACCCCCGCGCACGGGAACTTGCGGGAATTATGGTTTCAGTTGGACTCGCCCAAAACCTCGGTGCACTCCGCGCGCTCGCGACCGAGGGAATTCAGCATGGACACATGCGGATGCATGCTCGGCATGTCGCCGCAGATGCGGGCGCAACGGCGGATGAAGTCCGTGATGTAGTGACGGCCTTGGTGGACGCGCAGGACTTTTCCATCGAAGCCGCCCGGAATGCGCTCAAGCGCCTTCGGTCATGAGCACCTCCGCATTTGCCCCGGGCAAAATCATTCTCATGGGCGAACACGCAGTGGTCTACGGCCACACCGCGTTGGCGATGGCTGTGGACCGAGGCATGACTGTCCGTCTTGATGAACGCCCGGGCCCAACCCGTCTGGAGAACTCACCAATCGACGACCCCCGAATGGGCGAAGCACTGCATCGTGTGCTCCCCCAGAATGGGGTTGGCGTCCACATTGATTCCACCTTGCCCATTGGGCGCGGGATGGGCTCATCGGCCGCACTGGCCGTCGCCTTGGCTCGCGCCTCTCTGCAACGCGAAGGGCGTGCCGAAACGGAAGATGCGGTAAATGAACGCGCATTTGCAGTAGAGCGCGTGTTTCACGGTTCACCGTCTGGCATTGACCACACCGTGAGCATGCATGGGGGGGCGATGCTGTATCGACGTACTGAAGCCGGACCTGTGTTTGAGCCCATCCAGTTGCCTCAGTTGCCCATTGTTGTGGTCGACTCCGGCGGTGCAGGCAACACCGCAACCATGGTGGAAACGGTTGCGGGCAACCTGACCCGCAATGCCGAATACCTCGCCTGCATGGGCAACTTAGTCGCAACGACCCTTCCTGCATTGCAACGGGCTGACTTGCCCGCCATCGGCGCGGCGTGGAGTGAGAATCATCGCCTCCTCCAGGCGATCGGCGTGTCGACCCCACTTCTCGACGCAATCGTGGACACCGCCATTGCCGCCGGTGCAACCGGAGCAAAGCTTGCCGGTGCGGGAGGTGGCGGTGTTGTGATTGCGCTGGCTCGAGATCCCCAAGCGGTGTGCGCCGCTGCTGCTGCACAAGGGTGGGCGGCCTTTTCGGTCTCTCCAGCACCCCGCACGGCCTGAATCAAACCGCCCTAAATTTAAAATGAACACACGGCTCGAAGCAGAGAGACCGCCCTCGCGAGCACGGACGGGCGCTCAAAGTCGCCGGGCGTGCCGGAAACCACAACTATTCCGTGTCGCGCTTTACCTCTTGACCCGGATCAACTTTTTCAATCAAAAATCCGAGTTTCAAGTTCATTTTTTTCTCCACGCCACCGCAGGGAATCTGCACCTATTCGATGCATGCAGTCGCCGACTCACTTGATCTAGTTCAAACAGCCCCTGTAAAAATTGACTTGGGACAAGGGGTTCACCATGCTTCGCAGCTTGCTGCACATTGGAGTGTTCACAATCGCCATTGGCTGCACAGACGGTGCAGACGATGCGACTCGAACGAGTTCCATTGAACCAAGTCCACCCTCCACAGACCCAC